>VBJR01000090.1:1561-17162 GCA_005880175.1 Chloroflexota bacterium
GCCCACCTCCGTCTCGGGGCCAGTGCTCGACTCGGGCGCCGAGCCCGCGGCGTAATCGACCATGGTCCGCTCGCCCGGGCCAGGCTCATCCACCGCAGCGGGAACGTGGCCCGGGCCGACCTCGGCCAGCACCGAGGTGGTGGCCTCCACCGACGGAGTGCTAGGAGCCGTACGCCCTCTTGCGATTTCCGCCTGCGCCAACGCGGTGATTTCAGCGGGCGACGCGGCCCCTCTGTACCTGGGACCGGCCCTCACCGTCTTGATGATGGTGCCAGCAGCCTTCCCCATGCCATGCGTTACGGCGATGCTCTTGAGGCTGAGATCGGCTGATTCGCCCTGCGCCCCTGCGCCGATCTCCATCGAGGTTACGGTGCCGGCCAGCTCGATGATCCCGGCTGAAGCCTTCGCGCCGAGCCTCTCAGCGAGCGCCTTCGCGTAAGGCCCGAGAAGCTTGTTGACGCCCGCCGGCCCCAGGGGGCCGGTCATCCCGTAGATCAGGTCAGATTTCAGCATGGCGACGGAGTAGTCGCTGCCGTAGACCGCGAGGTTGGCCCCGACGGTGGAGGCGGTGCCTACGGCCGCCTCCAGGACTTGCGCGGCTAGCGCGCTCTCGGCGAGCTCGGCGATCGGCCCCAGCACTGCCGTAAGCGCCACTTGGAGGGCGAACGCGGCGACGGCCTCAAAGGTGGTGCGCAGCTCTGCAGTCGCCTTCTCGTACGCGGCGCGGTCGCCACGGATCGTAGCCCGCGCGAGACGCAGGTCCAGTATGATCCCGTGCGCCTTTACTGAACTTGTCCACGATGGGTTCAGCACGATGCCGAAAGTCCATCTCACGCCGACGAGGTACTCGGACAGCAACTCGCGCACCGTTGCGATCGTCTCGTTGAGCAGTGCGCGCTGCTCGTTGCCCCAGACGTCGCGCCACCAACCGGTCTTCCCTCGGTGCTCGATCGTGTATTCGTACTCGCGCTCGGCACGAGCCGCGATGTAGAGCACCTCGTCGAGTCCACCCTCGTGGTCGGGACGCTGCAGATAGTCCTCGAGGTTGAGCCGACCGGTTCCCGAGGCTTTACCCTGGTCAACCAGAAATCTACCGTTAAATTCAGGGTTGTCTCCACCCGCCTGCGTTGGTGCGTCCCCGAAGAGCTCCTTGCCGAGCGCCTTCCCAGTGCGCGTCTGGTACAGCTGCCTCAATTCCCTGATCTCCCCAGCGGATTTATTGCGGAGCGCGCGCTGTACTGCGGCCACGTCCTTCCGATCGCCGCTCAATGCCAGAATAAGCTCGTCGATAGCCTCCAGCTCACCACTCTCGTTCATCAACTTCTTGTTGAGCTGTGCGTCGGCCTCCTCGCCGGTACCCGCCAGGAGAGTGTCCAGATTCCCGCCGCCGGCCAGGCCGTCGTACGCCGTGCGGAGTTGTACGAAGTAGCCCTCGGCGATTGTCTTGGCCTTCGCCGAGACCTCTTCCCTAGTGCCACCGGGCAGCGCGCGCTGGGCCCGCATTTCTGCCTCGTCGCGAAGACCTCGAAGGGCGGCCGTCAACTGCTCGGCCGACAGATCGTCGGCTTCCGAGGACTTGCGGAGCTGGGCGGCCGTCATCGCTGCGGGGTCGTCTGAGGCCGCCGCGCGTACTATCGCCGCGTCCGCGCCGCCGACGATGCTCGCCAGCTCATCAATGTCCCATGGCGTGTCAACTATGCGGGAGCTCGGCGCGTCCTCGGCTTTTGTCGCATCCACGTCCTCGGCTTGTGTCGCATTCACGTCCTCGGCCTGAGTCGCACTCGAGTCGTCAGGACGTGTGACAACCAGGCTCGCACCGACCGTGGCTCCTCCGGCCCGGGATACGGCTTGGTCGCGTGTCTCGGCAGTGAGNNGGTTCTTGACCTCGAGATACACCGGCATTGCACCCGCAGGCATGATGAACCCGACACCGGCATTCATGAAAACGGCAGCAGGCTCCTGCAGCTGGGCGACCTTCGCGTCGATCGCCGCGATCCGGGTCTTGGCGGCATCGACCTCGATCGAGTCCGCTCCCGAGATATCGCCGTTTAGGAGCATCCGCGCTCGCAAGAATGGGAGCTCGTCCATCGAATACAGATCGTCGTCCAAGGAGTTAACGCTGGCGGCTGCATAGGCCACACGGAGTTGCTCGTTCGCCTCAGCGCTGCGCCGCAGGAGGGTCATCACGCGTCGGACCTGGTCCTCCCCGAGGTCTCCGTGCAGTAGCGAGTGGAGCTCGGCCGCGTCGGCGTCGATCCGGTGCGCCGCCGCCTGATCTGGTGATTCGCCCGCAGCCGCGAGTGTTCCGCCGAGGAGTGCGTCGATGCGGAGGCGCTCATCGTAGGTCAGGTCGCTGTCGAAACCCGACTGGCCACCGCCGAAGATGTCATTTTGAAGCGTCCGGTTCTCGTGGTGCCCGTATGCGCTCTCGACCAGCTTCGCCTGTGCTGCTGTGAGGTCGCTCAGTGCCTCCACGACCGTATCGAACTTCACATGGCGCTTCCTCGTGAACTGAGGCGCCGAATCGTGGCCCCATTGGGCAACCATATAAGTCTCTTCCTGATTGATCGCACGGAGCAGCATGTTCCTGCGGTCCATCCAATTGAATCCGACGTTCACGTCCGCTGGCAGGGCCTGAGTCGTGCTCATTAGCAGAGTGGCTTTCGGCTGCGGCAAGGCCGACAATAGCCTCTGCGCTGCAGCGTTGCCGCGGCCTGCTTGGACGCCATCCAACATGTCGGAGCGCAGGCGCGACGAGGTCGAATGCTCGAGAGCAGGGTGTTCGAGAATGCCCACACCGTTCACTGGCGGCCGCATCCAACGAGTCGGCGTGGCGGCCGCCGTCCGTACCAGTTGCGTCGGTGCGGCCGCGACTTCCGAGACCCGATGGGCTGGTGCCGACCATGTCGCCTTCACCGCTCAACAGAGCCGAGAGACATGCTCATAGAACTCGCGGAACTCCCTCCGCGACGGCAACTGACCGAGCTTGGACAGCTCACGCGCCGTTGCCACGATCAGATGTCGCATCTTGATCGCGTCCCGGCCGTCCTCCGCGGCGCTGAACGCTGCAGCCAGCGCTACGTTGCGGATGTTTCCCCCCGTCAGCTTGAACTGGCGTGCCAGGAACCCGAAGTTGACGTCATCGGCCAGTGGCACCTCGGCTGGAAACACCTTCCGCCAGATCCTCTCGCGCTCCGCCACGTCTGGGAATGCGAATTCGACAGAGTGTTGCATGCGCCGTGCGAACGCATCGTCGACGTTGTCTGCCTGGTTGGTTGCCAGGATCACGATGCCCTCGTACTCCTCGATCCGCTGGAGTAGGTAGGCGACCTCGATATTGGCGTAGCGGTCATGAGCGTCCTTGACCTCCGACCGCTTCCCGAAGAGCGCGTCCGCCTCGTCGAAGAACAGGATGACGTCGCTGGTCTGCGCCTCCTGGAAGATCCGGCTCAGGTTCTTCTCGGTCTCGCCGATGTATTTGCTGACCGTCGCCGACAGGTCGATCCGGTACAGATCGAGGGCCAGCTCGGCCGCGATGACCCGCGCGCTCATCGTCTTGCCGGTCCCGCTCGGCCCCGAGAACAGGGCGTTCAGGCCCTTGCCCAGCGAGAGCTTGCGGGCGAAGCCCCACTGCTCGTGGACCAGCCGGCGGTGTCTCGCCGCGGCGCATATCTCCTGGAGCCGCGCGAGCGCCTCTGGACGGAGCACGAGGTCCTGCCAGCGGCCGTGCGGCTCCACCTTCTGCGCGAGGCGGTTCAGCCCATGCCTCTGCTGTCTCCTCGCCGCCATCACGACTCCTGTTGGCGTCATGCCGCCCGTGGACGTGGCGGCGGCCTCCGCAGCTAGGGCGATCTGTTCGCGCGTCAGCCTCAGCTCGGCGAGCGCCGGCGCGTCCGCCCCCTCGACACCGGCAAGGGCCGTGCGCCAGGCCTCCTTCCGGTCCTCAAACGAGGGAGCGGGAACCTGGATCTGGACTACCAGCGGATCGCCCGCTCCGCGGTCGAACGGGCGGGACGAGCCGACGATCGCACCTGCCTCCACGCTCCGCACAACCTGCGCGAGCCGGCCCTCGTCGTCACCGGTCTCCAGGTAGAGCACGGCGCCCCGATAGATCGACTCCCTCCTGACCAGGTCCACCGCCTCACCGAGAGTCAGGTCGGTGGCGTCGAGCCGATCAAGGTCGACACGGAGCAGCGACCTCGATACGCCCGCGGCCATCGCCTCCGCAGCCTCCTGCCGACCCGCACGGTCCGGCCCGTGCAGGAGCGTGGGCCGGTCGCTTTGGTGGGCAATCGGCCTCGGATGACCCTCCATGGCTCGAGGTCTCGCCACGATCGTCGCTACGCTGCCAAGACGCGCCTCCAGCCGATCGTGACCGATACAGATGTCCACTACCCACCGATCCGACCGCAGGTAGCGGCTGAGCTGTGACGACATCGGGTCGCGGGTGTCCTCGACCAGCCGCACCAGGCCCGCGCGAACCAGCCCGCAGTCCGGACCCACGCAGCGCATGAGCTCGAAGCGGTCCGCGACCGGTCCGCTCAGCAGCGTCAACACCAGATCCACGGTCGGACGCTTCCTGGCGACGTCGTTCTGGACATAGCCGAACAGCGCCTCGTAGCGAGGTTCGATATCGACCACCACTGCTATGAACAGAACATCCAGCTCGAAAGCGGACAGCTCGAAGCGTTCTGCCAGGATCGCCAGCGGCATACGATCTCCTCGCCGCCGGGTTGCCTCGGTCCTGGCGTCGATGCTCCGCGCCGCGGACTCGATCGCCAGGCTCAACGACTCCAGCACGGGCCCACCGTGGACGCCGCCATTCGCCGCCAGCAGCGCATCGACATGCGAGTCGGGAATGTAGAGGCCGCGGTACTCGTCCTCCGTGACAAGGTTCGCGGCCCGCAGGCGGAGCACCTGCCGGCGAAGCAGCAGGTCGAGCCAGCGGAACCTGGCTTCGAGGTCTTCAGCCGGAGAGTGGAAGGGCTCGCTTGCGAGCACCTGCACCGCAGTCGCTCCTGCGGGAGCCGCAGCGTCAGCGTGCGGTCCCCGAGCCAGGGCGGTGCTGCAACCTCACCGTCGAAACCGGCGATGCGCAACACGAGCCGCAGGGGCACGGCTGGCAGCCGGACCTCAATCTCCGCTTCACTCGCACGTACCTCGCCAGGGCCGGCGAGGAAATTGCGCCGGATGTGCTCGAAGGAGCTCGCGCCGAATCCGACCAGGCTTCGAGCGAACCGGCGCAGCACGGCGTGGCTTAGCAGCAGCGACGCACGGCGTCTGCCCACCAGAGCCGGAGTGCCGGCCGGGGGGCGCTCCAGCGCCATCCAGACAGATCGCGCGGCCAGCTCCATCTCGTCTGGACCCTCACGGCAAAGCTGGTGCGCGCGCTCATCGGCACCGACGGCGAACTGGACGGCGGGGTCAGACATCACCTCGGCAGCCCGCTGCCGGCCCAAACACCTGGCTGCGACGAGCAGCCGTAGAGTGGCGAGCGCCTCCGGGCTCACGCCCTCGATCGGACCGGCCAGGCCTAGCTGCACCATGGCGGGGAGCAGGAGAAAGACCGCCGCGAACGAGGTGTCCCACCATGGGGAGCCCGCGTCGGGCGAGCCGGATTCCGTGAGCAGCGCCGCCAGCGCCTGCAGGGACTGCCCGGTATCAGCGATGGCTCCAACGTTCGCCGTGCCGGGGTGGGCCTCACCTCGGGCCGCAGCGGCGAGACGAAGGAGCACTCCGTACGCCGACGCCACGCGGCTCGCCTTCGGGGCCTGATCGGCGGCCGAGGCAGCAAGCCACAGAATGAGCGTGTGGGCAGGCCAGCGCCGATGACCGGGCGCTGTCGCGAGCCACGTGGCCAGCAGCGCGTCGCTCGGCTCCACCGCTACCCCGGGCGTATAGCTGCCAGCCAGGCACCCATCGAGGAGCGCAGTCGCGTCGGCGGCGCCGAGCGCGCTCAGCACGCGATCCAGACGGCCGAGCCGCTGCACGCGCAGCAGAGCATCCAATGGGTCCGGCGCGCGCTCGACCAGCGCCGTCACAATGGCCCGGCCGGTTGCCAGAGGTCGCAATCCGTCGAAGCCGGCGTAGTACCACCTCCCCCACGCCCAACCGTCGGCCAGGTCACAGACGAACTGCGCTACGTATGCAGCCTGGTCCTCGAACCGGAGGACGGTCCCTCCATCCCCCCCCGTGCCGCCTGCGATCGCTGTGGCAATGGCCGCTGCTAGGCCCCCGCCCAGCTCCCGCGCGATCGCATCATCGTCCTCGCCGACGTCTGTAGCCAGCTCGCACTCCATCCGATCGACCAGCCAGACCGAGGGGTCGTCCGGATCGAGCGCCGGCTCCAGCGCCGAGGCGCACGCCGCGGCCAGGCGCGTACGGACGATGTGGTCCAGCCGCCAGCGAAGCGGGTCCGGCGACGGGTGCGCCGGCGGGACCTGGTACTCGCACGCGAGCCTGTCGATCACCAGCGCCGCGGTGCCGGCCATCAGCCCGCCGCGGCCCTGGCGGATTCGCCGTCCGCATCCGAGGCGAGCTCCCGGAGCACCTGGATCGCCCCGCTGATCCGGAGTAGGGTGTCCCGCAGCTGCTGCCGCTGCTGGTCGAGGGCCATGAGTTGTCGCTCGCCTCTAGTCAGCTCCGCGGACAGCTCTCGCAGCCGCTCGTCGAGCGCGATCGTGGACATGCACTCACCTCCCGCACCGTTCATGGCAGGCAGATCACGGCCCACGTGAAGCTGTTCAGCGCGCCCATCTCGACGTGGTAGGGAACGTCGAAGCTGACCTGACGGCCCGAGACAGCGATGTTCTGAGCCGTCGCCCGCCACTTGCTGTCCCCACCGCCGTGGTGGCACACGAGGTCCGCGAGGCCAACCAGCACGGTCGCCGACCCGACCGCCGGCAGCCGGCTCTGTACCGTGTGCGACCACACCGAGTCGATGGCGCCTGCGCTGGTGTCCTGGTTGACGACGCCGACGCCGGTGATCACGTCACAGGGGATCCTCGATCCGCCCAGGAGCAGGGAGCCGCCCACCTCCACGTCGCCGGCCACCTGCAGGCGACCGCTCTGGAAGTCCCCGGCCGGGTCGGTCCGGAAATAGAGCGTGAAGTCCTGGATCCCGATCCCGTAGACGTCCTGCCAGAGGTTGAGCATCTGTCGCGTGCCGGCGCCGAAGCCGATGGAACCGTTCGGGAGGCTCAGGGAGCCCGTCGGCAGCACGACCCTGTCCTGGCTGTCCACCTGCAGCACCGGCACGTCTGCTGAGCCGTCGCTGTTGGCGCCCGCCCCGATCGAGAGCTTCTGCGACGTATCCGGCTTGCCGAGGTGGAGCCGGAGATCGCTGCCGGTGCGGCGCATCCAGAGCGACGGCTCCAGCGTCGGGTCTCCGAAAGCCAGCCGGCCGCCCACGAGCTCCACGTCGCTCTCGGCGACCACCTCCCCGGCGACCTGCAGCCGGCCGCCGACCCAGACCAGGAACCTGGACAGGTCGGCGTCAGGCGGATCCTGCCGGCGGCGCAGGAGAAGCTTCTCACCCGGCGTGGTCACCTGCCCCGCCACCACCCCGGCATGGATCCGTCCGGCAGAGTCGGAGTCCGCGCCCACGAAGCCGCCGGGGACCTGGCCGCTGGCCTGCTTCCAGCTCACGGTGCCGAGGTAGACGTACCAGGTGGGGACTGACGGGTCGTCCGGGAGGTCCTGGTAGGGGACGCTGGAGTCGAGCGGCAGCGACGGGTCGAGCGGGCTGGTGGGGGCGGGCGCCGGCGGCGGCATGTACGGCTGGCTGGCGACCGTCAGCGACGCGTTCACCGGCGTTGGCGGCGCGAAGGCGACGAAGAACGTCTCCTGGGTCCTGGCGAACTGGCTCACCGGGTCGCACTGCTGGAATCCCGTCGGCGGCTGCAACGCCCCGGTCTCCCGGTAGGCGATCCAGATCCCGACCGCCGGGTCGTCACCGGCGAGACGGCTGAAAGGGGTGGGGTCGAGCTGGTACGGCGCCAGGTTGACGAGTTCCCTGCCGAACGCGTCCACAGCCAGCCCCGGCGAGATCGAGACGTCCCCGGGAGCGCCGGGCTGCGCGCCCTGCGCCTGCCTGAAGACGAGTTCCAGGCCGGCGACCACGCCCCAGGTGTGGTGGGCGAGGTTGTGACGGCGGCGCATGTCGCGGTGGTAGGCCTGCTCGGCCTGGAAGTCCTCGACCCCGAGGTACTGGCGAGGATAGTAGTGGACCCGCTCGACGTCGGTGGCCATGGACCTACCCCCTACCCGCCTGGCCGCTGGCGCCGGACCGCGTCGGTCAGCAGCCTGGCGAGGAATGATTCGATCGCGGCCGGCAGGCCGGCGGCCTGCCCGAGGACCGCGCTCCGCTCACGGACATCGGGCCGGATGTAGGCCAGCAGTGCGCCTGCGTCGCGGAACGGATCGCCGCTGCAGCAGGCCTTCTCGACCAGGTACTTGAGCGCCGGGATCACGGGCACCGCCGAGAGCCAGTGGGAGACGCTCGGGAAGGCGCCGGCGAAGCGGCGGCCGTGGAAGTTACAGACATGAACCACCTGCTGGCTCGTGGTGTCCACGGTCAGACAGGCGAGGATGAGCCGGTCGTCGCTGGGATCCGGTGCGCAGCGCGGCATGATGGCCGAGCAGGCGCAGTCGACCCCATATGCAACGAGAAGGCCGAACAGCTGCTTGACCACCGGCTCGACCTGCTTCTGGTAGTCGGCGAGATCGCCCGCCGCGGGTGGGCAGGTCAGGCCGGCCAGGGTCGCGGGAACCGCGCATCGGACCTGGAGCGGATCGCTGCCGTACAGGGTCACGACCGCCTGGCGTAGGTTGCAGCACGCGTCGTGCAGCTGGTCAACGGTGACCCGTTGACTCGGGCTGCCGGACAGCAGCGGCCACAGCACCTGCCAGTCGGATGCCTTCACCCACGTGCCGACGATCTGGGTCAGTCGGTTCAGGCAGGTCAGCAGCTCCCAGAGCAGCGTATCGGAGAACAGGCACTGGAGCAGCGGAGCGGCCCTGTCCTCAAGGGTGGCGGAGCAGCCGCAGCTCACCTCACTGGGGACGAGGTCGATGCGGAACTGCTCGTAGATCCGCGTGGGCTCGCATGGCGCCAGCGCGGCCGGCGTGGCGCCGCCATACGTCGCGCAGGCGCCCGCGGACGCCTTGCTGCCGTTCCCGGCGCAGGTGGCCTGGGCGGTCGGCTGGCAGGTACAGGCCGCCCCGCCGGAGGTGCCGCATCCCCTGGCGCACCCGCAACTCGACCCGTGCGAGGAGGCCGCCGGCTGGTGCAGCGACATCACCGGCCGCGCCTCCTTCTCCTGGTACGTGAGGGTCAGACACCACTGCTGAAGCCCTTCGCGGCAGCCGGGGTCGTTCGGCGGAGCGATGGGGTCGCACCCGGTCGGCCGCACCGAGCGCTGCGCGTTCAGGCAGTCGCTGATGTAGCGCATGACGTCGACGTGCTGGTCGGTGCCGACGACGACGTCGTTGCCGCAGGGGTCGATCGCGTATCCCTGCTTCACCGTCACCCAGGGCTGGCAGTCGCCGCAGACCACCTCGAGGCCGCAGACAACGCCTGGGCCGTGCAGGTAGCGGTTGTGGAGCCGGCTCTTGGCAAGCACGTACGACTCCAGGCTGTTCAGCTCCGACTCCGTGAGTAGCTGGCCAGCGAAGAAGCGCGGCCGCTCCAGAGACGGGAGTCCCTTGCAGGCCGGGCACGCGCACGGACGGACTACAGGAGCTGGTGGCGCGACGAGGGCGGTGAGGACTGATGCCATCGGCTTCTCCTATCCCTGGACGACCAGGTACGACTCGAAGGTGCCGCCCTCGACCCCGTCGCCCGTGTGGTACTTCGGCGACCCGAACCAGGGCGGCAGGTGATCCGCGTCCACCCCGCGGCCGGTCTTCGCGTCGCGGATCTGGTCCCCATCGAGGATCACGCGCAGCTCGTACTGCCCGAACTTCACCGGATCCGGCAGCGCCGTCGGCACGAAGTGGACCCCGTTCGCCTGCGCGTTTTGGCCGGGCTCTTGCGGGTTGCGGGTGATGCACGGTGGGTCGAAGACGACCGCCGACACCTCGCCCGGAAGCTCGCACCAGCATCCGTTCCCGCTGGCATCCTTCTGACTGATGAGCACCCGCAGACTATGCGTATCCAGATCGCTCACGAAGACGGGCTGGTCGAACGCCAGCAAGAGGCCGTTCCTGAGGAGCGACGTCCGGGTCCGGGTGCCGCGGTGCGGCCAGCTGATCGCGCAGACGTGCGTGAGGTTCGGGTCGAGGCCGGGGCCAGGCGGACCCTGGTCCCCCTGAGGGCCCTGATCGCCAGGTGGGCCCGGGTCGCCCTGAGGGCCCGGGACGCCTTGAAGACCCTGGGCCCCCCGCGGGCCCACCGGCCCCGGGGGGCCGGCAGCTCCAGCCGGCCCCGATGGGCCCGGAGGCCCCGGCTCGCCGCGCTCGCCCGTACCGCCCGAGTCCAGGAGGCACCGCACCACGTCGGTCAGCGCCGCCGTGCTCGGCAGCAGGCGCCGGCCGGCGAGGTTGTCGATCATCGCGTCGGTGACGGCCTGCTGCCACACGTAGCCGCTGACCGTGCAGCGGTCCTCGTCGATGTCGAGCACGGCTACGCCGCCCGGGTCGGCACCCGGGGCATTCCCTCGGTAGGCGACGTACGCGGTCCCACCGTCCGGCGCCAGCACGACCTGCCGCGCGTCGTGCCCCACGGCCACCGCGGCGCCCAGCGCACTCGCCAGCTTCAGCTGGACGCGATGCGCATCGACGGGCTGGACATAGCCCACGGCGTCGACGGCCGACTCCTCCAGCACGTACACCCACTTGCCGGCGGGAGACATCGCGACGCCACCCGGCGGGTGCGCGAAGCCGGCGACGGGATCCCCGAGCAGGACCGTCTGGTCGGCCGGGTTGGCGGCGTTGGGCCGGAAGGCGACCAGGTACAGCTTGCCGGCGGCGACGTCGAGCGCGGCCAGGTTGTCGCCGTCGAGCGTCTGTGCCGCGGCGACGAGCGACGGCTTCGCGCCCGGCAGAGGGATCGTGGTCACCACGTTTGACGCGTCGGTCGCCACCGCCGCGATCTCCGACTGGTCGGGAAGCGACGCGTAGACATGCGCCGCATCACGGCTCAGCACGAGGTCGGCCGGCGGGCCGCCCAGCCCGATGGTGCCGGCCTGGGCCAGGTCCGCCCCCAGCACGACGAGCTGGTTCTGCTCTGGGTCGGACGCGTACACACGGCCGTCGGGGCCCACCGCCAGCCGCACCGCGCCGTCCTGCGACCCGGTCAGCTGCACCGTGCTGGCCGGCGCGTCGGCCAGGGCGCCGGTGGTGAGGGCCGCGATCGAGGCGTCGCCGCCGGCGCTGCCCAACGCGACGTAGAGGAGCGTCCGGTCCGTCGAGAGCGCCAGGTCGAGGCCGGTCTGTCCCGCGAACGCGTGGGACGCCAGCACTGCCTGCGTCAGCGCGTCGACCTGGTACACGGCGGCAGGAGCGTCGCCGGTCAGCACGTAGAGGGAGCGGTTGGCCGCGTCCGCGACGACCCGGACCGCGCCGGCCACCCCGATCGTCCCCCGCCACCGCAGGCGGCTGGTGATCGGATCGACATCGCCGGACGGCGGGTCCAGCACCACGTCGTAGCCGTGGGCCTCCAGGATCCGGTTGGGCCGGCATGCCGTGTCGTCACAGCCGCACTCGTCGAAGAGGGCGGGGATCTCCTCCGTGGGGCATTCCCTGTAGCGAAGACAGACCTGGAACGTGTGCGGCGCCACGTCCAGACCCGTCGCGCCCGGATGACTCTGCTGCCACTTCGCGAGCAGCAGATCGCGGAAGTCGAGCAGCTCCTCGCGGGCGACCACGATCTCGCGGCCGCAGCAGTCCATCGCCACACCCGGCTCGATGACCACGTACTGCGCCTGGCAGGCCGGGTTCGGGTGCTGCTTCACCTTGAGGCCGCACACGGTGCCGGAGCCGTGGAGGTTCTGGACGTGCCGGCGCTCCTTGCCCATGAAGTACGCCTGCTCGTCCACGAAGTCCCGCTCGACCAGGAGCTTCCCGGTCCAGTAGTTCTGACGTGCCAGCTGCGGGATCGAGCACTGCACGCAGGTCTTCGACCCGCCGTGTCCCTTGGCGATGGCCATGCGCCCGAACCCCCTTCAGTCCATCACGCTGCTGGAGCCGACGCGCGAGCGCCGGCCGATGCGCATCGTTGGGCGCGTGGACTCTTCGGACGACGGCCCGAGGACCGTGTCTCCGCCCAGGCTGCCCTGCCCGGTAACCGCGCCCTGCGGGTACCAGCCGATCACCGTGTCCACGCCGACGAAGGACTGCCGACCCACGCGCAGCCGGGGCTCGACCACCTCCACGAGCCCCTTCGCATATGCCGGGCTCGCCATCTCCACGATCCGCCTGACGGTCTGACGCTGGTTCTCGGTGCCACCGCCCGGCAGAGGCACGAAGACCGTGAACTGGTGGGCGTAGACGGCGAACGGGTCACGGGTCGGATCTCCGCCCTCCACCAGCGCGAAGTCGCCGATGCGCGAGCTCTCGCCGAGCTGGAGTCGGCGGACGACCTCCCGCCCGAAGGTCGCGGAGTCGTCGCCGAGCCGCGTCTGGCCCAGGAAGAGCCAGCGCCGCAGCTTGAAGTGCTCTAGCACGTGCGCCTCGACACCCGTGTAGAGGCGGATGTGCAGCCGCAGCCCGGCCGGCGTCCCCCGCAGGGCGTAGAGCCGGTGGGCCTGGCGCAGGAGGTCACGCCTCCGGCTCAGCGGCCAGTGCCGCTCCAGGGCGAGGTCCAGCCAGCCGGCGAGCCACGTCAGGAAGTCCTGCCGTCCCGACCCCGCCGGCACGGTGGCGGGCGTGGCCCGCGGGTCCAGGAAGCGGGCGAATTCTGCGACCTTCTCGACGATCGGCTCCCTGATCGCGTCCGGGATGCTCAGGAAGCGGTCGAGGAACTGCGCGCTGGTGGGCTCGTCGCGAAACACCGCCGGCAGGTGGCGCAGCGACGAGCGCCGCGGGTAGCGCAGGCGGACCGTGCGCACCACCGGCGTCCGGTCGCCCCCCGACAGCGTCAGCCTCAGCCAGAGGAAGCGGCCTGGGGTGCTCAGCACCAGGCAGGTCCAGGCGGGCTCGGGCTGCGCCGCGATGACCTGGCCATTGGACCAGCGCTCCTGGGGCAGCGCGAGCACCTCGTCGAGGGCCTTCCTCGACTCCGCGGTCAGCGTCTCGATCCGCAGCGAGGTGCCCGCGGGCACATCCGCGTCGATCTGCACCCGGTCCCAGACGCACGCCTGGGCGCCACCATCGAGGGCGTCCGACACGTACGTGCCCGCGTGCTCGAACGCGCCGTCGAGCGGGAGAACGGACACGCCCCCGGAGGCGCCGGCCGCGACCACCTGGTGGCCCGAGGGGTCGTACGCGAGCGCGGCCGCCCGGCCCGAGATGCCGGTGCACGCACGGGCGTCCCCGAGCTGGCCTTCGCCGGGGAGCCGCCGGACGCCGCCCGACAGCGGGTCCGCAGCGTACAGGTTGCCCTGGTCGTCGACCGCGACCGCCACCGGGCAGAAGGGTGCGCCGACGTCGCTGGTCACCTGGACCGAGTCCACGTACCGGCCCTCGCGATCGAGAACCGTGACCGTGGCCCGATCCTCCTGGACGACGTAGAGGCGATCCCGGCAGTCGAGCGCGATCCGGATCGGCCTGACGAGCCGACCGGGCACGCCGCCGTCGTGCGCCGCGAGCCAGCGCCAGCTCGGATCGAAGACGTGGATCGCGCCGCCGGCACGGTCGCAGATGCGTACGCAGCCCATGCTGTCCACGGCGACGTCCCACGGATCCCAGTCGGCGGGCGGCGCGCCGGCCACTCCCGGTCCAGTTCGGAACGGGGGCGCCCACACGCCACGCAGGGTCAGGCCCTTCAGCGAGAAGACCTGCACCCGCCGGTTGCCGGTGTCTGCGACCAGCAGGTCGCCGCGCCGGGACCAAGCGATCCCCCGCGGCTCGAGCAGCCGCCTCGGCTCCGAGCCGGCGCCGCCGAGGCAGGGCAGGGTCTCGAAGCGTCCCGTGCACGGATCGTACCTGCGGACCAGGCAGGCCTCGCGGTCCAGCACGTAGACGCGCTCCTGTTCGTCGACGCAGATGCCCGCGGGCAGCGCGAGGCCGCCGAGGTCGCCGGCCGCATCGACCAGCGGCCGCCCGGCGCCCGGCACCGTGGCCAACTGGACGCTCTGCCCGTCGCCGGACAGCACGACCCCCTGCAGCGCGGCCGCCCGCCAGCCGGCACGGCCCCCGAGCATGAGCTCGCCACCGGTGCGCGGCCGGCCCGAGGCCGGAGACGCGACCAGCGCGCTCATGCCTGCGCTCCGTAGTCCACGAGGACCTCGTGGCCCGTCGAGTAGAGGAGCTCGCCAGGGTTCAGCGCGACGTCCCGGCAGGGCAGCTGGGCCACGCCGTCCAGCCAGATCGTCAGCTGGTTCTCCTGGATGCGGGACACCTGCGGGACGTCCACGATCCGCCGGTAGACCTGCGAGTAGTAGATCGTCCCTCCGAATTCCCAGCCTTGGCACTGCTCGCCACCGGTAAGCGGGTGAAAGTACGCCGTCAGCCCGTCCGCCACCAGGCGCCCCACCTCTCCCAGGTCTCCGGTCGGATCGACCACGACCCGGACCTGGATGCGCACCAGCCGGTAGGACGGAGGCGTCACGTAGACCTCCGAGGTGAGCAGACGGTGCTCGTTGAGATATCCACATACGAGCGAGAGCGTCGTCTGGTTGGGAGTGGGGTTGGGACGGTCGCTCTCGGGCACGACGATCACCGTCACCACCCCTGGCAGCTCGACGCCCGGGAAGCGCGGGTTCGTAAGCGGCAGCGCCCTGGCGCGACGCACCAGCGCCCCCGGAGTCTCCGCTGCCAGCGACTCGAAGTCCTCGGCGGTCACCGCGCGGCCTTTGTTCTTCAGCTCCTGCGGCGCGCGGAGCTTGGCGTGGTCAAGGGTCTCCTCGTCGGCGCCGCCCTGCGCCGGCCGGAGGTTCACGACCGAGTCCACCGACTGGACCGTGGTCTGGAGCTGCGTGACCATCCCCGCGCCGACGTTGCCGCCCGTGCCTCCGCCGGAGCGGTAGATACGCGCGACCACGTTCGCGTTCGCGTTCTGCGGGTTGGCGACAGGGATGCGGCCTGTGCGGCCGTCGCCGAAGAGGACGACGCCGGCAGTGCGGTTCACGACGAAGTGCGGGTCGTCTGGGCCCGAGCCGTAGAAGTCCTGGACCTCCTGCCAGGCCAGGAAGCCGCCGCCGGCGCCTTCGTCCACCTCGACCTGGACGCTGCTCACCCGGACACGCCTTCCATCCGCCCCGGTCAGCTGCAGCGGCTGGTCGAGCGCCACGACCGGCGTGTCGGCGAGCTGGAAGTGCTGGCCTGGCAGGCCGGTGCTGCCACCCAGGACCTCGTCGCGCGTGGTCAGCGCCTGCACGGCGCGCACGGTGCTCGTCAGGACTTGCTCGAGCATCGGGGCTCGCTCGTAGCTGCTCTGGAGCAGGCGACACCTGATCCACCACAGGTTCGACCCGGCCGGCAGCCCCGGTTGCCCGGCCGT
>VBJR01000091.1 GCA_005880175.1 Chloroflexota bacterium
CCTCGGTGTCCACGGCTGGCTGCAAGTCTCCTCTACTCGGCCGTCCCGGCGGCGGGGAGGTCCTCCTCGCGGCCGACCAGCATCAGCTTGGGCTTGGCCCAGACCTCGAGCAGGAAGCCGTCGCCGGCGGCCAGCCGGGCGGCCAGCTCCTGGCGCGGGTACGCCATCGCGTTGACCTCGCGGCCCAGCTCGCGCTCAGCCTCGGCGAGCTGCCGCGACAGGGCGAAGCGCGAGACGTCGCCGACCACGAAGACGTCCAGGTCGCTGGCCAGCGTGTCCTGGGCGCGCGCGGCGGAGCCGAACACGAACGCGACCTCGACCTCGGGCGGCCCCAGCCCGGCCAGCGCGCGGCGCAGCGCCTCGGCGGGGCCGGCAAGCTTGGAGAGGAGCGTCTTGATCTCGGGGAAGATCGGCGAGTCCACCTGGATGCGGTAGACGAACTGCCGGCCGACCTGCTCGCGGTCGACCAGGCCGGTCACCACGGCGCGCTGGAGGGCCCGGAACGTGCTGTCGTGGCTGGCGCCGATCTGGGCCTCGAGCTCGCCGGCGGTGAAGCGGCGGTCGGGCTCGGCGGCCAGGGCGGCCAGCAGGCGGGGCAGGGTCTCGGAGCCGAACAGGGCCTGGGCGACCGAGGTGGGCACGGCCGGCAGTGTACCGCACGAGTCGGATTTGCCGACGAGTGAGTCGGAGAAACCGACTCTGATGAAGTGGCGGGACCGGCGTGCCGTACGCCGATCCCGCTGAGAGGGGGAGGATGCCGAACTTCCGGACCGGCGGTCTGATCCGGGACTCGCCGGTGCTTGGGCCACCTCCAGGCTGTGTACCCACGCTGGACGTTACGGCCAGCCCGCGAGAGTGGGCGCATGGCGAGCGACCGGCCATAGACAAGTCCCTCGACACGCCTATCCTGGAGCCCGATGCTCCAGCGCTGGGAGGCCCTGCCGCCCTCCGTCCAGGCCGCGATCGTGTTCCCGCCCCTGGCGGTCGTGCTGTTCCTGCTCAACCTGACGGGGTTCAACCAGCCCCTGTGGCGGTCGATCCTCTACGGGCTGATCGAGGCGGCCCCGTTCACGGCCCTGGTCCTGATCGCGACGGCGAACGAGCGCCGCAAGCGCTCGGGCGGGGGCGGCTAGCCCGCCTGGGCGCGGGACGACGCGCTGCGGCGGAACTCCTCCCAGAAGCCGCTGCGCACGATCGGCTTGAGCTCCGGGCGCTCCCACAGGTAGCCGACCCGCTGCTCGGCGTGGCGCAGCAGCCGGACGTCCAGGTCGCGGGGGACCTGCCAGCCCGTGATCTTGAGCAGGCGCTCGATGTCGAGCGGCGTGGCCTCCAGCAGCAGCTCGCGCGCGAAGTCGCGGCCCGCCTCCGCCGCCCGCTCCTCGAACGCGGCGACCTCGGCGCTGGTCTGCCGCAGCAGCGCCTCCACCGAGTCCGCGCCGTCGCCCCCGTGCGCCGCCCGCGCGAACGCCGCCAGCATGCCCGGGTCGTACCCGCCGCGGGCGGGCTCGGGCCGGGCCGCTCCGGGCGCCTCGTCGCGGGCCGGGACCGCCGGCGCCGGCCGCTCCCGTGCCGGCTCCAGCAGGCGGAAGTGGCTGCGCCAGAACTCCTCGGGCAGCACCCGGTGCTCGTCCGACTGCTGCATGAGCAGCCGGCTCTGGTTGACGCCCGGCACCCCGAGCACCGTGACCCGGACGCCGTGGTCCTGGGCCTCGGCCACACCCTCGCAGATGTCCTCGTCGCCGGCCAGCAGGTACGCCGCCACCATCGCGTGGTCGCGCGCGAGCACGATCAGGTCGCGGACCAGGCGGCTGTCCACGCCCTTCTGCTCGCCGCGGACCAGGCGGCCGAGGCGGAGCCGCACGCCGGGCAGGTCCGCCACCGTCAGCTGGTCGTGCTCCGGCTGGCCGCTCATGCTCGCGTCGTACCAGTACGTGCGCAGGAGCGGCACGCCACAGTCGCCCGATGCCTGTGCCTCGAGGCTGCGCACGAGCTGCCCATAATCGCAGCTCACGAGGTGCCGCCCGGCCGAGCCCGCCAGCAGCTCGGCGACCGACGCCACCACGTACCCCACATCGACGAAGATCGCGTACCGGTCCACAGGCCTGCCCGCACCGATTGTCGCACGGGACCTCCGCGGCCGGCCCGTCAGTCGGTAATGCCGATCACCTAGTCGGTTATGCCGACTCCGACGCGCGCAGCGGTTCGCCGTCGAACCGCTCCCGCGTCGCGAACTCCTCCACCGGCCGGCGCCGCAGCCGCGACGGGTGCGGCTCGGCCGGCCAGCCCACGCCCAGGTGCGCCGCCAGCGCGTACTCGGCCGGGATGCCCAGCAGCTCGGCCACCTCGGCTTCGACCGGGACGAGCACCGTGCTCAGCGTGGTGCCCAGGCCCTCCGCGCGGAGCGCCAGCGCGACGTTGTGCACGAACGGGTAGATGGACGCGCCCGCGACGACCCGCGAGGCGTCGAGCGGCGCGATCGTGGTGACCAGCGCCGCCCGCTCGACCAGGACGATCAGGTGCACCGGCACCTCGTCGAGGTGCTCCGCGTAGTCGTCGGCGGGGCTCGGCCCCCGGCCCATGCGCCGGAACACCGGCTGGTGGTACTCGGACCAGCTGCGCAGGTACAGGTCGCGCAGCCGCCGCCGCGTCGCCTCCTCGCGCACGACGACGACGCGCCAGCCCTGGCGGTTGCCGCCGCTGGGCGCGAACCGGGCGGAGTCGAGGACGCGGTAGAGCACCGCGTCCGGCACGGGGTCGGGGCGGAATCGGCGGATGCTCGCCGCGCCGCGCATGACGTCGGTCAGTTCCATGGCAGACCAACGTACGGTGGGAGCCCGGATCGACAGCGCCGGGGCGATCGGACCACGGGTTGCGGCTATAGCGACCGTTGGTATATCGTGCGGCGATGCAACGTCCACCGAACGAGCTGGCGGGGCTGGGCCGGTTCGAGGAGGCGGCCGTCCTGATCCTCACCAGCCTGCTCCCCGGGCCCCGGCACGGCTACGCGATCATCAAGGACGTCCGCGAGGTCTCCGGGCTGGTCCTCGGCCCGGGCACCCTGTACGCCGCGCTGTCGCGGCTCGAGGCGCTGGGCCTGGTCGAGGCCCTGCCTCCCGAGGACCGGCGCCGGCCGTACCGGATCACCGGCGCCGGCATCTCCCTCGCCCGCGACCGGCTGGAACGCATGCGGGCCGTCGCGCGGACCGGCCTGAACCGCCTGGAGACGCAGTCGTGAAGCGGCTGCTGCTGCTCTACCCGCGGCCCTGGCGCGAGCGGTACCAGTCGGAGATGGAGGTGGTGCTGGAGGGCATGCCGTTCAACCTCCGTGCCGCGCTCGACCTGGTCGCCTGCGCCGCCGATGCCCACCTGCACCCGGTCCGCGCCCTGCGCGGGCGCATCCCGCTCCTGCTCCAGGTCGCGCTGCTGCTCGGCGTGGGCCTCCTGGTGCTCCCGGCGCTCGAGCAGGTGCTCGAGCGGGTGGCCCGGATTCCGACCGCCGGGCTCGCGTACAGCCTGGTGCCCTTCGCCCTCCCGCTCCTCGCCGCCGTCCTGGGCTGGCGCGCCGGCTGGGGCCTGGCGGCGTGGTTCTTCGGGCTGGTGACGGTCCACCTGGCGGTGAGCAACGGTCAGCTGCTCTCGCTGCTGGTCTTCTACGGGGGGCGCGCCCTGGAGCCGCTGCGGGAGACGGCCGCCGGCTGGCATCCCGGCTGGTTCCGCCTCCTGTGGCCGGCCAGTGCCGCCCTGGTCGTGGCGCTCGGCGCGGTCGCGGCGCTCGTCCTTCGCCGTCTGGGCACGGCCTGGCCAATCGGTCTCGGCATCGGGATGGCGCTGGTCGTGACGGGCGACCTCTGGATCTTCTACGAGTTCCAGAGCCCCATCTGGTCGTACCTGCCTCCGCGCCCGGGCTGGTTCCGGCTGATGTGGCTCGTCACCCCCGCGCAGGTGCTGGCCTGGGGCGCGCTCACGGCGGCGCTCCTGCGCCGGGCCGGCCTGCCCTGGTGGGCCGGCCTGGTCGCCGGGACCGTCCTCTGGTGGCTGCTCGGCAGCTCCAAGCTCGCGCCTGCGTACCCCATCGGAGCAATCAGCAACCCGTACCTCCAGCTGTGGCAGGTGCCGGAGCTGACGTGGGCGATCGTGATCGCCGTCCTGACCGCCACGCGGGCCGGCGGGCCGGCGCCCCGCGAGGCGGCGCGGTGTTGACCCGCCGCGGCGTCGCCGCCGGCGCCTGGGCCGGCCTCCTCGCCGGCGCGTCCTTCGTGGCCGGCATCGCGGGGAACCAGGGCAGCCCCACGCTCGGCGGCCTGTTCAACGACTTCTCTGACTACTGGGCCGCCGCCCGGACCCTCGACCTGGGCGGCGACCGGCTACTCGTACCCCCTGCTGCTGGCCGAGGTGGCGCGCCCGCTCGGCCTGCTCCCGCCGCTGCTCGCCGGCGCCCTCTTCACGGCCGGCAGCCTGGTGGGCCTGGCGCTCGCGGTCGCGCTGCTGCTCTCGCCGCTCCGCCGGGCGTCCTGGCTGGAGGTGGCGGCGCTCGCGACCGCCGCCGGGCTGTTCGCGCCGGTCCGCGGCACGCTGTACTTCGGCCAGGTCAACCTGGTCCTGCTGCCGCTGCTGGCGCTGGCGTTCCTCCGGGTCGGCCGGCCGGCGGCGCTGGCGGTCGCGGCCGCCGTGAAGCTGTTCCCGGCCGCCGCCGCGCTGGCGTTCGCCGTCGAGGGCCGGCGCGGCGTCCGCGCGCTGCTCGCCACACTGGCCGCGTCGGTCGCGCTGGCCGCCGGCCCGAACCTGGTGACCGGGCGCTGGTCGTACGGCGGCAACCTGGTCGCGCTGTTCGAGCCCGACCCGTACTGGACCAACCAGTCGGTCAACGGCTGGCTGAGCCGGGTCCTGCCGGCGGGCGCGCCCGAGACGGCGCTGATGGTCGTGGCGTGCGCGGCGCTCGGCGCCCTGGCCGTGGCCGTGGCCGCGCGGCAGCGGCACGGGTGGCCGGGGGCGTACGCGGTCCTGCTCTGCTACAGCGTGGTCGCCGCGCCGAAGAACTCGCTCTGGAACTACGCGCCGCTGCTCGTGGTGATCGTGTTCACGTGGTCGCTGGTGCGGAGCCGGCCGCTGGCGCTGGCCCTGCTGGCGCTCTCCTGGGTGCTCATCAACGGCCCGACGGGCTGGCTCGGCGGCCTGCCGCTGGCGGGCGCGCTCCTGCTCGGCGGCCTCCTGGGCTGGGCGCTGCTCCTGCCCGCGCGCGAGCCGGAGCCCGCGCGCGAGCACGCCATCGCCTGAGCCGCCGGGCGCCTACGCCTGGGCGCTCCAGAGCACCGCGGCGCGCAGCGCCACGATGCCGACCAGGACCAGGATCGCCGCCGCGGTGCCGGACGCGCGGACACGCTCCACCGCGGCGGCACCGCCCGCGCCGGCCACCAGGCCGCTGCCGCCCAGCCGGGCGGCCACCGGGGGCACCAGGCTCAGGAGGACGATCGCCCAGAGCACGACCCAGGGCACGGCCAGCGCGCGGGCGAGCTGGCCCGCGACGGCCAGCGTCACCACCAGCGCGACCAGGAACGCGACCTCCAGGATCGAGAAGTAGCCGTCGGCGTCCTGGATCACGCCGTCGCTGGCCGCGGCCCCCGGGCGCCACCTCGTGGCCAGCGTCACCAGGGCGGCCGCGCCGCCGAGGCCGGACGCCAGGAACAGGCCGCCCAGCGCGTACGTGTCGCTCCAGACCGGCTGGTTGGACACGCTCAGCAGGACGCCCGTGTAGCCGGCCACGAACAGGGCGAACACCGTGCCGATCACGTTCACCACCCGGCCCAGCGGGCCGCCCAGCACGCGGGCGACGAACCCGCTGAGCGGGTACGGGTAGCGGCGGTCGAGCGCCACGACCTCGAGGAACGTCAGCGTCGCGAACACGCCGAACACGAGCAGGCCCCACGCCCCGAGCGACATGGGCGACCAGTACTTGAAGCTCAGCGCCGGCCCGGCCGCGCCCGTGTCGATCAGCATGTGCCAGAAGCGCAGCGGGTGCCCCAGGTCGATCGTGAGCAGGATCGGGCACGCGATGGTCAGAGGGAGCGCCAGCAGGAAGCACAGGCGCGCCGCCGGCTCGTCCGACGGCCGGCCCCAGAGCCGCAGCATCGTGCCCAGCGTGTAGCAGCCGCCGGCCAGGCCGGCCAGCAGGAAGTAGGCCAGGATGTACCAGCGCCATTCCGCCGGCTGCGTGTAGTGGACCGCGAGCAGCATCAGGCCTCACCTCCTCCGCCGCCGGCCACCGTCCGCTCCGGCTCCGACTCGGGCTCCGGCGCCGGGCTGCCCTCGGGCTGCTCCCGCCGCCGGCGGAACGCGAGCAGGCCGCCGAGCACCGCCAGCGCCCCCGCGACCAGCACGCCGACGTACCCGCCGATGTCGTTCCGGCTCGGCAGCTGGGCGCTCTCCCCGGTCGGCAGGCCGTACACCTCGGGCTTGTCCATGAGGAGGAAGAACGAGTTCAGGCCGCCGTAGACCTGGTTCGGGTCGCGCCCGTACAGCGCTCGTCGAGCTCGCCGAACTGGATCGAGTCCGTCGGGCACGCCTTGGCGCACGCCGGCGTCATGTCGTTCTGCAGCCGGTCGTAGCAGAGCGTGCACTTGCGGGCCGTCCCGGTCTTCTCGCTGAAGCCGATCACGCCGTACGGGCAGGCCGCGATGCAGTTGCGGCAGCCGTTGCACGTGTCCTGCTGGATGAAGACGGTGTCGAACTCGGTCCGGATGATCGCGTTGGTCGGGCAGACCTCGGCACACGACGCCTGCTGGCAGTGCTTGCAGACGTCGGACATCATCAGCCAGGCCTGGCCGTCGCCGGCCGTCGTCGCGGCCGTCAGGCGGTCGCCCTCGATGAACTTCACGTGCCGCCAGTTCTCGGCGTCCAGCTTGCCGGTGTTGTCGAAGCTGTCGGCCAGGAACGCCGGCGGGTTGCCCGTGAGCTCGTTCCACTCCTTGCAGGCGACCTCGCAGGCCTTGCAGCCGATGCACACGCTCGTGTCGGTGAAGAACCCCACCCGCGGCTGCGCCTCGTCTCCGTAGGAGCCGGGCCAGGCGTGGGTCTCGAGCTCGAAGAGGTCAGCCATCGCGATGGCTCTCCACCAGCTCGCGGGCGGCGGCGCCGCGCGGGCGCCGGCCGGGACGGATGTCGCAGGTCGCGGCCTTGTACTCGCCGATGTGCACGTTCGAGTCCATCGCCACACCCAGCAGATCGTTGGCCGCGTCGCCGGTGCTGTACCCCATGCCGCCCCAGTGGTAGGGCAGGCCGACCTGGTGGATGATCCTGCCCTCCACCCGCAGGGGCGGGATCCGTTCGGTGACGAGAACCCGCGCCTCCACGGCGGCGCGCGACGTCACGATCGTCGCCCAGCCGCCGCTCCACCCTCCTCGCTTCGCGGGGGGTACCCGGGGGTGCGGATTTCGTGGGGTGGGTCGCCGGGACACAGCACGGCCAGGCCCTCCGGGTCCATCGCTTCCAGCACCGGCGCGCACGCGGCGCGGGCCAGGTAGCGGTCCACGAGCGACTGCTCGGCGCCGCGCAGCCAGCGCCCGATCACGTCGTCGAGGTCGGCGGAGTGGAAGCGCGCGACCGCGCTCTCCGCCAGCTTGACCGGCCCCGCGGCCACCGTCACGTCGATCACCTTCGGCAGCAGCTCGCGGGCCAGGCCCGCCGCCGCCCCGGGCGGCGCGCCGGCCGCCGCCGCGAAGGCCGGCTCCTGCACGTCGAGCAGCGCCAGGTACAGCGTCAGCACCTCGGCCGCGAAGGGGTGGCGCTCCCGCAGCTGCGCGGCGCGCCGCCTCCGGTCGGGCCAGGGTGAGCGGGTCGCGTCCACCTGCGCCATCACATCTTCTCGACGTTCACGAGGAACGCCTTGAACTCGGGCGTGCGGGCGTTCGCGTCGCCGACGAACGGCGTCAGCGCGTTGGCCAGCCAGTGGTCGCCCTTGTTGATGCCGACGAAGCCCCAGTGGATGGGGATGCCGACCTGGTAGACCTTCTTACCGCCGACCGTGATCGGTCCCAGCCGCTTGGTGACCAGCGCCAGCACCTCCAGCTTGCCCCGCTGGGAGCGCACCCGGACCTTGTCGCCGCTCTTGATGCCCAGCGACTGGCCGAGCTCGAACGGGATCTCCACGAACGGGTCCGGCTGCAGCCCGACCAGCAGCGGCACGTGCTGCGTGACGTAGTGCTCGTGCTCGGTGAGCCGGTAGCTGGTCGCGACGTACGGGAAGTCCTGCACCGTGCCGAACCGGCTCGGCCGGCCCGCGGCCTGGTCGTACAGGAACGCGACCGGGTCCGCCGAGTTGGCGGGGTGGAGCGGGTTGGGGATGGGCGACTCGATCGGCTCGTAGTGCTCGGCGAACGGCCCGTCCACCATCGAGTTGGAGAACAGGCGACCCGTGCCCTCGCCGTTCATGATGAACGGCAGGTACGCGGCGGGGTCGGCAGGGTTCATCGTCGGCGGGTAGTCGGGCACGTCGCCGACCCAGGTGGTGCCGTTCCACTTGATGCCCGCGCGGGTCGGGTCCCACGGCTGGCCGGTCAGGTCGGCGGACGCCCGGTTGTACAGCACGCGCCGGTTGAGCGGCCAGCTCCACGCCCAGTTGGGATAGAACCCCATCCCGGTCGGGTCGTTCTTGGCCGGGTCGCGGACGCCGTCGCGGCGCCTGGACAGGTTGGCCGTGGCGCGGCCGGCCGCGGTCGGGGCCGACGGGTCCGGGTAGCTGCCGGTGTAGATCCAGTCGCCGGCCGTCGTCGTGCCGTCGTCCTTCAGGTTCGCGAACGTGGCCATGCGCTTGCCGGTCGTCAGGTCGAACCCGTTGATCTCCTGCGCGATCTCGTCCAGCTGCGGCTTGAGCTGGTCCTGGTACTTCATCTGGAGCGTGAGCACCGGGTCGGGGAACTTGCCGCCCTTGGCCTGGTACAGCTTCTTGATCCGGTCGAACAGGTCGGCCAGCACCCAGTGGTCGTGGCGCGAGTTGCCCTGGGGCTGGAGCACCTGGTCCTTCCACTGCATCCAGCGGCCGCTGTTCACGAAGGAGCCGTCCTTCTCGATCCAGTGGGTGGTCGGCAGCATGAAGACCTCGGTGTCGATCTGCGTGGGATCGAGGCCGGGCGCGTGCCAGAACTCGGAGCTGGTGGTCGGGAACGGGTCCATCACGACCAGCCACTTCAGCTTGGTCAGCGCCGTCAGCACCTGGTTGCTGTCCGGCCCGATGCTGGTGGCCGTCATCCCCGAGAGGATGATCCCCTGCATCTTGCCCCGCAGCGCCTGGTCGTAGATCGTGATCCAGGACGCGTTGGAGGCCGGCTTGGGGACGAAGTCGAACGCGAACTCGTTGTCCTTCGTCGCGGCGTCGCCGTACCACCCCTTCAGCAGGCTGACCATGAACTTCCGGTAGTTGATGCCGAATAAGTTCCAGGAGTTCGGGTGGGTCTTCTTGGCCGCCGACTGCGCGACGTAGTCGTCCAGGTTCTTCTGGCCCGGCGCCGGGATCTTCAGGTAGCCGGGCAGGATCTCCCACGAGATCGCGTGGTCGGTGTTGGCCTGGATGTTGGCGTGGCCGCGCTCGGCGTTCATGCCCCCGCCCGGCATGCCGATGTTGCCGAGCAGGAGCTGGAGCTGCGCGCCGGACCGGATCAGCTGGCCGCCCGTCGTGTGGTGGGTGAGGCCGACCGCGTACACGATCGACATCACCTTGTCGGGCCGGCCCATCTCGCCCACCAGGGCGGCGACCTGCAGGAACTGCTCCTTCCGGATGCCGGTGATGCTCTCGACGACGTCGGGCGTGTACCGCGAGTAGTGCTCCTTCATGAGCTGGAACACCGTGCGCGGGTCCTGCAGCGTGGGGTCGGTCCTCGCGTACCCGGTCGCCGGGTCCGTGTCGTAGTTCCAGGTGGACGTGTCGTACGTCCGCTTGGTGGCGTCGTAGCCGCTGAACAGGCCGTCCTTGAAGCCGTAGCCGTCCTTCACGATCCACGCGGCGTTGGTGAAGTTGGCGACGTAGTCCTTCTGGTGCAGGTCGTTCTGGAGGACGTAGTTGATCAGGCCGCCGAAGTACGCCACGTCCGTGCCGACGCGGATGCGCAGGTACCGGTCGGCCACGGCCGAGGTGCGGGTGAAGCGCGGGTCCGCGTGGACGATCTTCGCGCCGCGGTCCTGCTTGGCGCGCATGAACCACTGGAAGCCGACGGGATGGGCCTCAGCGGGGTTGGCGCCGTTGATCAGGATCAGGTCGGCGTTCTTGAGGTCCCGCCAATGGTTGGTCATGGCCCCGCGTCCGAAGGTGGCCGCCAAACTGACGACCGTGGGGCCGTGTCAAACGCGGGCCTGTTGTTCCAGGTGGATCAGGCCCAGGCCGCGCATCACCTTCGCGGCGAGGTAGCCTTCCTCGCTGCTGAACGCGGCGCCGCCCGCGAAGGCGACGCCCTCGGTGCGGTTCACCGTGTTCCCGTTCGCGTCGGTGGTGACGAAGCTGCTGTCCCGGGCGTCCTTGACGCGCTGCGCGAGCATGTTCAGCGCGTCGTCCCAGCTGATCTTCTTCCAGGACCTGGACTTCGGCGCCCGGTACAGCACGTCCTCGACGCGGTTGGCGGACGTCGCCAGCTGCATCGCGCTGGCGCCCTTCGGGCACAGCCGGCCCTCGTTCACCGGGCTGTCCGGGTCGCCCTCGATCTGGAGGAGCTTGCCGGCGTCGTTGGTGTACGCGAGGATCGAGCAGCCCACCGCGCAGTACGGGCACACCGAGTGCGATTCGCGAGCCCCGGCGATGCGCAGGCTCTGCTTGACCTCGTACGCCTGCGCGAGGTCGAACCCAAGAGCCGAGAGACCGACGCCGCCGGCGCCCGCCGCTCCGATCTTGAGAAAGTCACGTCGGCTGATGGCAGACACAGCCCGATTCCCCCCCCTCAGTGGATCGATCTGAAACGCGGTTCGAGCGTACGGCCCACGAGAGTTCGCCGTCAACTCGTATCTTCACCCGGTGAACAGCTTCTTCGACGAGCTGGGCGGCCGCTTCTCGAGCGCCGCGGAGCGGCGCGGATTCGCGGTGGAGGCGCCGGCACTGGATCCGGCGGTGGCGCGGGAGCTGCTGGAGCTGGCGCGCGTGGCGGCGCACACGCAGGAGCGCCGGTACGCGCCGCTGGCGTCGTTCATGGCCGGCGTGGCGGCGGAGCGGCTGCGCCAGGCGGGCGGGCCGTCGTCGCCGGAGGCGGTGGCGGACCTGCTGCGCGAGGTCCGCGCGGAGCTGGAAGCGGAAGCGGAGTAGAGCCGGAGGGGCCGCTCCGCGGCGTCAGGTCCTCACACAGATCAGCGGGAGCGGGAGCAGGCAGGTCGGGGTCGGGCTCGGCGTCGGGGTGGGCGCCGGCGGCGGGGGCGGCGGCAGCACGGGCGGCACCGACACCTGGATCGTGATGCCCCCGCCAGACTGCGTCGGCGCCGGTGTGGGCGCTCCGCCCGGCGCCGCGGGCGGGGCGGCCGGCTGGCCACCGGCATTCGGCGTCGGCGACGGGCTGGGCGACCCTGAGCCGGACGGCAGCGGACGGCCGGCCGGGCCGGCGCCCGGGACGGCGCCCGGCGTCCCCGAAGGCGGGGCCGTCGGCGCCGGCGTGACCACCGACGGCCGCCCGAGCACGCCCGACAGCACCGTGCTGCCCACCGACGGCTGGAGCAGCAGGGCCACGCCGACGCCGAGCAGGAACGCGACCACGACCGCGGCCGCCATCCGGAGCCGCCGCGGCTGGCGGTCCGAGCGCGGGATGAAGCGGGCCGGCAGGCGCGGCTCGCGCGCGTCCAGCCGCTCGCGGACGAGCGCCGCCAGCTCCGGGTCGATCCGGGTCATGTCAGGCACTCGCTTCGTCCCTCGCCCGGGTGGCGGCCGCGGCCGGCTGCTCCAGTGCCGCCCGCATCACCTGCTGCGCCAGCGCCAGCCGGGAGGCGACCGTGCCGGACGGCACGCCGAGCGCCGCGGCCACCTCCTGGCGGGTCAGGCCGGAGTAGTACGTCAGGACGACCACCACGCGCAGCTTCGGGCTCAGCGCGGACAGCGCGACGTCGGCCAGCTGGCGGTTCTCGACGCGCTCCATCCCGCCCGAGTCCGAGTCGGCGCTGAACAGGCGCGTGGGCAGCAGCCGGGCCAGCCGCTGCCGGCGGAGCCAGCTCATCGCAGCGTTCATCGCGATCCGGTACAGCCATGCGCCAACTTCCTCGTCGGTGCCACGGTACCCCGAACGCGAGCGCCAGGCGCGCTCGAACGTCTCCTGCGTCAGGTCCTCGGCGGCCGCATCGTCGAACACGACGCCCCTTCGACGGGCTGCGCGTTGTCATGGCGAGGAGAAAGAGGTAGTGCGTCGTTCCGTCAGCGCCGGCAGGGCGCCATCCAGCTGATCACCGGGCAAGCGACCCGTATGGCGACGGAGCCCAGAACGCCACTGGGCGTCCTGTTGAGCGCGGCGGAGCGCGCACTGGCCGCGGACCTCGAGGAGGGCCTGCGGTCGGCCGGCTACCACGACCTCCGGGCGGCCCACGCCCAGGTCTTCGCCGCCATCGACGCCCAGGGCTCGCGCCTGACCGACCTGGCCGGCCGGGCGGGCATGACCAAGCAGGCGATGGGCGAGCTGGTCCGCTACCTGGAGCAGCACGACTATCTGCACGTCGAGCCGGACAGCCGCGACCGCCGGGCCAAGCTCATCCGCCCGACCGCCCGCGGCTGGAGCGCCCACCAGGCCAGCATCGCGCTGCTGGTGGAGACCGATCGCCGGCTGTCGGAGCGTCTCGGCGATCAGGGCCTCCGCGACCTGCGCTCGCACCTCGCACGCATCGGCCACGGCGACTCCACGCCCTGACCGCCGCTGAGCGCCGGCGGCAACCGCCCGTCTGTCAGTGGGCGGGCGGGTAGATGAACCCGATCAGCGGCACTGACCCGGGCCGCACCAGGCGCTGGTCGATCACGCCCCAGCCCACGTAGTTCATCTCCGAGACCCACCACGAGCCGTCGGCGTTGATCGACTCGACGTAGGCGACGTGGCCGAACACCTTGCTCTCCCACGTCACCATCACGGCGCCGGGCCGCGGTGTCGTGCCGACCTGCCATCCGGCCGCCTGCGCGTTCGTATACCAGGTCCACGCGTCGCCATGCCAGGGGATGTTCACCTTCGTGGCGACGTAGAACGTGCACTGGCCGAACGGGAAGTGCGGCGAGTACGGCCCCTCGCTGCCGCCGACCTTGATCGTGTAGACGCCGCGGCTGCCCACGGCGGCGGGCAGCGTGGAGTCGGCGGTCGGCGTGATGACGGACCCACGGCCCGCCGGCAGGACCAGCATGCGGCCGTTCGTCAGGTCGGTCTGCGGGTTGCGCAGGTAGTTGAAGTCGACGATCGACTCCGGGTCCACGTGCCAGACGGCCGCCAGCGCCTGGATGGTGTCGCCGGTGCGGGCCTGGACGACGACGCCGGCGATCGGCGGCACCAGGAGCACGTCGCCGGTGCGCGGCTGGGCCGCGGTGCCCAGGTGGGGGTTGGACCACCGGAGCTCGTCCACCGTCACGTTGAACCTGGTGGCGATCGACTTGAGGCTGTCGTCCTTGAGCACGGTGTAGCTGATCGGGTCGTGCTGCACGGGCACGGCCGTGGGCATGGCCATCGGCTTGAGGACCACCCCGTTGCGACCGAGGGCGACGTCCTGGACCTGGCCGCCCTGCGTCATCGTCTGGGCGAGCGGGTTCGCCACGCCCAGCCGTAACAGGCTCCCCGGAATACCGCGATTCACCGACGAGTAGGAGGCGAGACCGATGGCGACGATCAGCACGACGGCATGCGTCGCCAATCTCGTGAGCCGGTTCGCGGCTACCCCCCTTGCGTCGAACCGTGACGGAGTCAGCAATTCAGACCGCGGGTCAGGCTAGCAATCCTCGAGAGCGTGCGTCAACGGCGAACACCTGATCGCAGCCCCGGTTTTGGCCCAGGAATGGCCTTGGACAGCCCTCGGGGAGAGGCGGACCATTGACCGCCTATGGCTGCGGGGTCCCTTCCGGGACCCCACGTGAGGCGCCTCGTGGCGCGGGGGAACGTGAAGACATGGCCGGGGTCCCCTCGAGGGGGTCGTTCGTTCGCTGCCTGACCGCGGGCGTGTTCCTGGCGGGGACGTGCGCGTGGGCTGCGGCAGCGCCGCCAGCCCGGGCGGCGGCGTTCGTCGAGTCGGCGCAGGAGGTCACGCTGCGGGCGCTCGGAGCGCCTGGCGTTGACGCATCCGGGAGCGCCGTCACCCTGGCCGTGGCTTTCCCGCCGCCCGCCGGCCCGCTGGCCCCGGCGGGCAGCTTCGCGCGCCTCTTCTTCGCGCACAGTCCCGGCGCCTCGTCGGTCACCTTGGTCGTGAACGGCCGGCCGCTGACCACGGTGGGCCTGAGCGACGCCACCGCCGGCGGCGGGGTGTTAGAGGTCCGGGTGCCCCCCGCGACCCTCCACCGCGACCGGCCCAACGTGCTGGACGCGCGCTTCGTCCTGCGGCCCTCCGGCGGGGGCTCGGCCGGCCCGTTCGCGCGTCTGGGTCCGCAGACCCTGATGCACTACCAGCTCTTCGTACCCCCGGGCGAAGAGCCGCCCTCCCTTCTGGAGGCCTTCCCGTTTCCGCTGGTGCGTGGCGGCACGCCGGCCCGTCTGGGGCTGGTGCTGCCGTCCGCGCCCTCGGACTCCGACCTGGCCGTCGCCCTCCGCCTGGTCGCCGACACCGGCCGCCGCGCCGGCGGCGGGGTGGCGCCAGAGGTGGTCACGGCCGGCGCGGAGGGGTGGCTGCGATCGAGCGGCGTGCCCGCCCTGCTGGTCGGTCCGCTGGGCCGCCTGCCGCTGGCGGCCGCCGTGCTCCGCGGGGCGGGGTTCTCCCCGGCCCTGGGCCCCGCGGGCGAGTCGGTCGGCCGGGACGACGGCCTGCTGGTGCGGGCCCGGTCGCCGTGGGAC
>VBJR01000066.1 GCA_005880175.1 Chloroflexota bacterium
TGGACGAGCCGGGGCGTGGTGCGGGGCCGGCTTCGCCGGACGCGGGGACCCGAGCCATGAGCCGGACGTTCAAGGAGATGCGCGCGGTCGGTGACCGCAAGCGCAACGCGGTCCTGAGCCGCCAGGAAGCACGAAGGTGCGCGCAGGTGTCGCGCACGTTGTCAGACGGGTACGAGCGCCGTGGGAGGCGCAAGGAGGAGTCGCCATCGGATCGGACTGAAAAGGAGGACGTCACATGAACAACGTACAACTCATCGGGAACCTGGCTCGCGCGGTGGAGCTGCGCGAGCTGGGCGGGAACAAGGTGGTCGGGAAGACGCTGCTCGCGGTGTCGCGGATGCACAAGGGCACGCGCACGGGTACGGACTGGATTCCGGTCACGCTGTGGGACAAGCAGGCGCAGGCGGCGGCGCGCTATCTGGAGAAGGGGTCGCGGGTGGCCATCCAGGGCCGCTTGCACGGCGACTACGTGCCGGTGAAGGGCCAGGCCGAGGGCGAGCCGAAGCGGTCGCGCCTGGTGCTGGAGGTGATCGTGGACCGGATCACCTACCTGAGCGCGGTGAAGCGGCCCGGCGAGGGCCCGGCCGGGGAGACGGCCGAGTCGAAGCCCGCCGAGAGCGGCGGGAGGTCCGGGCGATGACGAGGAAGATGCTGAGGTGGACGGCGGGACGGCGGGCGCTCGTGGTGGCGCTCGTCGTCACCCTCACCGTGCTCTGGCAGTGGGCGTCGTGGTCGGGCGACCGGGGGCTGTCGATCCTCTACATCGTGTCCGCGCTGGTCTACGTGGCCGGCGCGGTGACGGGGACGGTGCTGCTGTCGCGGTGGATCTGGCGGCATCGGGCGCTCGTGATCGTGCGCTCGCTGGTGACGCAGCGCTACCGGACGGGGCCGGGCGGGCTGTGGCGGCGGTACGTGGTGCCGAAGGTGTGGACGTACGCGCGGGAGGGCCCGCTGGCGTGAGGTCTTGGAGCAGGCGCTCGACCGGGGCGTGGACTGGCAGTACGAGCGGGGCCTGTACCACATGCGGGTCATCGCGGGCTGGGTGCCGGATCGCGTCACCTTCGCCGAGCTGCTGTCGCATGCGCGGCCGGCGGGGGAGCTGGTGTTCGCGGTGGGCATGGGCCGGCTGGGTCCGGTGTGGGCGGACTTGGCCGCGCTGCCCCACCTCCTGATCGGGGGCTGGACGGGCGCAGGCAAGTCGGTGTTCGTGCGGCAACTGGTGGCCTGGCTGGTGCTGCTCAACCGGCCTGAGCGGCTGAGGATCGGGTTCATCGATCTCAAGGGCGGAATGGAGCTGAACATCTTCGCGCGGCTGCCGCACCGCTTGGGGCCGGTGCTGCGGGAGTGGCAGGAGTGCGGGTCGCTGCTGGAGTACCTGAACGGCGAGCTGGACGCGCGGCAGGCGGCGTTCGACCGGGCCGGGGTGGTGAGCCTGGCCGAGTGGAACGGGCGGCATCCGGGGTCGGTGCTGCCGTACCTGGTCCTGGTCGTGGACGAGATGGCCGAGCTGACGGCGGTGGACTCCAGCGACAAGGCCGAGCGGGCGACCCGTCAGGCGCTGCTGGCGCTGCTGGTGCGGCTCTGCCGGCTGGGCCGGGCGGCGGGCATCCACATCATCTGCGCGACGCAGAGGCCGGACGCGGACGCGGTGCCCGGTCAGCTCAAGGCCAACCTGCCGGCCACGATGGCGTTCCGGGTGCGCGACCCGGTGAACAGCCGTGTGCTTCTCGGGGACGGCAACCCGCAGGCGGCGAGCCTGCCCGTGATCGCTGGTCGCGGCATCTGGCAGTCAGACGTGCAGATGGAGTTGCAGACTCCGCTGCTGGACCGGGCCGAGGCGTCGGCGCTGCTGGCGCAGGCGTACCCGGAGGTCGCGAGCGTGGCGGCGGCGACGGTGGCCGAGCGCGAGCCGGCGGGGAGGTCGGAGCGATGAGGCGGGCAGGCGCGGGCCTGCGCCGCCGGGCGGTTGAAGGTCATGGCCTGGTGCCGGATGGTCCGGTGCGCAACCGGCGGCGACCACTGGCCGGGCTGCTGGTCATGGCGGGCGTGAACGATGAGGCGGCCTGGTCGGCGTGCGTCGAGTCGTCGGCCGGGCGAAGCGCGCGAGCAGCGGAGCGGCGCAGCGCGCTTTCGATCTGGAACTGCGATCTCGAAAGGCAAGCTGGCGCACGCGCGGATGTCAAGTTGACTCGACGCTCGCTCGCAGTGGTCGAGCTGGTCCCGGTCGTCGCCTTGGAGCTGGGCGGCGAGGCGGCACGGGTCCGCAGCGTGGCGTCCGGCCGGTTGCCGGCGCGAGCCGGCGCGGTGGTTGCGCGGAGCCTGGCGGCGATCCTGGCGGGCGTGGCTGGGGGCACCGAAGCTGTAACACGGTGCCCCCAAATGAGGCGGGGTGGTCGTTGGGCGGTGGCGGCATGACGTTGCGGCTGCTGTCGAGCGGCGTGGACACGCTGATCGTGACGGCCAGGGGCGGGGTGCGGTCGGCGCTGCTGGTCGAGCTGGAGGCGGGGCGGAAGCGTGCGCGCCACGAGGGCGGGCCTGTGCCGTTCGAGTTGGGGGGATCGGGCTGCGAGCTGCTGTTGAAGCCGTACGGGTGGAGCGGTTACCGGTACTGGCTGGCGTCGCCGGAGCTGGAGCTGTGGGTAGGCGCCGAGGAGGGCGGGGCCGGTGGAAGCGCTGGCGGCGGTGCGGGAGCTGCTTGAGGGAGAGGTGTGCGCGGGACCGCTGCGGCTGAGGGTATCGAGGCTGGACCCATACGCGGACGCGCAGGGCTGGCGTCTGGAAGCGGCGGATGTTGACCGTTTCGTAACGCGAGCTGAGCACCGGCACCCGAACATCGAGGGCCATCGGTTCACGGGGTACGTGTTCGGCAAGGGCCGGGCGGGGCTGATGGCGCGGCTGTACGACAAGGACTTCCAGATGGAGACGGCGGGCCTGACGTGGATGCACGAGGTATGGCGCGGCCGTGTCGAGGGCGAGATCGTGTGGCGTCTGGAGTTCGAGGTCAAGCGAGAGCTGCTGGGGCGGCTGGAAGCACAGGAGCCGGAGGCGGTGCTGGAGCGGTTGCCCGGTCTGTGGGCCTACTGCACGGGGGACTGGCTGACGCTGCGGACGCGGACGGGAGACGCGGTGCGCGGGCACTGGCCGTTGGACCCGATGTGGGTGGAGGCGCAGGGCCTGATGGGTGGCGTGCAGGCCGGCGCGGAGCTGGTGTGGCAGGCGGCGGACGCTGCGGACGAGGAGCGCGTGCTGGCGGTGATACAGGGCGCGCTGACCACGTGGGCGGCAATGCGCGGCATCGAGGAGCCGAAGCGGGCGTGCCGGGCGATCGTGCTGCGGGTAGAGCGGTACCTGGCGAGGAAGGATCGGACGTTCGGGGGCGAGGTTCGGCGGAAGCGCGATCGTCTGCGGGCGCGGGGCGTGCGGAGAGCGGTGCTGAGCCGTCGTGTCCGGTTGGGCGTGCCGGCGACGGACGCTGGTGCTGGAGAGCCGAAGGCACAAGAGGAAAGGATCGTTACCTCGGATCGGCCGTTCGGCGCGGACCGTCCCGAAGGGACACGAGTTGGTCAATCTACCTTCTTGGCCCGTCCGGCTGAGGACACCACGGGGTCGGACTCAGGGAGCGACCGGACGATAAGCACGTTGCCTGTCTCCGGGGGCGAACGCCAGGTTGGCCCGATGGAGGCGCAAAGGAGCGGCGCAGCCGTAAACCGGCGGCGCGATGGAGGCCAGAGCGATGCAGGGCGAGATGAGACGGATCAGCGGGGCGGGACGGAGGGAGAACCGAAGCAGCCGGGGGAGGACGGCCGAGAGCACCATCGTGGACACGAGGATGACGGCGGCGAGCGTGGCGACGGCGGCGGACGCGCGATGGCGTCCGTGGGGGCGGAGCCCCCGTCGCGCGCCAGCGCGGTGGTGCCGGGCGTGGCGCTGCCGTCCGTCGTGGTCGGTCGTTGTCAGGACGGGGGCACGGTCGCTGGCGTTCGGTGTCGTCGTGTGGCGCGGACGGAGCGGGTAGGCCATGACCGGGACCGGGCCGGGCCGCGTTGTCAGCAAGCGTGTCAAGAGTCGAGGTGTCGGCGGTGGCAAGGGCACATCGGCGCGGGTTCGACAGTCGAACGTGGGGCACCATGCGCAGTCAGGCGTCACTCACGCGCGTTCGCGAGTGCTCCGCTTCGGTGTCGCCAGCAACCACTGTGAGACGCGTAAGGCTCTTGTAGACAATCCGCGCACTGAGAAAGCAGGGAAGTCTCAGCGATTGAGTGAAACGTGGCTTGATTTTGCGCGTATAATTGTAAGTGCGGAGCTGACAGGCAAGATTCGGAGCGAGGACAGCCAACGATGAGACGCGGTGTGATCTACGTTCGCCAGAGCAGTCACAAGCCCTACAAGGCTGGCAAGCTGCCCAGGAACACTGTCAGTCCCGAGGTGCAAGAGGAGAAGTGCCGCGAGCTGCCAGAGATCAGGGAGTGCGATGCGGTGCGCGTCATCCGCGATCTAGACAAGAGCGGTAAGGACGTGGCCAATCGTGAGGGCTTCCAAGCCATCCTCGCGGAGATCAGGTCAGACCCGCCCGAAGTGATCGCGGTATACGACCAGTCGCGCAGCTTCCGCAACACGACTGAGGCGCTTGCCTTCTACGCGATGATGGAGGAGTTGCCACAGGTCAACATCGTGTTCCATATCGGCCAGATGGACAGGTCGGCCGTGGGCGAGTTCTCGTATACGGCGCTGGCCGCCGCTCACACGATGGAGCGGAAGATGACCAGCTTGAAGACGCGCGACACGTACGCGTACCTGAACGCGCGGGGCGTGGCCACGGGTTCGGCGCCGCCGGGCTACCAGCGGACGGAGGACGGGAAGTTCCTGCCGATCGAAGAAGATGCGACGATCGTGCGCCGGGTTTTCGAGATGTACGCCACGGGGCAGTTCTCGGCCCGGTCGCTCGCGGAGCGGCTGAACCTGGAAGGTGTGCGCCGGATCGGCCGGGCGCGGTCTGACGGCGAGGAGACGGGCGGCGGCTGGATCGCTGAGAGCATCGGATGGATGCTCCGCAACGTGGCCTACGTGGGCAAGACGTACAGCATCAGCCGTGACCGGCGCGAGGGCGATCTGATCCAAGCGAGTTGGCCGGCGATCGTTGATGAGGAGCTGTTCGCGTCGGTGCAGCGGATTCTCGACCGCTACAACCACGCGGGGCGAGCCGGCCGGCGTCCGAAGGAGTACCTGTTCGCCGGGCTGCTGATCTGCCGGGGCTGCTGGCGGCGAATGCACGCGCGGACTACGGCGGGCGGCGCGCGGTACCGCTGCCGGCGCGATCTGGCGGACGGTCAGCGGTGCGTCGAGGGCGGGCACGCCATCGCGGAGAGCGCGTTGTTGCCGTGGGCCGAGGTCCTGATGGAGCGGTTGTCGGCGCTCCAGCCACAGGGGTTCCGGGCGGCGCTGGAAGCGGCCAGGGGCGGTCAGGTTCGCTCCGAGGGCGCGATCGAGCAGCTTGACCGTAGCCTCGTCCGGCTCCGCAAGCTGTTCCTGTGGGGCCAGGTCGACGAAGACGAGTACAGGAGCGAGTACGAGCGGCTGAGCGAGCTACGGGCCGAGCTGGCGGCGGCGCCGGTCGCGCCGAAGCTCCAGATAGACGGGCTTCTGGAGGGCTGGCGGCGAGGCGAGCTGGCGGTGAGGCGGGAACTGCTTCGGGTCCTGTTCGACGGGTTGGTTGTCGAGGACGGGGCGATCGTGGAGTACGTGCCACGGGCGGACCGCGCCGCCGAAGTGGTGGCGCTGGTACGTTTGGCGCTGGATGGTGCCGAAGTCGTGGAGATCGCCGCGTCCGGTGGGGCGAAGTCGTCCCGTCAGGTGGGTAATTGCGTAGGTGGGGGCCTGCCCCCTCTTGCATCTTGGGACCGCCTCGTGAGCGAGCTGACGATCACGTTCACCGAGGACCAGATCGCGGCGTACGCGGAGGCGTCGGGCGATCACAACCCGATCCACCTGGACGCCGAGTTCGCGCGCTCGGTCGGGCTGCCGGGGGTCATCGCGCACGGCATGCTGCAGATGGGCCTGCTGGCGCGCGTCGCGGGCGAGCCGGGGCGGCTGCGCCGGCTGAGCTGCCGGTTCGCCGGCATGGTCAGGCCCGGCGACACGGTGGTGTTCCGCGGCGAGGAGCAGGGGGGAAGGGTCCAGCTCAGCGCGTCGAACCAGGACGGCGAGTCGGTCGTGACGAAGGCGACGGCTGAGCTGCTTCCATAGATCCACAGCATTTCGTCGCTCACAGGAGACAGACAGCATGTTCGATCTCTCGGGTAGGGTCGCCGTCGTCACGGGCGCGTCGCGCGGGCTTGGCCGCGAGGACGCGCTGACGCTGGCGCGCATGGGCGCCGACGTCGTGATCACCGACATCCTGATCGAGGACGATCCCCACCTCCAGACGACCGCCGAAGGCGCGAACTCCATCCTGGCCCAGGTCGCGACCAGCCAGGGCTGGGTGTTCTCCAACGCGACGGCCGAGGAGATCCGGCAGATGGGCCGCCGGTCGACCGCGATCAAGATGGACGTGACGGACCGCGACCAGGTCCGGGAGGTCTTCGGGCAGGTCAAGGAGCAGTTCGGGCGGATCGACATCCTGATCAACAACGCGGCCACGCTCGACCACACGGCGCAGATCCCCAACCAGGACTATCGGCTGTGGGACCGCGACATCGCCGTCAACCTGACCGGCTCCTTCAACTGCACCAAGGAGGTGTGGCCGTACCTGGTCGAGAACGAGTGGGGCCGCATCGTGTTCATGTCCTCCGTGGCCGGGACGCTCGGCGGCTTCGGCCAGGCCAGCTACTCGGCGACCAAGGCCGGCGTGATCGGCCTGGCCCGCACCGCGGCGCTGGAGGGCGGCCGGCACGGCATCACGGCCAACGCGATCGTACCCGGCATCATCCTGTCGGAGGCCGGCCGGATCGGCGCCGAGACGAACCCGCTGTACGAGCGCTTCAAGAACCGGACCGTGTTCAAGCGCTTCGGCGAGCCGGCGAACATCGCCGCGACGATCGGGTTCCTGTGCACCGAGGAGGCCGGCTACATCACCGGCGTCGCCCTCGAGGTCGCCGGCGGCATCCCGCTGTTCACGGCCTGACGCCGTGGGCGAGGTGGTGGACGTCGTCCGAGAGGGCCCGGTCGCCCGGGTCGTGATGCACCGCGCCGGCAACAACTCGATCGCCGCCGACCTGATGGGCGAGCTGCGGGCGGCGTTCGAGGAGCTGGGCGCGGACCCGGACTGCCGGGTGATCGTGCTGCAGAGCGCGTACGAGCGCTACTTCAGTGTCGGCGCGGACCTGGGCGCGATGGGCGGCATGGACCGGTCGGCGGGCGACGCCGAGGAGCGGATCGCCGCCATGATGCGCGAGAGCAACGCGGGCTTCAGCGCGATCGAGGCGTGCCCGAAGCCGGTCGTCGCCCGCATCAACGGGCACGCGCTGGGCGGCGGCTGCGAGCTGACCCTGTGCTGCGACTACCGGATCATGGTCGAGGACGGCCGGTCCCGGATCGGGCAGACCGAGTCGGCGCTGGGCATCATCCCGGGGGCCGGCGGCACCCAGCGCCTGCCCCGCCTGATCGGCCGAGCGCGGGCGCTACCGCTGCTGTACGAGTCCCGGCGGCTCTCGGCCGCGGAGGCCGAGGCGCTCGGCCTCGTGAACCGGGCGGTCCCCCCCGAACAGCTGGACCAGGCCGTGGACGAGCTGGCCGCCCGGCTGGCCCGCTCCGCCACGCTCGCGATCGCGCTCATCAAGGACGCGGTCAACCGGGGGCTGGAGGTGCCGCTCGATGAGGGCCTGGCCATCGAGGCGCGGAACTTCGCGCGCTCGGCGCTGAGCGAGGACGCCGTGACGGGCATCACGGCCTTCTTCCAGAAGTCCGACCCCGAGTTCAAGGGGCGCTGAACGCCGGAGGGTCCTCCAGGGCGAGGGCGATCGCCTCGTGGTCGGCGAGCCCTCGCCCCTCCTCCCACGGTGCCTCCGCCTCCGGCCCCAGGCTCGTCCTGGCCACCTCCAGCCACTCCCGGAGGAGCCGGCGCGAGCAGGGGTCGAGGACGGCGCCGATGGCCTCTCGGACGCCGGCCGCGGCGCCGGCCAGCCGCAGCGCCCGCTCCCACCGTCCGCGCCGCGCCTCGATCGTCGCCAGGCCCACCAGGCATTCCGACAGCGTGTCCCGGGCGGCCAGGGAGCGCTGGATGTCGAGGCTCTCCCGGTACCGGGCATGGGCCTCCGCGTCGCGCCCGTCGAACAGCACGAGCGCGCCCAGGCTGGCCAGGGCGGCCGCGATGATGGAGTGGTCGCCCAGGTCCCGCATGATGCGGAGGGCGTCGCGGAGGTTGGCCTCGCCTGCCGCCACGTCGCCCGTCGAGCCGGCCAGCAGGCCGCGGTTGGTGAGCACGATGCCGACCTCGCGCTCGTCGCCGTTCTCGCGTGCGAGAGCCAGGCTCTCGTCGTACAGCACTCGAGCCGCCTGCCAGTCGCCCTGCGTCCACGCGACGAGGCCCAGGTTGCCCAGGCTGTACTGGACGCCGCGGCGGTCGTCCAGGGCCCGCCAGGCGGCCAGGCACTCCTCGTAGCGGGCCCGGGCGCGCGCCAGGTCGCCCTGCTGCCAGGCGAAGCTCGCGGCGACGCTGAGCACCCGGGCGCGGAGCGGCGTCGGGACGCCGGCCGCCGCCCGCAGCGCCGTCTCGGCCCAGCCGCGGCCCTCGTTGAGGTGTCCCCGGATGTACCAGAAGCGGTACAGGGCCAGCACGTAGCGGAGCTGCTCCTCGGCGAGGCCGGCCTCGTCTCCGTGGCGCAGGGCGGCCCGGAAGTTGTCGTGGTCCTCCGCCAGCAGGTCCAGCCACTCGGACTGGGCCGGGCCGGTGAGCTCCGGCGCGGCCCGCTCGGCCAGGTCGAGGTAGAACGCGTGGTGGCGGCTCCGGGCCAGGTCGAGCTCGCCGCTCTCGCGCAGGCGGTTCTCGGCGTAGCGGCGGATCAGCTCCAGGCTGCGGTACCGCGTGCGGGCCGGAGGCCGGGCGCCGCTCCCCGTGCACGGCGTCGGCCGCGTCCAGCGTGAAGCCGCCCCGGAACACCGAGAGGCGCCGGAACGTCTGCCGCTCGTCCTCGCTGAGCAGGTCGTAGCTCCAGTCGATCGTCGCCGTCACGGTCTGCTGACGGCCCGGCGTGCCCACCGCGCGCAGGCCGCTGACGCGGCCCTCGAGATGGCTCAGGACCTGGCTGATCGACATCACCCCCACCCGCGCCGCGGCCAGCTCCAGCGCCAGCGGGATGCCGTCGAGCCAGCGGCACAGGTTCATGACCTGCGGCGTGTTCGCCTCGTCCAGCACGAAGTCGGGGTCGCTCAGGCCCACCCGGTCGAGGAACAGCCGCACCGCCTCGGCCTGGAGCATGCTCGCCGCCGCCGGCCGGGCGCTGCCGGGCAGGGACAGCGGGCCGATCCGCCACGTCGCCTCGCCGTGGACCCGCAGCGGCTCGCGGCTGGTGCAGAGGAACTGGAGCGCCGCGCACCGCTCCAGCAGCGCGGACACGGTCTCGGCGCAGGCGGCGGTCAGGTGCTCGCAGTTGTCCAGCACCACGAGCGTGCGGGGCCGCCGCGTGCGGGCGAGCTCGGACGCGATGGCGTCGACGGCGTCCGCGCCCTCGCGCTCCCGCACGCCGAGCACCGTCGCCACCGCCCGCGGGACGCTCTCGGGGTCGCTGATCGAGCCCAGGCCGACCAGCCAGACGCCGCCCGGGAACCGCGCGAGCGCCTCGGAGGCCGTCTCGAGGGCCAGCCGGGTCTTCCCGCAGCCGCCCGGCCCGGCGATCGTCAGGAGCCGGGCGCGCCGTAACAGCCGGCCCGCCAGCAGCAGGTCGCGCTCCCGGCCGATGAACGTCGTCACCTGCAGCGGCAGGTTGTGCGCCGGCTGCGCCGGCTCGGTCGGGCCGCCGGACGGGCCGGCGGCGACCTGCTGCTGCGCGACGTACCAGCTCGCGATCTGCGTCCGCCGCTCGAACCCCAGCTTGTCGCGGATGTGCTGGACGTGGCTCTCGACGGTCCGCTGGGAGATGAACAGCCGTTTGCCGATCTCTCGATCGGTCAGACCCTCGGCGACGAGGGCGGCTACCTCCCGCTCGCGACGGCTCAGCGCCTCGACCGTGATGTTCCTGCTCATCCCGCGTGGCTTCGCTATTAAAGCGGAACCACACGCGGGCGGGCCGGCCCCCGGTGCTACGGCCCTCCCGGAATGCCTCCCTCGATGTGCTTGCCGCCGCACGCCTCCAGGAACATCACGCGCGCGCGGGCCTCGGCCAGCATCGCCACCAGCCGCCCGGCCCGCAGGCTCTGCGGGCGCTCGGCCGACTCCTTGAGCTCGCCCGTCCTGGGGTCCGCGTCGATCGCGACCCACGCGTCCTGTACGAGGTCGTAGGCGTACACGCGCTCGCCGGGCAGCACCTCGAAGGCGCGGCGGATCCGGCGCTGGTGGTCGAATCCCGCCTTCGGGTGGGGCGCCTCGTCCACGAACCACGCCTCGTTCACGAAGTCCGCCACATGCCAGCCGGCGACGTCGTAGCCATGCGCGTACGCGGCGCAGGGAGCGACGATGTCGTGGACGTACAGGCGGTGGCGCTGGTCGGGGCCGGCTCCGAGCTGCCGGTAGACCATGCGGCTGACGATGGGATCGACCAGCAGGTTCAGCAGCTCGCGGCTGGCGGCGTGGGTCCAGTGCTGGCTCGGCGCGAGGTCGCCCAGGAAGACGTGGGCCAGCGGCAGGCCGTGGCTGGTGGCCTCGGCCGTTCCCTGGTTCAGGCCGTCATCCGGCGTGCCGTCGCGAAGCATGAGGCCGTACACGCCGGCACAGGGCGTGGGCGGCTCGAGGCGGAACAGCTCGGCATCGACGTTCCAGACGGGGGCCAGGTGATCGCTGACCTGCGCCTGCAGCGCGGTGATGCCGCTCGTGACGGCTTCGTCGTCCAGCTTGCAGCTGTAGTTGACGACGGCGACACGCACCGTGGTGGGCATCTTGGGGGACCTCCTCATATGACGGGACGAGCACCTGGCGCTGCACTGTAGTCGAGTGGCCGCGGCCACGGAGTCCGGAAAAGTACTGATTCCGCCCCGTTTCCGTACTCGCACGGATGCCCCGGCCGACCCGGCGGGGCACGCTTCCAACCGCCGGGGGGCCCATTGGTGACCGCTGCGCAAGGGGGCAGAGCATGGACGGAACCGACGGAACGGACGAATCCGGCGCGCCGCTCAGCCGTCGCGAGGTGATGCTCGTGGCGCTGGTCGCGAGAGGCCTGTCACAGCGTCGAGCGGCTGAGCCAGAAGCTCGGTGTGCGGAACCGCGTGGAGCTGGCCGCGTGGGCCGGCAGCAACCGGCACTACCGGCCCACCGACGAGGACTCGGAGCCGCTCCAGAAAGGCCCGGTCGGGCCTAGTCGGAGCCCCACTCCGGTGACATGATCCCGTCCGGCAGGCCTGCGCTATTACGACCACTCGATAGGAGGACGAACGTGATCCAGGAAGTCAAGACGACCCAGACGACCGACGACGAGCCCGTGATGGCGTCGAGCAGCCACAACCACGACTCCGCGAAGGTCGACTTCCACTGGGCGTAACGACTCTCTAGTCGTCAGTCGCGTGGGGACCCGGGCCCCGCGCGACCCCTCCACCACCTGTGGTCGGTCCGCTCGTCCCGAGCCTGAACCAAGGAGGAACACATTTGTCCGGCGTCAACGGGCCCGCACTGGAAGCGGCGCTCTATCGCCACCCCAACGACGCCACGGTCGTCGCGTCCGCGTCGCGCCGCGTGTTCCGGGTGAACATGCTCCCGGAGGCCCTCCTGGAGGAGCTCTCCAGGCGCGCCGGCGACGGACAGGGAACGCTCCCGGCGGATGACGACGTGGACGCCGTGGTCAGGACGCTGCGAGCCGATGGCTGCCTGGGCGCGGTCCCGGGGATGGCCGACTGGCTCCGCTTCCCCGACGCGGCCGCGGACGCCGACGCCGCCGCGCGGACGTCACTGGTGATCGTCGGCGAGGGCCGCCTGGCGTCGCTGCTCGGCGCGTCCGACCTCCTCGGGGGGTTCCGCGGCAGCTCCCGATGTGAGCCGGCCGCGCTCGATGGCTCGCTGGACGTCGCCACGAGCCTGGTGGTCGCCGTGAGCGACCACCTCGACTACGAATTCCTGACCGACATCGAGGACCGCGCGGCGGCCACCGGGTTCCGGTGGCTGCCGCTGCACCTCGACGCCGGCAAGGGCTTCATGGGACCGGCGATCACCCCCGGTGAGGGGCCCGGCTACCGGGACCTGATGCGCCGCCGGCTGTGCGCCGCGGCCAACGTGCCGCTCTTCCACGCGCTGACGAGCCGGCCCGTCCACGGCCAGGCGCAGCTGCCTCCCGACCCCGAGCTGCGCTGGATGCTGTCGATCCTCCTGGTCGAGCTGGAGCGCTGGGCGGCCGGCGTCCCGCCGGTCTCGTCGTGGCACGAGGTCGAGCTCGATCCGCTGTCGTTCACGGTCACGCCGCATCCCGTGCTGCCCCTGCCCGACCACGCGACGGCGATGTCGCGCCACTTCGACCTGGAGGTCCTCGTCGACGACCGCACCGGGCTCGTGAATCGTCTCGACCGGGTCCGGTTCCACCCGTCGATACCCCGTCAGTTCCAGATGGTGCAGGCCATCGCCTGCGACCTCCGCCAGGCGACGTACCGCGCGAACAACCGGCTCAACCACGGCAGCTCGTTCGTCAGCGAGAAGATCGCCAGGTTGGCCGCGATCGGCGAGTGCGTGCGAAGGGGGAGCGCGCCGTCGACCCGATGGAGCTGGTGCTGTTCTCCCCCGCGCAGTACGCGGCGCCCGGGTTCCCGTTCGTCCCGTTCACCCGCGACCTGCCGGTGCACTGGATCGCCGGTCGCTCCCTGTCGCTCGACCGGGACGTCTGGCTGCCCGCCAGCGTGGTCTACTTCAGCTACCAGCTGGGCCCGTACGCCTTCGAGCCGCGGACCAACTTCCCGCCGTACTCGGGCGTCGCGGCGGGGGCGACCTGGGACGCCGCGGTCACCAGCGCGCTCGAGGAGCTGATCGAGCGCGACGCGACGATGATCTGGTGGCTGAACGCGCAGCCGCTGCCGGCCGTCGGCCTCACGCCCGATCTCGCGGCCGTGTGGGCCGGGCAGCCGTGGGACCTCGGCCAGCGCGCGTCGCTGATCTACCTGGACAACGAGTTCGACGTGCCGGTGATCACCGGCGTGCTCGAGAACGTGCGGGAGGGCCTGCTCGCCCTCGGGTTCGCGGCGCGGCCCGATCCCGCTCAGGCCGGTCTCAAGGCGTGGGCCGAGGCGCTGGCCCTGCAGGAGACCACGCGCGCGATGGACGACCCCGACAGCACGTTCTGGACCACCGCCGCGAGCATGACCCCGGAGAACCGGGTCAAGCCCCACCGGCCGGACCGGCGCTACCTGGATTCCTTCCGCCCCGACTTCCACGACGTCATCTCGCTGACGGCCCAGCTCCAGATCACCCTGGACCCCAGGGCGCGCGAGGCGGTGCGAGGCTGCCTCGACGTCGAGACGGAGCGGCCGATGAGCTCGCTGCCCCACCTCACCACCAGGACGTCCGCGACCTATCGCGAGCGACTGGAGCGGCGCGGCTTCGAGGTGCTGGCCGTGGACCTGACCACGCCCGACGTGGCCGTCACCGGCACGCGCGTCGCCCGCGTCGTGGTGCCCGGGCTCGTCCCCAACACACCCGCCGCGTTCCTGCCGCTCGGCCGCGGCCGGGTGCAGCAGGCCGCGGTCACGCTCGGCTGGCGCGACCGGCCACTGGAGGAGGAAGCGTTGAACACCTTCCCGTTGCCCCATGCATGACAAGAGCCAGCTCCCCGACCTGAAGCTGATCCAGCAGTCCGACGGCCGCCCGCTGGTCGTCGGCCTCGGCGGCAGCACCCGGCACCTGTCCCGGTCCCTGGACTCGCTCCGCGTCGCGCTGGAGGGGGCCGAGCGAGCCGGTGCCGCCATCATGCTGCTCGACATCCACCAGCTCGACCTGCCCATGTTCGACGCCGAGGCGCCGAACTACGAGATCGAGAACGTCAGGACGATGCTCGAGGTCGT
>VBJR01000067.1 GCA_005880175.1 Chloroflexota bacterium
CGGTCACCACCACGCCCTGCTGCCAGCGCAGCGCCTCCATCTGCTTCTCGATGCCGGTGTGCAGGTACCCGATCACGGGCTTGACGCGGCGGATGGTCTCGCCGTCGAGGTCCACCACCAGGCGCAGCACGCCGTGCGTGGACGGGTGCTGGGGGCCGAAGTTGACCGTCATCAGGTCGCCCTCGAGGCCGGCGCGCCGGGTGCGCGTGACGGTGATGCCCTGCTGGGTCTGGTCGAGCTTCGTGTCAGCCATCGCGGTCAAGCCTCCGGCGGGGCCGTCTGCCAGGTCTCGTGGTCTTCGGAGAAATCCACCGGCTCGCCGCCCACCGGGAAGTCGCGCCGCAGCGGGTGGCCCTCCCAGTCGTCCGGCAGCAGGATGCGGGTGAGGTCGGGATGGCCCTCGAACGCGATGCCGAACAGGTCCCACGTCTCGCGCTCGTCCCAGTTGGCGGGCGGAAAAAGGTCGTACGCGGACTCGATGTGCGGCGGGTCGCCATCGATGAACGAGATGGTCCACGCACGTCATGAACAGGTAGCTGGCGAAGCCCCGCGCCTGCAGCGTCTGCATCGCCTCGCGCAGGTCCTCGCGGCGGATGGTGATCCATTCCGCGCCCGCGAGAACGCCGCTCGCGAGCACTGTTTCGTCGGGCAGGACGGAGGTCGTCATATCCGCGGCTTGATGCCCTGCGCCTTGATCTTCTCCTGCAGGATCATGAGCGCGTTGATGACGTCCTCGGGGCGCGGCGGGCACCCGGGAATGTACACGTCGACGGGCACGATCTTGTCCACCCCCTGGAGGATCGCGTAGTTGTTGAACACGCCGCCCGTGGACGCGCACGCGCCCATCGAGATCACCCACTTGGGCTCCGGCATCTGGTCGTACAGCTGACGCAGCACGGGCGCCATCTTCTGCGACACGCGGCCGGCGACGATCATGAGGTCGGACTGGCGGGGCGAGGCGCGCATCGCCTCGGAGCCGAAGCGGCCGATGTCGAAGCCCGGGCCCGCCGTGTGCATGAGGCCTTCGATGGCGCAGCAGGCGAGCCCGAACTGGGCCGGCCACACCGAGTTGGCGCGGCCCCAGCCGATCACCCTGCCCAGCGTGGTGGTGAGGATGTTCTCGCCGAGGACGTCGACGAGCTGCTCTACTCCCACTCGAAGCCCCCCTTGCGCCAGATGTGGGCGAGGGCCACCGCGAGGATGCCGATGAAGATGAACATCTCGATCACGCCGTACCACCGCAGCTGGTGCAGGAGCACGGCCCACGGATAGAAGAAGACGGCCTCGACGTCGAAGATGATGAAGAGCATCGCGGTCAGGTAGAACCGGACCGACATCCGCTGCCGCCCCGGCGTCTCCGGAATGATGCCGGACTCGTACGGCAGGAGCTTGCTCCGGTAAGGCTTGCGGGGCCCCAGCACGTACGACAGGGTGATCAGCAAGCCCACGACGGCCACGACGATCACCGCGTAGATCAGCAGGGGAACGTAATCGCTGAGCAACTCGAACTCCAGGAGCCTTCACGCGGTCGGGGAACGGGCATCAATTCTAGCGGGGGCTTGACATGGGCCGTCGCATGTGCGGGGGTCCCGGAGAGCGCTCTCACACGGGCCGGCCAGGATCCGGGTCAGACGCCGGCCAGCCGCTCCCCGATGATCCGCAGCAGGTCGGCGCGGGCCGAGCCGAGGAAGAAGTGGTCGCCTGGCAGCACGTGCACCTCGAAGTGGCCGGCCGCCTGCTGGCGCCACGCCTCCAGGTCCTCGACGGACACGTCGGGGTCGTCCCGGCCGCCGAACGCCACGACGGGGCAGTCCAGCGGCGGCCGCGGGAGGTACCGGTACGTCTCGGCCAGCCGGAAGTCGCTGCGCAGCATCGGCAGCAGCAGCTCGAGGATCTCCGGGTTGGCAAGCAGCTCCGGCGGCGTGCCGTTCAGCTGGCGGACGGCGGCGAGGAACTGGTCGTCGGGCAGCCCGTGGCGCGGCTCGGCCCGGCGCGGCCGGTGCGGCCCGCGCACGCCCGACGCGAAGAACCAGGCCGGCGCGACGCCGCGGCGCCGGAGGCGGTCGGCCAGCTCGAACGCGATCAGGCCGCCCATGCTGTGGCCGTACAGCGCGAACGGGCCGTCGAGGTGCGGCGTGAGGCCCAGGAGCAGCGGGCCGACCAGCGCCCCGACGTCGTCGATCGGGGGCTCGGCGAACCGGGCCTCGCGCCCGGGCAGGTGCACCGGGCAGACCTCGACGTCGTCCGGCAGCAGGTCCGGCCACTCGCGGAACGCGCCCGCACCACCCCCGGCGAACGGCAGGCAGAACAGCGTGACGCGGGCCGGGCGGTCGCGACGCTGGCGGCGGACCCAGACGCCGGCCATCAGAAGCCCTCCGCCTCGGTCTCGAAGACCTCGGCGCCGGCCAGGCGGCGAGCGAACGTCAGGAAGCCCGTGTGGGCGACCATCCGGTGCGACGGCCGCACGCTGCGGCCGCGGACCGTCCAGCCCCGCTCCAGGACCTCGACGGTCTCCAGCAGGCCGAACCCGCCGGTCTCGCGCAGCTCGTCGCAGAAGCGCTGGACCTGGGTCGTGTTGGGGCAGTGCGCGAAGACCATGCCCCCGGGCCGCAGCGCCGCGGCGGCGTGGGGGAGCGCTCGCCAGGGCTCGGGCAGGTCGAGCAGCACGCGGTCGGCGTCGCGCTCGGGGATGCCCTCGTAGACGTCGCCGACCTTCAGCTCCAGGTTGGGCGGCTCGCCCAGGACCTCGGCGACGGCCGCGGCGGCAGCCTGGTGGAAGTCCTCGCGGACCTCGTAGGAGACGACCCGGCCACCGGGGCCGACCGCCCGCAGCGCGGCCATGGTCAGCGCGCCGGTGCCGGTCCCGGCCTCGACCACGAAGTCGCCGGGCGAGACGTCGGCGTGGACCAGGATCGCGGCGATGTCCTTGGGGTAGATCGGCTGGGCGCGGCGCTTGCGCTCGACCACGTGCTCGGCGAACGTCGGCCGCAGGGCCAGCAGCCGGCGGCCCATGTTGGTGGCGGCGACCGTGCCCTCGGGCTGGCCGATCAGGGCGTCGTGGGCGAGGGTGCCGGCGTGGGTGGAGTAGGAGGCGCCGGCGGCGAGGACGAGGCGGTAGCGGCGGCCGGCCTTGTCGTGCAGGAGGACGACCTCGCCCGGCCTGAGGGGATCGGTCACCCGCGCAAGCCTACTATCTGAACACGTATGCAGAAGGCAACCGCGCGCTGGGCTGGCAAGAAGGTCAAGTTCGTCGTGGAGGCGGGCTCGGGCCACGAGGCGTCGGTGGACGAGCCGCCGCTGTTCGGCGAGGACGACGGCATGCGGCCGACCGAGATGCTGCTGGGCGCCCTCGGCTCCTGCACCGGGATCAACGCCGTCCTGCTCCTCAAGAAGTTCAAGCAGGCGTACCGCTCCCTGGAGGTCGAGGTGGACGGGGACCAGCAGGACGACTGGCCGCATGCCTTCACGAACGTCCGGATCAAGTTCGTCATCGGCTGGGAGCCCGGCTTCACGCCCGACCCCGAGCTGGTGGACAAGGCCCTGGACATGGCGTGCAACCGGTACTGCCCGGTGGACGCGACGCTGACCCACGGCACGTCGATCACGCACTCGCGGGCGGACGCGTAGGGCCGCTTCGGCGCTGGACCTGCGCCTGGGCGGCGGGGGGACTCGCACCCCTGGTGCCGGCGCCGCGCCCTGGTGAGCGCGACACCGAAGGGGGCCTCCGGTGGGCTATCACTGTGCGGCCCTTGGGTGGCAAGTGGATCACGAGCAGGTCACCAGGCTGCTTGCCGTACGCGGGCCACCCCACGGACGGCTCATGGCGTGGCGAACGTACGGCAAGACCGTGACTGTGTCGCAAGTGGTACATATGTAGCCGGTTGCCGGGCGTGAGGGACCTCATGACCGCCCAATAACGGCTCCTACGCCGGTAATGGCCCGGTCGTGAGCCACTTGCAAGCCAGAGGCGGCACAGTGCTAGCCCACCGGAGGCCCCCCTCATCGAATCGCTCACCAGGCGCGGCGCCGGCACCAGGAGTGGGAGTCCCCCGCCGCCCGGGCGCCGGTCCCCGCCCCGGCTCAGCGCCGGCGCATCACGTGGTCCCAGTAGCCGGCCTTGAGCTCCCGGCGGATCTCCGGCCGGCCCCGGATCGGGCCGAAGACCTGCTCCGCGTCGCGGAACAGCTGGGCGGCCACGTCCGAAGGGATCATCGGCGCCTCGCGCTGGAGCGCGCGCAGGTCGTCCGAGCTGAGCTGGTCCGCGTGCGCGGCGCCGAACCGGAAGCCGAACTCCCGGGGCGTCGTCGCCTCCTCGGGGGGGACGGCCAGCGTCACCGCCGCGGCCGCCGGCCGCGCCGCCGCCACCACCGCCGTCTGGGCCGGCAGCGCGACCACCGGGGCCACCGCCGCCGGCGCCGCCTCCACCACGGCCGGCCCCTGCCCGACGTAGCGGCGCAGGAAGTCCGCGTCGATCAGCAGCTGGTCGTCCGCCTCCTGGACCAGCGTCGTGGCCAGGCTCGGCCGGCCCTCCGGCAGCGCGACCGCGCCCAGGGTCACGCGCACGCCCAGGCTCTGGGCCACCGCGATGCCCTCGCGGATGTCCTCGTCGCCCGACACCACCAGCGCGTTGGCGATGGCGCGCTCGCGCGCGAGGGTCGTCAGGTCCAGGATCAGCAGCGCGTCCACGCCCTTCTGCTCGTGGTGCGAGATCCGGCCCAGCCGCAGCTTGACGTTGGGCAGCGCGCCGATCTCGGCGTGGGGCCCGCCCGGGATGCCGTCAGGCGCCGCGTCGTACCAGTAGATGCGCAGCAGCGGCAGGCCCGTGTGCTGCGCGGCCAGCGCCGCCAGCGCCGGCATCAGGTCCCGGTAGCGGCAGGTGACGTCGGAGCGCACCCCGCGTCCGGTCAGCGCCTGCGCGGTCTCCGACAGGAACCACCCCGCGTCCACGAACACGGCACATCGATCCACCGGGACTTCCCCCTTTCTTCAACCTCCACCACCCGGGCGGGCGCGGCCCGCCGCACCAAACCATAGCGCCGGTGTCGCGTGAGCCACCTACGGCGCAGCCCTAGGATTGAGGAATGGCCGTCCGGCACACGTACCCGTTCACCGCGATCGTCGGCCAGGAGCGCATGAAGCTCGCGCTCTGCCTCAACGCGGTGCACCCGCGGATCGGCGGCGTGCTGATCCGCGGCGAGCGGGGGACGGGCAAGTCGACCGCCGTGCGGGCGCTGGCGCGCCTGCTGCCCGAGCACGACGTCGTCGAGGGCTGCCACTTCGGCTGCGACCCGGACGACGCCGGGGCGCTCTGCTGGCAGTGCCACGACCGGATGACGGCCGGCGAGCGCCCGCTGCCGCGCGAGCGGCGCCGGATGCGCGTGGTGGACCTGCCGATCAACGCGTCGGAGGACCGGGTGGTCGGGACGATCGACCTGGAGGCGGCGCTGAAGGAGGGTTCGCGGCGGTTCGAGCCCGGTGTGCTGGCGGAGGCCAACCGGAACATCCTGTACGTGGACGAGGTCAACCTGCTGGACGACCACATCGTGGACGTGCTGCTGGACGCGGCGGCGATGGGCGTGAACGTGGTTGAGCGCGAGGGGGTGTCGGTGACGCACCCGGCGCGGTTCATCCTGGTCGGCACGATGAACCCGGAGGAGGGGGAGCTGCGGCCGCAGCTGCTGGACCGCTTCGGGCTCTGCGTGGACGTCGAGGGCATCGCCGACGCCGACCTGCGGGTCGAGATCACCGAGCGCGACGCGGCGTTCCGGTCCGGCGAGCCCGGGTTCGCCGAGCGCTTCCTCGCCTCGGACCGGGAGCTGGGCGAGAGGATCGAGGGGGCGGTCCCGGCGTTCGAGCGCGTGCACCTGACCCCCGGCAACGCCCGCCTGGTCTCCAGCATCTGCGTCGAGGCCGGCGTCCTCGGCCACCGCGGGGACGTGGTGACCGGCCAGACCGCGCGGGCGCTGGCCGCGCTGCGCGGCCACCAGGCGCCGACCCGCGACGACATCTACGACGCCGCCGAGCTGGCGCTCGCGCACCGGGCCCGGGCCCAGATCCGCCGCGAGGAGCAGGAGCCGTCGCAGACGGAGGACGCGGAGCGCCGCGAGAGCGAGGACGAGCAGCCGCAGCAGGGCGAGAACACGCAGCCCGGCGCCAGCGACTCCGAGCAGGAGGCGGGCGCCGAGCAGCAGGAGGCGAGCCAGGCCGACACCGG
>VBJR01000068.1 GCA_005880175.1 Chloroflexota bacterium
CACCTATCGACTCCTTCGATCTCGTCCTGCACATCATCAATGGAGACTTCGACGGCCCCGAACTGGTGGCTCTCCACCAGGCTACCTACCTGAGACTGCTGGAGGTCTCCCCCGCGCTTCTCGCCGATGCGCTACAAGCCCTGCGCGGCGCCCAAGACGAGATCCGGCGGGCTCACGGCACCTGAATAGTTACCACCCTGGACCAGATGTTCCCCGCGCCCCAGGCCGGGGTCGTCTCCGCGACCTCGGGGGTGTCGGCGACCCACCAGGGCGACGGCACGGTTGCGGTGATGTGGCTCGACTCGATCCAGCACACCGGCAACGACACGCTGGGCGGTGGTGGCGCGGCCAGCCTGCCCGCCGAGCAGTTCGTCGCCGACGAGATGCCGAACCGGGTGGACGGCGCCATCAGCGGCGCGGCCGCCCTCTACCGGCCGCGGATGGACTCGATCACCACCGAGTCCGGTGCGCAGATCGTGGTGTCCTACGCCACGCCACAGTGCTCGCGCGTGAACAAGGTCATGCCGGCGAGCGAGGACACCGACACCATGAGCTGCTTCCCGCAGTTCTGGGTGCCGACCGCCGGCAGCAGCGAGGTCGAGGACTGGTTCAACACGTACCCGGTCTCGATGGTGACGGTCAACGACCTGGTCGCGCCGGCGAGCTGGTCGGAGGCCCAGGTGACCTCGTACTCCTATTCGGGGATCGCGTGGCACCGCGACGACTCGCCGCTGACGAAGTCGTCCCAGCGCACGTGGAACCAGAACCGCGGCTACCGCACGGTGACGGTCACAGCGGGCGCCGCCTCGGTCGAGTCGGTGCCGACGCAGACGGTCACGACCTACCTGCAGGGCATGGACGGTGACCACCTCAAGGACGGCTCCACGCGCTCGGTGACCGTCTCGGACACCGTCGGCGACAGCGTCACCGACTCCGACTGGCTGGCTGGAGACGTCCTGGAGGAGCGGGACCTGCTCGGCGCCGGCGGCGCCGCCCAGAAGAAGCAGGTGAGCGGCCCCTGGACGTACTCGTCCACGGCCACCGAGTCGCAGGCGAGCTCGATGCCGAGCCTGGTGGCGCGCATGCCGGCGACCGGCCAGACGCGCGAGTACCAACTCTGGCACGACGGCTCCTGGAAGAAGACCCAGACCAACACGACCTACGACAGCTCCGGGCGAATCGTCACGTCCGACGCCAGGGGCGACGGCACCGCGGCGGTGCCGGAGGTGTGCACGACCACGTCGTACGCGCAGGACAGCAGCCGCAACATGCTCGACTACCCGGACCGGGTGCTCGCCGTGCAGGGAGGCTGCGGGACGACGCCGACCACCGCCAACACGGTGGGGGACACGCGCACCTTCTACGACTCCTCCGCCACGCTGGGCGCGCTGAGCGGGCCCGGTGACGCCACCATGGGCGACGCCGTGGACTCCTATCCCTCCGGCAGCCCGACCTACGTGACCCAGAGCACGACCGTCGCCGACGCCTACGGCCGCGTCATCTCCAGCACGGACGCCGACGGCAGCACCACGACCACGTCCTACTCGACGCCGGGTGCCTCTCCCGACACGGTGACCCAGAAGAACGCCATGGGCTGGACCACCACCACCACGCTCGATCCCGGCCGGGCCCTGCCGATCTCGGTGAGCGACGTCAACAACGAGCTGACCACGAAGACGTATGACGGGCTGGGCCGCCTCACCGCGGCGTGGAGCCCGCTGCACTCGCAGGCGGCCAACGCGAACGCGGACGCCAAGTTTGCCTACGCGGTCAGCAACGGCGCGCCGACGGCGGTGACCTCTTCCGCGCTGCGCGAGGACGGGCTCTACAACAACGACGTCAAGCTCTACGACGGCCAGCTCCGGCTCATCCAGGACCAGTCCGTCACCAGGAGCGGCGCCGCCGGCCGCCTGCTGACCGATACCCACTACAACTCGCTGGGCCAGACGGTCAAGACCACCGCCGCCTACTACGACTCGTCCACCAACCCCACGAACGGCATCTTCGTCCCCGCCAACGACTCCAAGGTCCCGGCCGAGACAGAGAGCGTCTTCGACGGCCTCGGCCGTCCGGTGAGGTCGCTCTTCGTGGCGGCCGGCGTCAACCAGTGGTCGACGCTCACGGCGTACCCCGGCGTCGACCAGACCGACGTCACCCCGCTCGCGGGCGGCACCGCCACCTCGACCTTCACCGACGCGCTCGGCCGGACGACCGCGTCGTGGTCGTACGGCAGCGGGACGGCGCCCACCGGCAGCGCGGCCGATGCCGTCATCACCGCGTACATCCACACGCCCTCCGGCAAGACGAGCACGGTCACCGACGCGGCCGGGGACGTCTGGCGGTACAGCTACGACCTCCACGACCGGCAGACCTCGCTGACCGACCCCGCCGCCACGGCCTCCGACAGCCGGACCTACTCGCCCGGCGGTGAGCTGCTCTCGGTCACGGACGCTCGCGGCGCCCGCCTCACCTTCACGTACGACTCGCTCGCGCGTCAGACCGCCGAGTACGACACGACGCAGGCCGCCGCCTCAGCCTCCAACCAGGTCGGCGCCTGGAACTACGACACGATGGCCAGGGGCCAGCTCACGTCACAGACCAGGTACACGAACGGCGCGTCGGACCCGACCCACGCCTACACCCTGACCACGCTGGGCTACACGCCCCTCTACCAGTCCACCGGCACGAAGGTGAGCATCCCTTCCGCCGAGGGCGCGCTGGCGGGCACGTATCAGTCGACGACGCAGTACTCGGCCGCCACCTCGCTCCTCTCCGGGCAGCAGTTCGTCGCCGAGGCCGGCCTGCCGAGGGAGCAGGTCAACTACTCCTACGACCTCTCCGAGAGCCTGTCGGGCTTCGGCGGCACCTTCACCTACCTCAACGCCGTCTCGTACGACGCCATCGGCGACGTGCTCCAGACCAACTTCGGCGTGTACGGCAAGCAGCTCGCTCGCACCCAGACCTACGACCTGCCCACCGGACGCACGCTGACCCAGGCCGACGCCCTGCAGACCCTCTCCAGCCCGCTCGACAGCACCGGCTACACGTACACGCAGTCGGGCAGCACCACCTCGGTGGCCACCAGCCAGAACGGGGTGTCGACCGCCGACACGCAGTGCTTCACGTACGACCACCAGCAGCGCCTGGTCGGCGCCTGGACCGACACGGGCGGCGTCAGCTCGTCCAGCGGCGGCCAGGTCATGGGCATCGGCGGCTGCAACGACACCGCGCCGGTGGCCGGCAAGGTGAGCGGCGGGCCGGCGCCCTACTGGGAGTCGTTCGCGTACGACGCGATCGGGAACCGGGTGGGCGCGACCAACCACGACACGTCGGTGAGCAGCACCGCCAACGACGTGGTCCAGTCGATGACCTTCAACGGCTACAACGCCTCCACGGGCGCCGACACCGCCGCCGGCCAGCCGGCCGCGGTCCAGTCGCTGACCACCAGGACCGCCGCCGCGACGACCACCACCTCGTACCGGTACGACGCCGCCGGCAACACCACCAGCCGGACCGGCCAGTCCTTCACGTACGACGCGGAGGGACGCCCGGCGAGCGTCACCAACACCGGCACCGGCACCACCAGCAGCTACCTGTACGCGGCCGACGGCAGCCTGCTCGTCCAGCGCGACCCGGCCAGCAGCCAGGTCATCCTGTACCTGCCCTACGGCGAGGAGGTCCACCTCAACACCGCCGGCGGCACGCTCTCCGGCCTCCGCTACTACGTCGGCAGCCCGGACGGGGTCGTGATCGTCCGCTCCTCGACCGGCACGGTCACCTACGAGCTGACGGACTCCCGGGACACCGCGCTGACCAGCGTCGACGCCAGCAGCCTGGCCGTCACCCGTCGCTCCGTGGACCCCTACGGCAACCCGCGCGGCTCCCAGCCGGCGAGCTGGCCTGACCAGCACGGCTACCTGGGCAAGGCCAGCGACCCCGCCACCGGGCTGAGCCTGCTCGGCTCCCGCGAGTACGATCCGGCCACCGGCCGCTTCCTCTCCGTGGACCCCGCCACGAGTCCCGGCGACGCCGAGGCGATGAACGGCTACGTCTACGCCGACGACAACCCCGTGTCCTACTCCGACCCCAGCGGCGCGCAGATCCCCAACGACGGATCTGGCCCGCCCTGCCCCCACGGCTGCCCCAGCAGCTCGGGATCGAGCGGCAGCAGCTCGTCGGGCTCCACCGCTCCCATCGCAAGCTGCTACTACGTCCAGTACTGCTCCGGTTCGGGATCGTCCGGCGGCGGTGGTGGTGGCGGCGGCGGCGGCGGTAGCTGGGGCGGCGGCGGCTGGGGATGGGGCTGGGGCGGTGGGGGCGGCATGCCGCTGCCCACCCACCTGGGAATAGCAATGCCGAAGCCGCCCTCGACGATCAAGCTGAACAATGGGATCGAAGAGCTGGCGGTGGCCCTCGCCGAGGAGCAGGTCGTGGCGAGGATGCTGCAGGTGTTCCCCACCCTCACCGACGCACAGGCCTGGGACATGGTGGACACGGAATCGGGGATCCCGGGGGGCTCCAAGAAGCCGGTGCCCGCCGGAACGAAGAAGGCCAGGGGAGCCGTGGACGTCATCTTCAGCACCTCTGCCTTTGCCTCGGCTCTGGGCCTGCCCGACGTCACCTTCATCTGGGAGCTCAAGTCCGATGGCGGCAACCCGGCACTGGCCGCGAAGCGGCAGGCCGAGGCCGCGAGCAACGTGCAGCACTACATCAAGGCCTACCGGGCCGCGAATCCGGGCACGGGTCTGGTGCTCCCCGGGGTGCCAATCGATCCGGGTACCGCGGCCCTGCCCGGGGGCGGGGGTCTGAGGGTGTATTCCCCCAACCCGAGCGTGTTCTACCCGGACGGCGCGATCCTGTACAACACGTACGACGCGCGCGTCCGCAATCCCGTCCGTATACCGGACCTCGCGCCCGACCTCGGAGGGTCGATGGCGTTCGCCGCGCTCCTCGCGGCCCTGGCGGCAGCCGGCCGACGAGGCGGGGGGGGCCGACCGGTCCCTCAACCCGGCCTGGCCGGGCTGACCCCGGCCTG
>VBJR01000069.1 GCA_005880175.1 Chloroflexota bacterium
CCTGACGTCGGATCAGTACGTCGCCGCGTACCAGCGCAAGTACGCGACCCGGGACGATCCGAGCTCGCAGGTCGCGGACGCGACCGCGGCGGGGCTCGCCCTCGAGCGCGCGATCGAGGAGGCGGGGAGCGTGGACCCCGACCGCGTCCGGGACGAGCTGGCCTCGCTGGACGTGATGACGTTCTTCGGACGCCTCAAGTTCGACGCCACCGGCCAGAACGTGTACAAGCCGATGCTGGTCGAGCAGATCCAGAGCGGCCGGCCGCGGACGGTGTGGCCGCTCGAGCTGGCGGGATCCCCGGCGCAGTACCCGGTGCCGACCTGGGCGGTCCGCACCGGCACGCCGGATCCGGCGCCTCAGCCCGTGAAGCTGCCGGCGACGGGGATGCCGGTGGGGTAGCGCCGGCCGACGTAGCCCTGGCACCTGATGGCCTGGCCGTTCGATCCGTCCGTCTACGCGGGGCTGCTGCTGCTGCTGTTCTTCGGGCACGCCTGGCTGGCCCGGGACCGCGACCTGCCGCGGATCGGCTCGCTGTACTTCGGACTCGGCCTGGTCTGCATCTGGATCGCCCTGGAGACGCCGCTGGAGGTGCTGGCGGACGACTACCTGGACAGCGCGCACATGCTCCAGCACGTCCTGATCGGGGTCGTGGCGCCGCCGCTGCTCCTGCTCGGCCTGAACCGGGAGATGGCCGGCGTGCTGGCCCGCCTGCCCGGGGTGCGGGCGATCACGGAGCCGGTGCCGGCCCAGGTGCTTTCGGCGGCGGTCATGATCGGCTGGCACCTGCCGCCCCTGTACGACGCGACGCTGTACTCGCCGGCGCTCCACGTGCTGGAGCACCTCACGTTCATCGCCGGCGGCGTGCTGTTCTGGTGGCCGGTGATCGACGCCACGGCCGCGCACTGCCGGTGGCGCCTGTCGCCGATGGGGCAGCTGCTCTACCTGTTCATCGGCACGTTCCCGCAGGACGGCGTGGCCCGTGCCCGCGCTGGACCCGGTGACGGACCAGACGGTGGCGGGGGCCGTGCTGATGCTGTTCGGCAAGAGCAGCTACTTCATCGGCGCCGTGGTCGTCTTCCTGCGCTGGTTCGGCGCGGAGCTGCGCGCCGACACAGAGGCGACCGCCACCCGGTAGCCGGGCCGGGCCCCAGGTATCATCGCGGCGAGATGCGATGTCGCCGGCTCGTTCGCCCGGCGATGGCGGTGGTCGTGCTCGCCGCCAGCCAGGCCGGCCACCTGCTGGCCATGCAGCTGCGGCGGGGCCCGGGTGCCGTCGCCCCGGACGGCAGCGGGGTCCACGCGTACGTCCCCCCGTTCGCCAGCGTGGTGCTGGGCGCGGGCGGGGCGCTGGTGCTCGCCGTCCTTCTCCTGGCGGCCGCGGCGCGGACCGTCCGGACCTCCGGCCGCGCGGTGGTCCGCCGGCCGGCCCGGCGGTCGCTGCTCGACCTGACGGCAGCGCTGTTCGCCGCCCAGCTCGCCATCTACCTGGCCCAGGAGACGCTGGAGGCGGCCGCCGGCGGCGCGCGGCTGCCGTCGCCCGGCGAGCTGCTCCTCTGGGGCTGCCTGGGCCAGCTGCCGGTCGCCGTGCTGGCGGCCGTGGGCGTCCGCTGGCTCACGTCCAGCGTCGAGACCGCGGTGGCCGAGCTCGTGGCCAGGACCGGCCAGCCGCTGGCGTCGGGCGCGGCGCTGGCCCCGGCCCGGCGGTGGACGGCCGCCCGCCCGGCGCTCCTCCCCCGGCTGCGGGTCCGCGCCGCCTCCGGGCGCGGCCCCCCGAAGCTCCTCTGTCCCGCCGGATAGCCGCCTTCGGCGATCCGGCTCCTCCGGCAAGACGAAAGGAGCTCGCGTTCCGTCGTGAACCTCTATCTGCACGCGTTCGGCCCGCGCTACGACCTGCCGATCTCGCTCGCCCTGTACCTGTACGCGGCCGCCGGCGTGGTGGTCGTGTCGTTCGTGATGGTCGCGGTGTTCGCCAGCGACCGCACGGGCGAGAAGGCGGTGCGCTACCCCCGCCTGGCGGCCCCGTTCCTCCTCGCGGTCGGCCGCTCGCCGGCGCTGCGCGCGGTCACCGGGACGATCGGCGTCCTGGCGCTGCTGGCGGTCATCGTCTGCGGCCTGTTCGGAGTGCAGAACGCGCTCCAGAACCCGGCGTCGTACCTGACCTGGATCTACTTCTGGGCCGGCCTGGTCATCCTGAGCGGCCTCGTCGGCAACCTGTGGACGCTGCTCAACCCGTGGACCGCCATCTACGACCTGGTCACGCGGGGCCGCCGGCCGCTCCCGCCGCTGCGGCTGCCGGAGGCCATCGGCGTCTGGCCCGCGGCGGTCCTGTACCTGCTGTTCGTGCTGTTCGAGCTGGCGTCCGGGGTGGCGAGCCGGCCCGCCCTGCTGGCGGTCCTCGCGATCGTCTACACCGCCGGGACGCTGGCCGGGATGCTCCTGTTCGGGCGGGACCGGTGGCTCGGGAGCTGCGAGGCGTTCACGGTGCTGTTCAGCATCATCGGGCGGTTCGCGCCGGTGGAGACCGAGCGGGACGAGGCGGGGCGCCTGACCGGCGTCTGGCTGCGGCCCTGGGGCACCGGCCTGCTGCAGCGGCAGCGGGCGGGCTGGGACTGGGTCGTGTTCGTGATCCTGATGCTCGCCTCGCTGGCGTTCGACGGGCTGCTGGCCACCCCGGCCTGGCAGAGCTTCGACACGGCGATCGGCCACTGGTTCGAGGCCCTGGGCGGCCTGGCGGAGCCGCTGACCAGGACGCTGGGGATGCTCCTGCTGGTCGCGGCGTTCCTGCTGATCTTCGTGGCGTTCGTGCGGGCGATGCTGTACTTCGGCGGCCGCCGGGGCGAGGAGCTGGCGGTGGTCACGGCGTTCGCCCTGACGCTGGTCCCGATCGCGCTGGTCTACAACGCGGCGCACAACTACAGCTACCTGACGTACAACGCGCAGTCGCTGATCCCGCTGCTGGCCGACCCGCTGGGCCGCGGGTGGCACCTGCTGCCGACCGCCGGCTTCAAGCCCTCGCTGGCGCTGAACGCGGCCTCGACGGTCTGGTACATGCAGATCATCCTGATCGTGCTGGGCCACGTGATCGCGGTGTACCTGGCCCACCTGCGGGCGGGGGAGCAGTTCCGGACGGCCCAGAGGGCGCTGCTCAGCCAGTACCCGATGCTGGTCCTGATGGTCCTCTACACGATGACCAGCCTGTGGATCCTGGCCCAACCCACGACGGCGGGCGGCTAGCCCGCGCGCGTTTCGCTCATGCGGACCAGTGCGCGAAAAACGGAGCCGATGGCCCGCCCCGACGCCAAGGGCCAGAGCCAGGCCAAAGCCCAGAAACAATGGGCACAACCAGCGACGAATCAGCCATCATGGGGGGAACAGTCGCGTCCGGCGTCGGTTGCGCCAGCGGGCGGGGGAGTGAGAGGGATCAGGAGGCACCCCCGAGGCGTACCCGTGTGTGCGGAATTCGTTGCTTTGCCTAACTAACGGGGAAAAACCAAGCGCAAAACGGCCGATTCGCCCCATTTAATGTGCGTTAGGGGTTGCATTCCGGCCCTGGATGCGGCAAAATACAAAGCGTCCGGTCGGCAACGACCGGCAGGCCCGGGGATCCTTGCTAAAGAGAGGATGAGAGGGACTTGGGGGCAACTCCAAGGGCGGGTTCCCGGGCCCCATAACACTGACCTCACCCCCGCAGCCATGCTCGGTGGAGGTGCGAGGAGGGAAACCTCCTCGCCCGCCCCGAGCGGGGGCGGACTCCCTCGAGCCTCTGCAGCAGATCGCCCCACGCGGACGTCCCACGGCTGCTGATAGGATCGCCACGTGATCTCTCCTGAGCTGCTCGAAGTGCTCGCCTGCCCCAAGTGCAAGCAGAAGGTCGAACTCGACGAGAAGGGGAGCGCGCTCGTCTGCCAGACCGACCGGCTGCGCTACCCGATCGTGGACGGCATCCCGGTGATGCTCATCGACGAGGCGCAGTCGTTCTAGCGGGCCGTCCGCAGGCGCCCGAAGGCGCCTGCGGACGAGACGCGTTCCCTCGGGACCGCTCCAGGATGGCGCCGCTGGAGTTCGTGATCCACGGCACGCCGTCGGGGCCGACCGAGATGGCCACGCCGGGGCCGTCCACGGCGTCCCACCCGGTCCCGTTGCGGGTCTGCCGGGCCGGGTGACGGGGCGCTGTCGCGCCGGCGGCAGCCGGCGGTGGGGCGCGCTACACCGCGCAGTGCATCGTTTCGGTCGCCACCCGGGCCGTGCGGCCGACCCCGGCCGACACGTCGGGCTGCACCTCGTCGTTGGTCAGCGCGTACGCCTGCTCGGGGTCGGTGCTGGAGGCCGCGAAGACCAGGCCGAGCACGTGGCCCTGCAGGTCCACGAGCGGTCCACCCGAGTTGCCCGGCCGCACTTCGGCGGCCAGGATCCAGATGCTCCGGTCGACCAGGGTGTCGTTGTAGATGTCGCGGCCCTCGGCCGTCGTGCCCTGCTCGATCACCGCCGGACCGGTCGTCTCGGCGCCGCCGCCCGGGTACCCGATCACGGCCCCCTGGGTGCCCCGGCCGCCGGGCGCGCCGGTCAGCGCCGGGGCGCTGACCGAGGGCGCATAGAGGATCGCGACGTCCCGCTGCTGATCGAACAGGACGACCGTCGCGCGGATGCCCCGCTGTCCAGTCACGTCCTGCGAGAGGACGGTGTTGCTGGTCCCCGCGACCACGTGCGCGTTCGTGACCAGGTAGCCCCGGGCCACCGGGTACGCGCTGCCGCTGACGACGCCGCCGCAGCCGCGGCCCTCGACCCGGTACACGACCTGCGTGGCGGAGTTCACGCCCGCGGTGTTGACCGACGCGGGCGGCTGCAGCGCCTGCGGCAGCGCGGGCTCGAGGCCCGCGAACGTCTGCGGGAACGGCACCCCGGCCAGCACGCTCCGGACGCCGGACAGGAAGCCGGGCGGGCGCGGGAACATGACGTCGAGCGACCGCAGCACCGTGGACCGCTGCATCAGCCGGCCGAGGTCGGCGCTGGGGCCCTGCGAGAACGTCAGGCCCAGGAACCACGCCACGGAGAGGACGGTGAACAGCGAGAAGAGCCCGCCGGCCAGCTTCTCGGGGGGGCGGGCCATGCCGCGGCCCACGAACGCGCGGCGGATCGGCTCGCCGACCCAGAAGCCGAGCGTGCTGCCCAGGCTGCCGCCGATCACCAGGACCAGGACGGCCGCGAGCGGTCGGACGCCGCCGCTGTTCAGGCGCAGCGCGTCCAGGATTGGTTGGGCGAAGGCGGCTCCGGCGACCACGCCGAGAACGAGCCCGGAGTACTGGAAGAGGGAGAGCCAGAACCCGCGCCGGTACCCGTTCGCAACGCCGATCAGGACCGCGATGATGATGACGATGTCGATCAGGTTGATGCGCTAAAGGTACGGGAGAAGGGCCGTCCGGGACCGGGAACTCGACCCGGCGGAAGTCCGATAATTGCTCCCGTGATCTACCTGATCGGGGAATGGATCCCCGCGTGGGGCTGGATGAGCCTCGCCTTCCTGGTCGCCACCATCGGCGTCGGTGGACTGGGCTTCTGGGTGCTGCGGGGCGACTACCTGAACCGGCGCTTCGACGACGTGTCGTCCGAGGAGTCCGTCAGCCACCACTAGCGGCACGGCCCGGCCGCAGCCGGACCATCGTGCCGGGCGCGCGCTCGCGGAGCGGGTGTGCGGCGTGTGCCGCCGACCGGCGCTCCGCGGGCGCCGTCTCGTAGAGGGTCGTCCGCATCCGCGGCGTCCGCCCCATCGACCGGATCAGCTCCTCCATCGCCGCCGGCGGCATCTCCTGGCCGTGCGAGGCGCCGGCCGACCGGCTGATCGACTCGTTCATCAGCGTCCCGCCGAGGTCGTTGCAGCCGGCCCGCAGGCACGCCCGCGCGCCCTCGACGCCGAGCTTGACCCAGGACACCTGGATGTTGTCCACGAGGCCCTGCAGCGCCAGGCGGGGGACCGCGTGCATCAGCAGGACCTCGTCCCACGTCGGCCCGGGCCGGCCCTCGCCGCGCAGGACGACCTCCAGGTGGTTTGCCCAGTGCGCCGGGCCGTCCACGTGGCCGAACATGATCGTCGCGTTGGAGCGGAGGCCGGCCGCGGCGGCCGCCTCCTGCACCCGCACCCACTCGGCCGTCGTGACCTTGTCCGGGCAGATGATCGCCCGGACGTCGTCGTCCAGCACCTCGGCGGCCGTGCCCGGGAGCGACGACAGGCCGGCATCGCGGAGCCGGGCCGTGAACTCCTCGACGCTCAGGCCCAGCGTCGCCGCGCCCTGGAAGATCTCCAGCGGCGAGAACGCGTGGACGTGCAGGTCGGGCAGCTCGGCCTTGATGGCAGCGCAGACGTCCAGGTAGAACTGGCCGGTGAAGTCGGGGTGGATGCCGCCCTGCATGCACACCTCGGTCCCGCCTCGCTCCCACGCCTCGCGGGACCGGTCCACCACCTCGTCGATCGTCATGAGGTACGGCTGGCCGCGCAGGTTCAGGGACAGCGGGCCCTTGGAGAAGGCGCAGAACCGGCACCGGTAGGTGCAGACGTTCGTGTACTGGATGTTGCGGGTGACGACGTACGTCACCGTGTCGCCGCTGACCCGCGCCCTGACCGCGTCGGCGGCGTCGCACACGGCGTCCACCTCGTCGCCGCGGGCGCGGAACAGCAGCTCCACCTCGTCCCGGTTCGGCCGTTCGCCGGAGACGGCGCGTTCGAGCGCCCGCGCGAGCTCCGGGCGGACGCCGCGCGTGAGCTCGTCGGCCGAGTGCCGGCGGCCCGGGGCGCGGGCGGGCGGGTGCTCGCCGCCGCTGGCCCACGGCGTCCGGGGCCGGAGCAGGCCCTGGCCGTCCATCTGGTCGCGGAGCGACCGGGGGAGCCCGGCCGCGCCGGACGGGGCGAGCGCCGGCCGCTCGGCCAGCTGGGCGCCGGCGGCCGCGGCGGCCTGGACCAGCGCGTCGCGCCGGGCCCGCGCCGCGGCCGCGTCGGGCGCCGCCCCGCCGTGGCCGAGGTCGTCCGCGCCGGCCGCGATCAGGGCTGCCGCCCGGGCGGCGTCGGCGGCCTCGCCCCCGATCCGGGTGCCGGGCGGCAGCAGCGCGCGCAGGTGGCGGATGGCCGCGCCGACCGCGGCGACGTCGTCGCCCAGCACGGTCACCAGCGGGTACCCGGCCAGGGCAGGCACGCCGTCGAGCGCCAGCGCGACCGCGGCCTCGACGGCCGCCGCCGACGGCTCGCCGTTGGGCTGGAGCGTGTACGCCGTGTGGGGTGGGTCGTCGACCGCCGCCGCGCGCAGCGGCACGAGGCCCAGATCCGCCGCCGCCGCCGCGAGCTCCGGCGCACAGATCACGCCGGTGACCCCGGCCGCGGCTGCCAGCGACAGCTCGTCCGCGGTGTCACAGCGAGCCGCCTGGCCAAAGGTGATCACCTGGCCATGGTAACGACGGTCCGGGTCAGGCCATTCCGGCGGCGCAGGCCAGGACCGCGTCCGCCGCGGTCACCAGCGCCCCGTGGTAGCGCTCGTCGTCGAAGCCGGGCCGCCACTCCTCGTGCCACAGCTCGTCCGAGATGGCCACGATCAGCGCGGCCCGGACGCCGCGGACGCGGGCGACCGCGAACATCGCGGCGGCCTCCATCTCGACGGCCAGCACCCCGGCCTCCCGGTGGCGCTGGATCGCGCCGACGGTCTCGCGGTACGGCGCGTCGATCGTCCAGACCCGGCCCCGGAGCGGGCGCAGGCCGCGGTCGGCGGCGCGGGCGGCGAGGCGGTCGCTCAGCCCGGGGTCCGCCGCCACCACCTCGCCGGCCGGCAAATAGTGGTGCGACGTGCCGTCCTCGCGCTCGGCCCCCGTGACGATCACCGTGCTGCCGATGGGCAGGTCGTCGCGCAGGCTGCCGGCGGAGCCGACGACCAGGACGTCGCGGACCCCGCGGGCGACGGCCGCCTCCAGGGCCAGGGCGGCCGCCGGGGCGCCGATCATCATGCGGACGGCCGCGACCGGCACGTCGCCGATGGCGCCGGCCGTGGGCATGACGCCGGGGCCCCCGTGGACGGCGTCGAGGAGGCCGCACCCGGCGCGGAGGCGGTGCCACGACTCCGGCTGGAACGTCGCCACGAGCGTGGGCGGCAGCCGCCACTCGTCCTCGCTCAGGCCGAGCCGCTCCCGGAGCGTCTCGGTGTTCCGGCCGGGGGTGATGTACGGGGCGGACGGGTCCCACGACCAGCTCACGGCGAGAGAAACTAGCATGTGCGCATGGCCGACGAGCAGCCGCCGCCCATCCTGGCCTCGGACGCGGAGCGCGAGCGGACCAGCGAGGTGCTGCGGCAGGCGTCGGTCGAGGGCCGGCTGACGCTGGACGAGTTCTCGCAGCGGGTCGAGCAGGCACTGGCGGCCCGGACGCGCGACGAGCTCCAGTCGGTGACCCGCGACCTGCCCGCCGTCGCGCCGACGCGCGTGTTCCAGCCCACCCTGCCCACGCAGGCGGCCGTGGTTCGGCCGCCGGTGCGGACGTCCGTCTCGGTCATGGGCAACGTCGAGCGCAAGGGCTTCTGGCGCGTGGACGAGGAGTCGGCGGCCGTGTCGGTCATGGGCGCGTGCAAGCTGGACCTCCGGGGCGCGGCCATCTCGGCGCCCGTCACCACGATCAACGCGTACGCGGTGATGGGCGCCGTGGACGTGATCGTGCCGTTCGGCGTCGAGGTCGAGCTGGAAGGGATCGCGATCATGGGCAGCAAGGAGGCGAAGCTCAAAGGCCCGCCGCCGGCCCCGGGCGCGCCGGTGGTGCGCGTCAACGCGTTCGCCCTGATGGGCTCCGTCATCGTGCGGGACAGCCCGCGCCTCGGCGAGCGGATTCGCAAGGCGATCGAGGACCGGCTGAGCGGCGAGCCGTAGCCGCGGGTGCTGACCCCTCTCACCGGGATCCTGTGGCGGCTCCTGGCGCGGATGCGGCTCTGCCTGGCCGGCGTCGACGACGCCGAGGTGGGCCGGCTCCTGGTCCGGCGCCTGCGCTGGATGGTCGTGTTCGGCGGCCTGGCCGCGGGCTGCGTCGTGCTCGCCGCCACCACCGCCACCGAGACGGTGGCCGCGCCGTCACCGGTGATGGCCGCGATGCGGACGGACCTCCAGATGGGCGCGTACATCGCGGCGGGCGTCCTGGCCCTGCCGGTGGTCGCGGTGTGGCGCTACGCGCAGGCGATCGTGCGGCGGGCGCTGCGGGACCGGGCCGCGGTGCCCCAGGTGTGCCGGGGGACCGCGCTGCGGGTCGTCCCGGCCGCCGAGGGCGGCTGGCCGATGCTGCTCAGGCGCGAGGACGGACGCCGGTTCTGGGTCACGGGCAGCGCGAAGGTGCTGGCGCCGGTGCGGAGCCGAATGGGCCGGGCGGGACCGGGGTTCCGGGTGACGGTCACGGTGCAGTACTACCGCCGCTCCCGGGTGGTGAAGGAGATCCGGGGCATGGCGGTGGAGGCGCTGTCGGTGGCGTGGTCGCCGGCGCTGGAAGCGGGCGCGGAGCCGGCGACTCCGTAAGGGATGGGGCTGCCGGCCTGGGCGTCGGCCGTCGACGCGTGCCTACCCTCCGGCTCAGACGCTCCCTTCGCCATGGAGGTAGGCAATGCCGCCGACACCCCGGCACCCATCGTCCAGGTCGCGGCCGACCTGGACGATGGGTGCCTGCCGGCTGGCGCGACCAGCACGCCGGGTGACCGTCGAATTGGCGCCAAATGGACGATTCCCCGGTGATCGAATCGGGGGTTTGGCGCCAGAGCGCCCCATCCCCAGGGCTTTACCGCGCCGCCGGTTCCGGTTCCCGGGCCGCGTGGCGGTCGCCGCGGAGGTCGCGGAGCGGCATGAACGAGCGCACCGGCGGGACCCGGTCGAAGTTGTACGGCGGCGGGGGCGAGCTCGTCGCCCACTCCAGCGTGTTGCCCTCCCACGGGTCGTCGCCGGCGACCTCGCCGCTCCGCCAGCTCACCACCAGGTTGATCAGGAAGACCAGGACCGACAGCGCGACCAGGAACGACGCCACCGTGATGAACGCGTTCGTGGCGCCCCAGCCCTCCTCGCCGAACCCGCCCGGGTACGTGTAGATGCGGCGCGGCATCCCCTCCAGGCCGAGCGTGTGCATGACCAGGAACGTGGCGTTGAAGCCGACGAACACCGTCCAGAAGTGCCACTCGCCCAGCGTCTCGTTGAGCTTGCGGCCGGTGATCTTCGGGAACCAGTAGTAGATGCCGGCGAAGATCGTCATCACGCTGCCGCCGAACAGCACGTAGTGCAGGTGGGCGACCACGTAGTAGGACTGGTGGAGCTGGGTG
>VBJR01000070.1:0-3807 GCA_005880175.1 Chloroflexota bacterium
GAGGCCCGCGCGACCTCGCGTACGTCCTCTACACGTCCGGCTCGACCGGCGTCCCCAAGGGCGTGATGGTCGAGCAGCGCAGCGTCCTCCGGCTCGTCTGCCCGGCCACGTTCGCCGACCTGGGCCCGGACGAGACCGTGCTCCAGCTCGCCCCGCTCGCGTTCGACGCCTCGACGCTGGAGGTGTGGGGCCCGCTGTTGAACGGGGGCCGCCTGGTCGTGGCGCCGCCGGGCGTGCTCACGCCGGAGGAGATCGGCCAGGTGGTGGCGCGCGACGGCGTGACCACGCTCTGGCTCACGGCCGGCCTCTTCAACCAGGCGGTGGACGCCGGCCTCCCCGGCCTGGGCGGCCTGCGCCAGCTCATCGTCGGCGGCGACACCCTCTCGCCGCCCCACGTGCGCCGGGCCCGGGAGCTGCTGCCGGGGACCAGGCTCGTCAACGGCTACGGCCCGACCGAGACCTGCACGTTCGCCTGCTGCCACCCCATCGCCGAGGGCGACGCGGCGCGCGCCATCCCGATCGGCCTGCCCATCGGCGGCACCACGGCCCACGTCCTGGACGAGGCGGGCGACCTGGCCCCGGCCGGCGCCGCTGGCGAGCTGTGCGTGGGCGGGCTGGGCGTCGCCAGGGGGTACCAGGGCCGGCCCGACCTCACCGCCGAGCGCTTCGTCCCCGACCCGTTCGCCCCCGGCGCGCGGCTGTACCGCACGGGCGACCTGGCCCGGCGGCGGGCGGACGGCGTCATCGAGTTCCGCGGCCGGCGCGACCTCCAGGTCAAGGTGCGGGGCTTCCGGATCGAGCCCGAGGAGGTCGAGGCGCGGCTGGCCGAGCACCCCGGCGTGGACGCGGCGGTGGTGACCGCCGTCGAGCGGGGGAGCGGGTCCCGGCGGCTGGTGGCGTACGTCACGGGCGACTGGCCCGGACCGCGTCCGCTGCGCGCGTGGCTCGCGGACCGCCTGCCCGACCACCTGGTGCCGTCCGCCTTCGTCCACCTCGACCGGCTCCCGCTCACCCCCAACGGCAAGGTGGACCGGGCCGCGCTGCCGGCGCCCGAGAGCAGCCCGGAGCTCGACGCTCCGTACGCGCCGCCCCGCACCCCGGCGGAGGAGGCCCTGGCCGGGATCTGGGCGGACGTGCTCGAGGTCGGGCGCGTGGGCATCGACGACAACTTCTTCGAGCTGGGCGGCGACTCGATCCTGGCGGTGCGGGCGGTGTCGAGGGCCAACGCGGCGGGCCTGGGCCTGACCACCCGCGAGCTCTTCCAGCGCCAGACGGTGGCGCAGCTCGCGGCCGTGGCGTCCGCGCCGGTCGCGGAGGTCGAGCCGCCGGCGCCCGGCGCCCTGGCCGGCCTGGACGCCGCCGCGCTGGCTCGCCTGGCCGGCGGCGGGCCCGAGGTCGAGGACGCGTACCCGCTGGCGCCGCTCCAGCAGGGCATGCTGTTCGAGAGCCTGGCCGACCCCGGCGCGGGGGCCAACTGCGCCCAGCTCGGCTTCGCGCTCCGGGAGGACCTGGACGAGGCGGCGTTCCGGCGCGCGTGGGCGCTGCTGGCCGAGCGGAACCCCGTGCTGCGCACGTCGGTCCGCTGGGAGGACGGCGGCGAGCCGCTGCAGCTCGTCCGCCGGGGCGTCGTGCCGCCGCTGGCCGTCGAGGACTGGCGCTCCCGGTCGTCACGGGACTGGATGCGGCAGGACCGCGAGGCCGGGTTCGCGCTGGCGGACGGCCCGCTGGTGCGCGGCGCCGCGATCCGCCTCGACGAGCGCGAGTGGCGGATCGTCCTGACGTTCCACCACCTGCTGCTCGACGGCTGGAGCGCGGCCGCGCTGTGGGAGGAGCTGACGGCCGCGTACGCCGCGCTGCGGGCGGGGCGGACGCCCGACCCGGAGCCGCGGCGGCGGTACCGCGACTTCATCGCGTGGCTCCGGACGCGCGACATGGAGGCCGCCCGCGAGCACTGGCGGACCGTGCTGTCCGGGTTCGAGCCGCCCACCCTGCTGGGCGTCGAGCGGCCGGACGCGGAGACGGCCGACCTGGAGCCCGGCCGTCGCTACGGCGAGCTGGACGCCGAGGTCACGGCCGGGCTGCGCCGGGCGGCCGCGCGCCACCGGGTGACGCTCAACACGGTCGTCCAGGGCGCCTGGGCGCTGCTGCTCGGGCGGTGCGCGGGCGAGCGGGACGTGCTGTTCGGGACGACGACCTCGGGCCGGCCGCCCGAGCTGCCGGGCTCGGACCGCATGGTCGGCCTGTTCATCAACACGCTGCCGGTGCGGGCGCGCCTGGACCCGGCGGCCGCGCTGCCCGACTGGCTGCGCGAGCTCCAGCGCCGGCAGGCCGAGGACCGCCGGCACGAGCACGCGCCGCTCAACAAGGTGCACGCCTGGTGCGGCCTGCCACCGGGCCAGCCGCTGTTCGAGACGCTGGTCGTGTTCGAGAACTTCCCGGTCGCCGAGGGCACGCGCCGCCAGGTCGCCGGCGTCGAGGTCGAGGACGTCCGCGACGTGCCTCCCTTCCCGCTGACCCTGACCGTGGAGCCCGGCGACCGGCTCGGCCTCTACCTCGGCTACTGGCGGCAGCGGTTCGAGGACCCGGTGGTCGAGCGCCTGGCCGGCTGCCTGGAGTCGCTGCTCCGGCAGGTCGCGGCGGACCCCGACCGCCGGCTCTGGGAGTACGAGCTGCCGTCGCGCGACGAGGAGCGCGCGCTGCGGCGGTGGGAGGGAACGGGCCACGCGGCCGCCTGCGGCCGCTGCGTGCACGAGCTGTTCGAGGCCCGGGCGGCGGCGGCGCCGGACCGGGTGGCGGTCGCCCGGGGCGCGGAGCGGCTCACGTACGCGGAGGTGGACCGGCGCGCGAACGGCCTGGCCGCGGCGCTCCGGCGCCTGGGCGTGGGCCCCGAGACGCCGGTCGGTCTGTGCGCCGGACGGTCGCCCGACCTGGTGCCGGGCCTGCTCGGCATCTGGAAGGCCGGCGGGGCGGTGGTGCCGATCGAGGCGGGCCTGCCCGACGCGCGCCTCGGCCGGCTGGTCGAGGAGAGCGGGCTGCGGGCGGTGGTGGTGGGCCGCGGCGCCGGCGGCCGGCGGCCGGGCTCGACCCCGACCGTGCGCCTGGAGGACGTCGCCCCCGCCCCGAGCCGGCCCCGGGTCCCGCTGGCGCCGGACAACCTGGCCTGGATCGTCTACACGTCCGGCTCGACCGGCGCGCCCAAGGGGCGATGAACGCCCACGGCGCGGCCGCCGCGTTCGCCCTGGCGATGGCGGACGAGCTCGGCCTGGGCCCGGAGGACCGCTTCCTCCAGCTGGCGCCGCTCGGCTTCGACGTGGTCATGGAGGAGGTGCTGCCGGTGCTCTGCGCGGGCGGCTCGGTGGTGATCCCGGAAGGCGCCCCGCCGCTCGGCCCGCCGGAGCTGCTGGCCGAGGTGGAGCGGAGTGGCGTGACCGTGATGGAGGTCACCACGGCGTACTGGCACGAGCTGGTCGCCGAGCTGGAGTGGCGCGCGGAGCGCGGGCTCCCGCCGCCCGCCTGCCTCCGCCTGGTGCTCATGGGCGGGGAGCGCGCGGCGCTGGAGACGTACCGGCGCTGGGGCGCGGTCGGGATCCCGCTGTGGCACGTCTTCGGCCTGACCGAGACGGCCTGCACCTCCTCGACGCTGGACGGCCGGGCGGTCCCCGACCGGCTGGCGCGCAGCCTGCCGATCGGGCGCCCGGTCGCCACCAGCCGGCTCCACGTCCTCGACCGGGAGCTGCGGCGGTCGCCGGCTGGCGTCCCCGGCGAGCTGTACGTCGGCGGCCCGGCGGTCGGGCGCGGCTACGCCGG
>VBJR01000070.1:3882-8952 GCA_005880175.1 Chloroflexota bacterium
GAGCCGGGCGAGGTCGAGGCCGCGCTGCTCGGCCACCCCGGCGTCCGCGAGGCCGTGGTCGTCCTCCGCGGGGACGGTCGCGAGCGCCGGCTGACGGCGTACGTGACGCCGCGCGCGGACGAGCCCGCCCCGGGGACGGCCGCGCTCCGGGCGCACCTGGCCCGCCGGCTGCCGGAGTACATGCTCCCCGACGCGATCGTCCGGCTCGACCGGCTGCCGCTCAACGCGAACGGCAAGGTGGACCGGCGCGCGCTGCCCGCGCCCGAGCGCGACCCGGGGGCGAGCACCACCCGCACGAGCGCGCGGACGCAGGCGGAGCAGGCGCTGGCCCGGATCTGGGGCGAGGTGCTGGGAACGTCCGAGGTCGCCGTCGAGGACGACTTCTTCGCGCTCGGCGGCGACTCGATCGGCTGCATCCGGGTGATGTCGCGCGCCCGCGCGGCGTTCGGGGTCGAGCTCTCGCCCCGGGTCCTGTTCGACCGGCCCACCCTGGCGGCCCTGGCCGAGACGGTGGAGGAGGCGGTCGTCCGGGACCTGGAGCGGATGACCGATGAGGAGGTGGAGGCCGAATGGCTGCGAACGAGGGACCGGTGAACGCCGATATCGAGGTGGACGAGCGGCGGCGGGAGCTGCTGGCCCGGCGGCTGGCCGGGGCGGCGGCCGGCGGCCCGCCCGCGCTGGACCGGGCGCCCCGCCAGGGCGACCTGCCGATGTCCCACGCGCAGGAGCGAATGTGGTTCCTGCACCGCCTCGACCCCGACAGCGACGAGTACAACATCGCCGCGTGCCTGCGCCTGAGCGGCGCCCTGGACGCCGCCGCGCTGGCGGCCGCGCTGGGCGACGTCGTGGCTCGTCACGAGGTGCTGCGGACCACCCTGGAGCTGCGCGACGGCCGCCCGGTCCAGGTGCCCGGTCCGCCGGGTCCGGTGCCGCTGGTCCCGGTGGACCTGCGCGGTCTCCCGGCCGCCGGCCGGGGGGCCGAGGTCGAGCGGCGGGTCCGCGAGGAGGTCGCGCGGCCGTTCGACCTGGCCCGCGGGCCGCTCCTGCGCGCGCTGCTGCTGCGGGCCGGCGAGTCCGAGCACGTCCTCGCGCTCACGCTGCATCACGCGGTCTTCGACGGCTGGTCCGAGGCGGTCCTCACGCGCGAGCTGGCGGCGCTGTACCGGGCCCACCTGCGGTCCGAGCCCTCGCCGCTGCCGCCGCTGGCGATGCAGTACGCGGACGTCGCGCGGTGGCAGCGCCGGCGGCTGGAGAGCGGCGTGCTCGAGGACCAGCTCCGCTACTGGCGAGGCCGGCTGGAGGGCGCGTCCGGGCTCGAGCTGCCGGCCGACCGGTCCCGGCCGGCGGTGCGGACGCCGAACGGCGGGCTGCACCGGCTCGACCTGGGGCCCGACCTGACGGGTCGGCTGCGCGCGCTGTGCCAGGAGACGCGGTGCAGCCTGTTCATGGGCCTGCTGGCCGTGTTCGACCTGCTGCTGGCGCGGTACAGCGGCCAGGACGACGTGGTGGTCGGCACGGTCGTGGCGGGCCGCGACCGCGTCGAGGCCGAGGCCCTGATCGGCTGCTTCGTCAACACGCTGGTGCTGCGTACCGACCTCGGCGGCGACCCCGACCTGCGAACCGTCCTGGGGCGCGTCCGCGAGACCGTGCTGGGCGCCTTCGCGCACCAGGACGTGCCGTTCGAGCGGCTGGTCGAGGACCTGGGCCCGGAGCGCGACACGAGCCGGATGCCCCTGTTCCAGGTGCTGTTCTCGCTCGACAACGCCCCCACCGGCGAGTTCGAGATGGAGGGCCTGCGGGTCGAGCCGTACCCGTTCGCGCACCACCCCGCCCGGTTCGACCTGGCGCTGTTCGCCACCGACTCCCCGTCCGGCCTGGAGGTGCGCTTCCTCTACAGCCGCGACCTGTTCGAGCCGGAGACGATCGCCCGCATGGCCGGGCAGCTCGAGCTGCTGCTGGCCGCCGCCGTCGCGGAACCCGGCCGGCCGGTCTCCGAGCTGGAGCCCCTCACCCGCGCCGAGCGCTCGCTGCTGGCGGCCTGGAACGACACCGGCGGCCCGTACCCCGACCGGCGCTGCCTCCACGAGCTGATCGAGGAGCAGGTCGAGCGGACGCCCGGCGCCGTGGCCGTGGCGATGGACGGCCGCCAGCTGACGTACCGCCGGCTGAACCGCGCGGCCAACCGCGTCGCCGAGCAGCTCCGCGCGCTCGGGGTCGGGCCCGAGACGCGCGTCGCGCTGTCCATGGAGCCGTGCCCGGAGCTGGTCGTGGCGCTGCTCGGCGTGCTGAAGGCCGGCGGCGCGTACGTGCCGCTCGACCCGGCCCAGCCCCGCGGTCGCCTGGAGCGGATGGTCGAGACGGCGGGGGCGCGCGTGCGGCTCGACGGCCCCGGCTCCACCCGGCCGGCGCCCGGCCTGCCCGCCCTGGAGGCGGACTCGTCCCCCCTGGGCGGCGACGAGAACCCGTGCTCCGGCGTGGTGCCGGACAACCTGGCCTACGTCCTCTACACCTCCGGGTCCACCGGTGCCCCGAAGGGCGTCGCGGTGCCCCACCGCGGGCTCGTGAACTACCTGGCCTGGGCGTGCCGCGAGTACGGGGCGGGCGGTCCCATCGACGCGCCGGTGCACTCGTCGCTGACGTTCGACCTCACGGTCACCAGCCTGTTCTGCCCGCTGCTGACGGGCGGCCGCGTCGAGCTCGTGCCGGGCATCGACGGCCTGGTCCAGGCGCTCCGCGAGCGGCCCGGCTACGGCCTGGTCAAGATCACGCCCGCCCACCTGGCCCGGCTGACGCACGAGCTGGGCGAGGCCGCCGGCGACGCCCGCGTCCGCAGCGTCGTCGCGGGCGGCGACTTCCTGGCCGGCGAGAACGCGCGCTGGTGGCGGGACCACGCCCCCGCGACGGAGCTGGTCAACGAGTACGGGCCGACCGAGACGGTGGTCGGCTGCTCCATCCACCGGGTGCCGGCGGACCAGGCGCCCGAGGGCAGCGTGGGAATCGGACGCCCGATGCCGAACACGACCATGCGCGTGCTCGACCGCCGGCTGCGGCCCGTGCCCGCCGGCGCCGCAGGCGAGCTCTGCATCGGCGGCGCGTGCGTGGTCCGGGGCTACGAGGGCGCCCCCGGGCTCACGGCGGCCTCGTTCGTGCCCGATCCGCTGGGGCCGCCCGGGAGCCGCCTCTACCGCAGCGGCGACCTGGCCCGGCACCTGCCGGACGGCAGCCTGGCCTGCCTGGGCCGGATCGACCACCAGATCAAGGTCCGCGGCTACCGGATCGAGCCGGGCGAGGTCGAGACCGCCCTGCGCGAGCACTCCGCCGTGGACGGGGCGGCGGTGGTGGCCCGGGAGGACGCGCCCGGCCAGAGGCGGCTGGTCGCGTACGTGACGGGCGAGGGCGCGGACGGGGCCGAGCTGCTCCGCCACCTGGCCGCCCGGCTCCCCGGCTACATGGTGCCGTCCGCCGTCGTGGCGCTGCCCGAGCTGCCGCTGACCCCCAACGGCAAGCTCGACCGGAACGCGCTGCCGGCGCCCGAGTGGACCGCCGGCGCGCCGTACGCCGCGCCCCGGACCGCGCGCGAGCAGGCGCTGGCCGGGATCTGGTCCGGCGTGCTCCGGCGCCAGCGCGTCGGCCTGGACGACGACTTCTTCGAGTCCGGCGGCGACTCGCTCCTGGCCATCCAGGTCGCGTCCCGGGCCGCCGAGGCCGGCCTGGCGTTCAGCATCCGGCAGCTGTTCCAGCTCCGGACGGTGCGGGCGCTGGCCGCCGAGGTCGGCGAGGGCGGCGGGGCCGCGGCCGAGCAGGGCCCGGTCCAGGGCCCGGTGCCCCTGACGCCCGTCCAGCGCTGGTTCTTCGAGCGGCCGCCCGGGCACCCCTCCCACTTCAACCAGGCCGTGCGGCTGGCCGTCCCGCGCCGGCTCGGCCCGGAGGTGGTCCAGGCGGCCCTGGCGGCGCTCGTGGACCATCACGACGCGCTCCGCATGCGCTGGCGGCGGCGGGGCGCGGAGTGGCGCCAGGAGAACCAGCCGCCGGGGGCGCCGCCGCGGCTGCGCACCACCGGCGGGCGGGGGCTCGCGGAGGCGGAGGTGGCGGCCGAGCTCCACGGCGGGCTCGACCTGGAGGCCGGCAGGCTGGTCGGCGCCGCGCTGCTCGACGGCGGCGACGGGCCGCGGCGGCTGCTCCTCGTCGCGCACCACCTGGTCGTGGACGCCGTCTCCTGGCGCATCCTGCTCGAGGACCTCGAGCGGGCGTGCCGGCAGCTCGCCGCCGGCGAACCCGTGGACCTGGGCCGCAAGACCTCGTCGTTCCAGGAGTGGTCGCTGCGGCTGGTGGACCACGCCGCGTCGGAGGCGGTCGCGGCCGAGGCGCCGTTCTGGACGGGGGTCGTGGCCGGCGGCTCGGCGCCGCTGCCGCGCGACCACGCGCGGGGCGCGAACACGGTCGGCTCCGAGGCGACCGTCGAGGTCGCGCTCGACGAGGCCGAGACGGCACGGGTGCTGGGCGGCCTGGCCGCGCCCGGCGCGGGCGCCGACGCCCCGCTGCTGGCGGCGCTGGCCGGTGCGCTCGGCGAGTGGGCCGGCGGGCGCCTGCTGGTGGACGTCGAGGGCCACGGCCGCGAGGACCTGTTCGCGGACGTGGACCTGTCGCGCACCGTGGGCTGGTTCACGACGCTCCGCCCGCTGGCGGTGCCGGCGGGACCCGCGGCGACGCCCGAGCGGATGGCCGCGGCGCTCGCCGAGCCACCCGCCCGCGGCATCGGCTACGGGCTGCTGCGCTACCTGGGCCCCGATGTCGGGCTGGCCGCGCGCCTCCGCCACGGGGCCGAGGTGAGCTTCAACCACCTGGGCCGGTGGGACACGAGCGCGGACCCCGACGGCCTGCTCCGGCCGCTGCCCGGCCACCCCGGGCCGGACCGCCACCCGGACGACGAGCGCGAGCACGTGCTGGACGCCGTGGGCGGGCTGCACGACGGCCGCCTCCAGCTCGTCCTCGCCTACTCGAGCGACCTGCATCGCAGGGAGACGATCGAGCGGCTGGCGGAGCGCTGCCGGGAGCGCCTGCTGGCGCCGG
>VBJR01000071.1 GCA_005880175.1 Chloroflexota bacterium
TGGACGACTACCTTGCCAACCGCCGGGCGCAGGGTCTGAGCCGGAAGACGATCGCGAACTACGAGCTTGCGCTGCAGCGGGTGCTACTGCCGTGGATCGAGCGCCAGGGCATCGAGAGCATCGAGAAGCTGACGAGCCGGGACCTGGACCGCCTGGCCGCCGAGCTGCTCGACCAGGGCGGCGCGCGGGGCGAGCTGAGCCGCGCGTCCGCGTGGACGTATATGCGGAACATCAAGCTGTTCTTCGAGTGGGCGCGAGCAGAGCTTGCCGCGGAGGGCACGGAGGTCAAGGCCCAGGCCACCCTGCCGAAGCTGGGCAAGCCGCTGGTCGAGATCCTGGAGCGCGACGAGATCCAACGCATAGAGGACGCTACCGACTCGGAGCGCGACAAGCTGCTCGTCCGGGTGCTGGCGGACACTGGGCTCCGGGTGGGCGAGCTGGTGAAGCTGCGGCTACGGGACGTGGTCGAGAGCAACAAGCAGTACCACCTGCGGGTGGCGGGCCGGAGCCAGGGCGGCGGCGCCAAGGGCGACANNCATCGACCGCCAGCGGCCCCAGGACGCGGACACCGACCGGATCTTCGTGTCTCGGCGCCGCGACCGGCGGACGGGCGCGTACGAGCCGCTGACGGAGAGTGGCGTGCAGCAGCTCGTGCGGGAGCTGGGCCAGCGGGCCGGGATCGCGAAGCGGGTCCATCCGCACGTGTTCCGGCACAGCGCGGCAACGCACATGCTGCGGCGCGGCATGAACCCGCTGCTGGTGTCGAAGGTGCTCGGGCACGAGTCGCTGGCGATGATCACGCGGACGTACTCGCACCTGACCGTAGACGACGCGCACGAGGCACTGATGGCGGCGCTGCGCGCCGACGGATAGGAGTGGATGGCTGCTCAGTTAAAGGGTTTCTCCCAATAGGTTGACGGCGAGTCATGGCACAATGGGCGGTCCATGAACCCAAGTTCCAGCACACGTTCCAGCAAGGGTTCGCGCGGGACGGGGCGCCGAGATCGCGGTGCCCTGGAGCAGCGGCGGCTGCGGGCCGCCCGGCTGTACGCCAAAGGCATGCGTCCGGCCGAGGTGGCGCGCGAGCTGGGGGTATCGAGACAGAGCGCCACGGTCTGGCACCGTGCCTGGCAGGAGGAGGGCGTTCGAGGGCTGCGCCAGGCGGAGCGGGCCGGGCGCCCGGCGCTGCTGACCACCAAGGAGCTGAGCAAGGTCCAGCGGGCGTTGCTCAAGGGGCCGGCTGCGTACGGCTGGCACACCGAGCTGTGGACATTGGAGCGGGTCGCCGACGTGATCGCGATGGAGACCGGGATCCGGTACACCGTGGGGCACGTCTGGAAGATCCTGCGGCGGCTGGGTTGGAGCTGGCAGAAGCCAGCCCGGCGGGCGATCGAGCGCGACGAGGAGGCGATCGCGCGCTGGGTGCGCGAGGAGTGGCCCGAGATAAAAAACTCGCCCGCCGGAAGCAGGCCTGGATCGTCTTCGAGGACGAAAGCGGGGCCTCGCTGACGCCTGTGGTCCGGCGCACCTGGGCACCCCGGGGCCAGACCCCGGTCCTCCGCCATCCCTTCCACTGGAAGCGGATCTCGATGGCCGCCGCCCTCGCCTACCGCTGGGACGGCGCCCGCACCCGGCTCTACTTCCAGACCCAGGATGGCACCTACAACGAGCACTCGTTGATCGAGTTCGTCCGCGAGCTCCGTCGGCACTTCTGGGGCCAGCAGGTGATCCTGCTCTGGGACGGTCTGCCCTCCCATCGGAGCAAGCTGATGACGCAGTACCTGGCCGGGCAGCGGCACTGGCTGGACGTGAGGCGGCTGCCCGCCTACGCGCCCGAGCTGAACCCGGTCGAGGGACTCTGGTCGAACCTGAAGAGTCAGGAGCTCGCCAACCGGTGCGAGACCCACATGCAGATGGTGACCATCGCCGCTCGACAGGGAGCCAACCGTGTGCGATCGCAGCGCAGCCTGCTCCTCGGCTTCCTCCGTCACACAGGGCTCCAGCTCTGATCGCCTCGTCATGCTATTATGCGAAATTCTTTAGAAGCCGGCACTGGCGGCGACGATCTCGCCCTTGTGCGCCTTTACCGCGATCTGGCGCCTGCCGTCCATGGCGGGATACGCCACGGCGAGCACCTTTGGCGAGATCAGCGTGGCGTCGTCGATGAACAGGCAGCGGCCCTCCGTCATGGCGACAACGAGGGGGCCGTACACGAACTCATAGCGGCCGTCGTCCGTCTGCGTGTACTCGCCGACGAAGTCGGCCACTGTCGTGTCGCCGTCCCCCGCGACCGTGATCAGGTCCGGGAAGGCCGCCTCAACGAGGGAGGTCTTGCCGGTGCCTGGCGGGCCATAGAGCAGAGCCGCGATGTTCGCCTCGCGGAGCCGGCACAGCGCAGCGACGTCGGCCATGTCCGCCAGCAACCGTGGCTGATACATCTGTCCGTTCGGCCGCCTCACTGGCCCTCGCACGGGGCCGGATGCCGAGTAGGCTCCATGGGAGGGAGACGAGGTAGTTGGTGGCCGAGCGATCACGTGCGCCGCCCGAGCGGTGGTTGACGTGGCCTTGTAGCGATCCGGCCTGGTCGCGGTATGGGCTACGTGTCCCTGACCGGCGAGGTTACGGAGCGCGTTGCCAACAGCGCCGCTGGACCGCCCGCCCAACGCGCGGGCGACCTCATTGGCAGTGAAGGCGATGTCAGTCCGCTCACTGAGAAACGCCGCGACTCTCTGTCGCAACTCGCCCGGCCCGAGCCTCCCGATCGGCGTCTGATTGCGAGCGCCGGCCGTGGCGTTCGTTCCCATCGGCCGGTCGGGCGTTGTCATGCTGTGGATGGACGCTCATAGGCCGCCTGGAAGTCAAGCTCCCGACCGAATCCACTTGCCAGTTAGGGCGGGAGCTCATCAACAACCAACCACCACCACCACCACCACCACCACTGTGACTTTCAGCGGTAGTTGTCACCGAGTAGGCCCCCGTCGCTCGGCGCCGTCGCTCGTCTTTCAGCGATAGTTGTCATCAACCTTCAGGGCTACTTGTCACCAAGCGTGCCTTGGGCCAGCGCCCGGACGGTTGGAGGGGCCCTGGATGACAGATATCGCTGAAAGTCACAACACACTGTGACTTTTAGCGGTAGTTGTCACCGAGTGGCCCCCCGGCACTCGGCGCTTGCGCTCGACTTTTTAGCGATAGTTGTCACCAACTTTTAGGGCTATTTGTCACCAACCGCCATCGAGCGGTTTGACGGTCGAACGTCGGTTCGGTTAGGGTTCTCGCGCCGGAGGCCCTGGAAGCGGCCGGCGGGTCGAACATGCACACGATCAAGCACACGCAGCGGCAATCCGCGCCCCGCTCCTTGGATGCCGTGAGGCACCTGACGCCGCGCGGCCGGCCGGTGTGGTCTCACGCCTGCACCTGGGACGAGTTGGCGGTCCTCTTCGCGCTCCCGGCGTCCGCGCGGTCCGAACTGGACCTGGCGCCCGGCTGGATGGAGCGATGGACCACCACCTGCCGGTTCGACGGAGTCGAGGTCACGCGCCCGCTGCGAGAGCTGGCCGAGATGTCCACCTCGGGCTGGGAACCCGTGCGCCGATTCTCGTGGCGGACACGCCAGCGTCACCGTCCGGGACTCCAGTACCTCGTGAGCACCGGACGCCATCACGGGTTCGAGAGCCTCGAGGAAGCTCGGCTGCTTCTCGCGCTCGACTTCGCGGCGGGCTTGTTGGACCTGGTCAGCCAGCCGTTCAGGATGCGGTTCTCGACGCGCGATGGATGGCGGGGGCACACGCCGGACTTCTTCGTGCTGACCGCGGCTGGCACCTGGCTCCTCGACGTACGACCCGAGGGCCGGGTCAAGGAGGACGACGTGCCAGGCTTCGCGGCCACCGCCGAGGCGGCCCTGGCGTGCGGATGGCGCTACGGCGTCGTGACCGGCTGGCGGGCGCACGTGACGACCACGTTGGACACGCTCTCGTCCCAACGGCGGAGGTTGAGCGATCCCCTGCTCGTGCAGACCTCGCTCCTGCGCGCCGCGGCGCTGGGGCCGCGACCCTTTGGTGAGCTGGTGGAGGCGACGGCGGTGGCGCCGGTTGCGCGAGCGCACCTGCTGCACCTGCTGTGGCATCGTCGGTTGGGCATCGACCTCGGCGTACCGCTCACGGACGCGACCATGGTTCAGCCCATACGAGGCAGCTCGACGTGAGCCGGCCGGCAGCACCCCTGGACCTCGCCCCGGGCTCGGCACTGGTCGTGGACGGCGCGGAGTGGATGGTCGAGCGACTGGAGCCGCAGTACGGCCGGGTGCGGCTGGTCGACAGCGGCGGCAATCGCCTGCCGGTGAACATCCGGTTTCTGGTCAACCACCCCGGGTGCCGCCAGTCCAGCCGCTCGACGGCGCTCCCACCGGCGAACCGCGGGCGGCAGCCCAAGATGGGTGACGACCTGCCGCCGTACCGCCGCGATCTGATGGACCTCCGGCTGGCTCACCTGCTGGAGGTGGAGACCGGCTTCCGCGGCGGCGACCCGCAACGGCCTGGTCCGGGCGAGCCGAAGGCCGAGTACGATCCAGCCACCACTACGGTGACGCAGCGTCGCCACGCCAAGGTCGCCGAGCTGCGTGCCCTCGACAGCGATCAGGCTCGACTGCTGTCCCTGGACCGCGTCGGCTACCGGACGCTGATGCGATGGGAGAAGCAGAGGCGCCGATTCGGCGTCGTCGGCTGCGCGGATGACCGCTGGCTGCGCCCCGGCGGTGGCCATCCCAGCATCACCGAGGAGATCCGTGAAGCGATCCACGCAGTTCGCGCGGAGACGCTGCACCGCTCGCGGGTCAGCATGCGGACCCGGGAACGCATGGTCCACCAGTACGTTCTGGAGAGGTACGGCGCCCAGGTGGCCGGCCGCATACCGAGCTACTTGACGCTGCGTTTCGTGTGGATGGAGTGGTTCGGCGCAGGCGGTGCACGCCAGCGCTACGCGCGTCCGGCAGACGTTCCGGCCGGTGGCCATCATGTGGTCGTTCATCGGCCCGGCCAGGTGGTCGCGCTCGACACCACTATCCTGCCGGTCAAGGTCCGGGAGACGGTGTTCGGCGAGCCGGTGTCGGTGCACCTGACGCTGGCCCTGGACGTCTACACCCATTCGCTGAGCGCCTTCCGCCTCACGTTGGTCTCCGACAGCTCGGTGGACGTGGCGATGCTACTGCGAGACGTGATGATGCCGCTGCCGCTGCGAGACGACTGGGGCGAGGACATGGAGTGGCCCTACCCGGGCCTGCCGGCGTCCGTGGTCGCCGAGTTCGCCGGACACCGGGTCGCGGGGCTGCCGTTCTTCGCCCCGGAGACGGTGACCACCGACCACGGGAGCGTCTATCGGAACCACCATCTGGTCGAGGTGCAGCGCATCATCGGCGCGAACATCCTGCCGGCCCGGGTGCTGCGACCCACCGACAAGGTCTTGGCATTTGACTGCACCTCATCGGCGGGATTCGATACGAGTGGGCTTGGCGCACTCATCGTGGAACCGGTGGTTTGCGACCGCGGGCGAGCTGCCACGCGAA
>VBJR01000072.1 GCA_005880175.1 Chloroflexota bacterium
CCTCGACGCGACGCTGAGCAAGATCCAGCAGTCGGGCAAGATCCAGGCGTTCGGCGTTCCCGGCAAGCAGGCGTACGACGTGGTCCACAACTTCGCGCCCTTCGTGTGGGACGCGGGCGGTGACTACGTGAACGCGGACGGCACCAAGGCGACGATCGACCAGTCGGCCGCCATCGACGGTGTCCTCGAGTACGAGACGCTGGCCGGCAAGTACGTCGATCCGGCCGTGCTCCAGAAGAACAACAGCGACGTCGAGGCGCTGTTCGGCGCCGGCAAGTTCGCCGTCACCACCGACGGCCCGTGGCTGGCGGCCCAGCTCGTCGAGCCCTCCTCGGCTGGCGGCTTCGCCGACGGCCCGACGGCCAAGAACGGCTTCGGCACCGCGCCGATGCCCGCCGGCCCGAAGGACCACAAGGTCTTCTTCGGCGGCAGCAACCTGGCGGTCATGAAGAGCAGCAAGCAGGAGGCCGCCGCCTACGAGTTCGTGCGCTGGATGACCAACCAGGGCCAGCCCAGCTACGTCTCGAAGGTCGGCATGTGGCCCGCCCGCGAGCTGTCAGCCAATGCCAGCCAGTTCGCCGGCAACCAGTACATGAACGCGTTCAAGAGCCAGCTCCAGTACGGCAAGGCCTACCCGATGGTCGCCGCCTGGGGCCCGATCGAGACCGCGATGGTCAAGGACTACGGCAACCTGTGGGACCAGGTCTCCACGGCCAAGGGGCCGGTGCCCAGGAGCGTCGTCCAGGCCGACATGAACCAGGCCGCCCAGGACATCAACGCAGCGATCCAGTCGTCACAGTGAGCCATGAGAGCGGGGCGGCGATTCGCCGCCCCGCCCGGAACCTGAACTGATGATTGCCCAGGACGAAGAGCAGAAGATCACGACGGGCGCGGACGGCACGGCCGTCCAGCTCCAGGCCGAGGCGGCGGCCGGAGGCATCGGCCTGCCCGAGCGCCGGGTGCGGCTGCTGCCCTACCTGCTGCTGGCGCCCGCCGCGGCGTTCCTGGTGTTCGTGCACTTCATCCCGATGGGCGTCAGCCTGTACATGTCCACGCTCAAGCTGAACCAGGGCCACCTGCTGGAGTTCCTGACCGCGCCGTTCATCGGCGTGCAGAACTTCACGTACATCCTGTTCAACCCGATCAGCCCGATCCGCGGCCAGTTCCTCGACGCGGCACGCAACACCGTCATCTACACGGTCGCGGTCAACGCGATCATGCTGCTGGGCGGCCTGACCGCCGCGGTGCTGACGACGCGCGAGTTCCGGGGCCGCGGCATCGTCCGCACGCTCCTGCTCATGCCCTGGATCGTGCCCACCTACGTCGTCGGCTTCCTCTGGGGCTTCATGTGGCAGCCGGACACCGGCATCGTGAACCACATCCTGCACGACATGCTGCACCTGCCCATCCGCCCCTTCTGGATCGTCGGGCCGCTGACGATGGTGGCGATCGTCGTGCCGACGGCCTGGCGCAACTTTCCGCAGACCATGCTGATGCTGTCGGCCGGCCTGGCCGGCATCCCCGCGGACCTGTACGAGGCCGCCGAGGTCGACGGCGCCAGCTCCTGGCAGCGTCTGCGCCACATCACGGTGCCGATGCTGCGGCCGGTCATCGCGGTGGTGACGCTGTTCGGCATCATCTCGACCGTCTACAGCTTCAACGTGGTCTTCACGATGTTCGGCGGCGGAGCCGGTTACGCTGGCGACTGGGGCGACGTGCTGACCACGATGATCTTCAGGAACAGCTTCGGCCAGCTCAACTTCGGCATCGGCGCGGCCGCCTCGGTCCTGCTGATGCTGGTGTGCGTTGGGCTGGTCATCATCTGGTATTGGACCTTCAGGGAGGATCTCCGAGCACGATGATCGGCCACGTCCGCATACGACGTCGGAGCCCGAGGCGATCGCGTCTCACTCCGCCCCAGGCGTTGCTGCTGGGCCTGATCGTGGTCCTGACGGTGTTTCCCATCTACTGGATGGTCGTCTCCAGCCTGAAGACCAACTTCGAGCTCCTGTCCGGCAGCAACGTCTCGCTGCTGCCCGACGTCCTTGCGCTGCAGTTCCGGAACTACGCCACGATGTTCCAGCGGCTGAGCCTGGCGATCTACATTCGCAACTCGCTGATCATCTGCGGCACGGCCACCCTGATCGCCGTGGCGCTCGCCTCGCTCTCCGGCTTCAGCCTGGCGTACTTCCGATTCCGGGGCGCCGGCGCCTATGGGGTGGCGGTGATGGCAACGCAGCTGCTCCCCGGGATCATGTTCCTGCTGCCGATGTTCCTGATCTTCACGCAGGCCCAGCAGCTGACCGGCCTGCAGATCGTGAACACGCATCAGGGCCTGATCCTCTTGTATGTGGCCTTCTTCATGCCCCTCTCCATCTGGATCCTGCGCGGCTACTTCGCCGCCATCCCCCGGGAGCTGGTGGAGGCGGCACAGGTCGACGGCACGTCGATCCTGGGCGCGTTCTGGCGGATCGTGCTGCCGCTGTCGGTGCCCGGCCTGATCGCGACCGCGACGTACGTCTTCCTCACCGCCTGGGACGAGCTGCTGTTCGCGGTGGTCATGACACAGACCGCCGACACCCAGACCATCCCGGTCGGGATCCGCGGCTACATCGGCGAGCAGGCCAGCAACTACAACCTGCTCATGGCCGCGGCCACGGCGGTCTGCGTACCGCCGGCGCTGATCTTCTTTTTCCTGCAACGACAGATGGTGAGCGGACTCACTGCGGGGGCCGTCAAATGAACTCCTCTCTCCGTGGGTGGCGGCGTCATATCGGCGTTCGCCACCCCAACCCTTTCACCGCCAAGCCCGACCAGCAGCTGACCGACGACGGCCCCGTGCAGGGCCTGCCGTTCGGCGGCCTGGGTACCGGCTCGATCGGTCGCGACCACGACGGCGGGTTCTCCCGCTGGCACCTCGCGCCCGGCCGGTACCGCTACCGGCCCTCGCCGGGGAGCTGGCTCGGCGTCGAGCTGACCGGCGGCGGCGCGCCGGTCGCCCTGGTGACGCCGGGCACCGTGACGCGGCCGGCGGGGCTGGCGCCGCCGGCGGGCCTCGTCGCCTCGCTCGGCTCGATCGGCGAGTACGAGGCGCTGTTCCCGTTCGCCTGGCACCGCTACCGCCCCGAGGTCACGTGGGGCGTCCGGGTCGAGGTGCGCGGCTGGTCGCCGGTCATCCCGGGCCGCGAGGACGAGAGCGGCTGGCCGGTCGGCTGCCTCGAGGTCACCCTCACGAACGAGCGGTCGGACGCCTGCGAGCTCGCCGTCGCCTTCGCGTTCGAGCTCCCGGTGGACGACGCGACGCTCCGGCCGGCCGGTCCGGTCGAGTTCTCGGTGGACGACGCGTCCGTGCTGTCGCGGCTGCCCGCGGCCTCCGCCAGCTTCGCCCTCGCGGTGGACGGCGGGGACCAGGTGGCCGCCCGCGCGCTCGGCGGGGACGCCGAGTACGAGGCGCTGGCGAGCGGCCTGTGGCAGGCGGCCCAGCACCCGGGGGCCGTCACGTCGGACCTGGACTCGCGGCCCGGCCTCGCCGCGGCGGCGCGGGTCCGGCTGGCCCCCGGCGAGCAGCGCACCGTGGCGTTCGCGCTGGCGTGGGACCTGCCCGAGATCCGCTTCGGCGACGAGGAGCAGCACCGGTGGCACCGGGCCCACACCCGCCGGTTCGGCACGACGGGCGCGGCCGCGGGCGACATCGCCGACACCCTGCTGTCGCAGCGCGACGAGCTGTCCGGCGCGATCGAGCGCTGGCACGGGGAGGTCGCGGACCGGCTCCGCGCGCACGCCGCGCCGGACTGGATGCTGGCCGACCTCTGCAACGAGCTGTACATGCTCGTCGAGGGCGGCACCGCCTGGGTGACCGGCCAGGTCGGCAGCGACCGGCAGGAAGAGCACTTCGCGGTGCTCGAGAGCGTGGACTACAAGTACTACGAGACGCTGGACGTCCGCTACTACAGCTCCTTCGTGCTGCTGGAGCTCTGGCCGCGCCTGGAGGGCGTGGTCATGCGCGACTACCTGCGCACGATCCCCGAGGAGGACCCGGAGCCGATCGTCACGGAGTGGGCCGGGCACAAGGCCGTGCGCAAGCGCCGCGACCGGGCGCCGCACGACCTGGGCGGGCCGCTCCAGGAGCCCTTCAGCCGCGTCAACGCGTACGTCCTCCAGGACAGCGGGGCGTGGGTGGACCTCAACCCCAAGTTCGTGCTGCAGGTGGTGCGGTACATCTCGCTGCTGGGCGACGAGTCGCTGGTCGCCGAGGCCTGGCCGCAGTGCCGGGCCACGATCCGCGTCATCGAGGGCTTCGACTCGGACGGCGACGGCCTCCCCGACCACGACGGCGTGCCCGACCAGACGTACGACACGTGGCCGATGCGCGGGATCAGCGCGTACTGCGCGGACCTCTGGCTCGCGTGCCTGGCGGCCGGCGAGTGGCTGGCCACCCGGGCGGGCGACCACCAGGAGGCCGAGCGGCTGGCCGCGCTCCGGGCGCGGGCGCAGCCCGTCGTCGAGGACCGGCTGTGGACCGGCGCGTACTACCGGTTCGACTCCAGCGGCGGCCCCGCGTCCGAGGTCGTCATGGCGGACCAGCTGGCCGGCACGTGGTACGCCAAGCTCCTGCGGCTGCCCGAGCCGCACCCGGAGGGCCGGGCGGAGCGGACGCTGAAGACCGTGCTCGACTCGAACTTCCGCGGGTTCGCCCAGGGCCGGCTGGGGCCGGTGAACGGGCGCTCGCCCGACGGCGGACCGGTCGGCTCCGAGCAGGCCGACGAGGTCTGGGTCGGCGCCGCCTGGGGCATGGCCTCGCTGGCGCTCCTCCTGGGCCGCGACGACGAGGCCTGGCAGGTGGCCGGGGCGCTGCACCGGACCCTGTACGAGGACAGCGGCCTCTGGTTCCGTACGCCGGAGGCCTGGACGGAGGAGCGGGAGTACCGCGCCTCCATGTACCACCGCCCGCTCGCGGTGTGGAGCGTGTACACGGCGCTGCGACTGCGCGACTGATCGGCACTGGCCCTCCGGCCCGGCGCGCCGGGCCGGAGGGGTGCCGGCCGCGCCGGTCACAGGTGGCTGGGGTCGCCC
>VBJR01000073.1 GCA_005880175.1 Chloroflexota bacterium
GACTTCGACGGCCCCGAACTGGTGGCTCTCCACCAGGCTACCTACCTGAGACTGCTGGAGGTCTCCCCCGCGCTTCTCGCCGATGCGCTACAAGCCCTGCGCGGCGCCCAAGACGAGATCCGGCGGGCTCACGGCACCTGAATAGTTACGCGAGCTGATCGCGCACGAGCGTCAGCGCCGAGGCCTGACGAGAGTCGAGCTGGCGGTGCTGGTGCGACGCGCCGACCGGACCCTCGGCACGGATGACAGCCAGATCAAGCGATGGGAGAACGGCCAGGAGCCGCAGCCGGCGGCGCTGCGGGCCCTGGCTGCCGTGTTGGAGCAGCCCGTTGAGCTTCTGACCTCAATCCGTGAGTAAGGCGTTTGGCGTCGCTTTGGAGGACGGCGGGTTGACTGGTTCGCGGCATGGTGTCGAGCCAGGCTCGTGAGGGTGACGTGCGAGGGCTGGTGGGGGTCGATGAAGAGGGCGCTGAAGGCGGGTTTGGCGGTCTACTGGACGTGGGAGATCGAGGGTGCCGTGGGAAATGTGGCGGGGAACCCGACGGCGCCGTCAGGCGCTCGAGGTGAATAGTCGCAGGCGCTGGTAGGCGGCGATGAAGGTGGCGGCCCAGAGCATGCTCTCGGCCAGCCGCAGCACCACCCGGCGTCCGCTGTGGAGCACCCGGCCGGGAACGGCCAGGAGCCAGCGCCGCACGAGCCTGGTGTTGTGGGCCGCCACCCGCGTGGCAGCCGGCCGCGGCGGCGGCTCCGGCGACTGCTCCAACTGTTCGCGCAGGCGGCGGTGGTTGACGTCGACCACCACGGCGGAGAGGAGCGCGATCAGGTTGTGGGCGATCACGGCCGCGGTCTGCCAGGCCCGGTTGGCGTCCAGGGTGGCGAGCGGGAAGTGGAGCAACCCGTCGCCGAGCTTGATCTCCTTGACCCGCTCCTCCATCTGTCCCCGTTGGCGATGCCAGAGCTCGATCTCGGCCGCGTCGCCCGCCAGGTCGGTGAGGATGAAGGAGTACCCGTAGACGTACTCGACGCGTCCCTTCAGCGCCAATGCGAGCTGCTCGGCGGGTACCGTCCGCCGGCGCCGACTGCGGGGGTCCTCACTCAACTCGTCGACCGGGATGCGGACCCGGCGGACGATCAATCGCAGCGGCTCATGCTCCCAGCCCTTGGGCGTATGGGAGGTCTCGGCGATCTCGGCCTGGGGCATCAGCATGGCCGGTCGCCAGGACCGGCTGGAGATCGAGGTGCGGAGTCGGTGCAGTGCCGGCGTCCGCTTCAGCGAGCAGGTGAACCCCACCTCTCGGCGCCGCATCTCCATGAAGAAGGCGACGCTCTCGAAGCCGCTGTCGATGCGAGCGCGCACCGGGCCGTGTTCAACGGGCAGCGCCTTCAGCGCTCGCCGCAGCACCTTGATCGCGGTCGGGTGGTCGGTGAGGTTGCCAGAGCGCAGTTCGGCGGCCAGGATCCGTCGCCGCTCCGCCCAGGTCGCCACCTGGCTGTCGTACGAACGCTGGCCTCGGTGGTTGAACGCCGCCCCCTGCTTGAGCCGGCCGTACACCTCGGTGTCGCTGGAGTCCAGGTCCAGCGTCACCGGCCCCGACGCCGTCAGGCCCAGCTCGCCGTCCACCTCCTCGGCGAGCTTGGCCAGCTCGGACACCGCCGCCTGGCACTGGCGTGGACGTTCGCCGAGGTGCGGCGGCGCCTTGCGGGCGGGTGGGGGTTGGTCGCGCTGGCCGATGGGCTGCTCGTGGCGGCCTCGGGCCAGCACCGGCCGCGCCATCTGCTCGTTGTCGTGGACCAGTTCGAAGAGGTGCTCACGCAGGCGGCGCCGGCAACGAGACGCGCGTTCGTCGAGGTGCTGCGGCCGGCGCTCCGCGGCTCTGTGCGGCTGGTGGCGACGGTCCGGACCGCCTCCCTCCACTCGCTGCTGTCCTGCCCCGAGCTCGACGGGCTCCCGATACAGGCGTTTCCGCTGCGACCGCTGCGTCGCGAGATGCTGCCCGCAGTCGTCCTGGGCCCGGCCCGGCTCGCCGGCATCGAGGTCGATGACGCGCTGGTCAGTCGGCTGGTGGCCGACACCGGCGGAGGCGAAGCCCTGCCCCTGCTGGCCTTCACCTTGTCCGAGCTGGGGCGAGGCGTGGGTCGCGGCGGCCACCTGTCGGCGACCCGGTACGAGGACCTGGGTGGAGTCCGCGGCGCGCTGCAGCGCCAGGCCGACGCCGCGCTCGCCGCCGCCTGCCGGGCATCCGGTCGCATGCCGCGGGAGGTGATCGCTGGGCTGCTCCGCCTGGTCACTGTCGACGAGCGCGGAGAGCCCACACGCTGGCGAGTCCGGCGGGACGAGTTGCCCGGGCCGGTGCGGACCGAGCTAGACGCATTCGTCGGCCGGAGGCTGCTCATCACGGACGCCGACGAGAGCGGGAACGTGCTGGTCCGTGTCGCGCACGAGGCGTTCCTGACGGCATGGTCCCAACTGGCCGACGCGATCAGGGCGGCCGCGTCTGGGCTGAGAGCCCGTCGGGAGATCGAACGGGCGGCCGGCGAGTGGAGCGCGGCGGGCCGGCCCCGGCGGCGCCTGTGGGACGGCAACCACCTGAGCGGTGCAGTGGACGCCGTTGGCGTGCGGTGGCGGACGTGGCATCGTGGCGGCGACCTGATCACGGACCGGGTCGAGCTCAGCCGGCGTGCCCGAGAATTCCTCCGCAGCAGCATTCTGTGGGATCGCCTGCGCCGCGTCCGCGTCGTCGCCGTGCTGTCGGCGTTGCTCGTCCTGGCCACGACGGCCGGCGCCGGAGCGCTTGCTTTCGAGCGTCAGGCGGTGCAGGAGCGAGACCACGTGGCGGCCGACCTGATCGCCGCCGAGGCCACGGGACTGGAGGCGAGCGACCCCAGCCTGGCGAAGCAACTGAGCCTGGTCGCTTACCGGATGGACCATGAAGCCGGCATCGCAGGGATCTTCGCGACCCAGCAGCTGCCCGGGTCCTTCGATGCCGGGCAGCCCGCTCTCGACCTGGCCGCCAGCGGCGATGGCCAGAGAATGGCGATCTCCACCGGCTCGGGAGTCGTCCTCGATGACCTGCACGGCCATCCGGGCGGCCGTATCGACGGCCTGGCGACGGGGCCGGTGGCGCTGAGCCGGGACGGCCGCCTGCTGGCCGCCGCCATCGAGCCGGGCGGATCGGGCGGGGCCGGGGCGGCGGTGCGCTTGTGGGCCGTGGACGACCTCCGGCAGCCCCGTGCGATCGCCTCACTCCCGGCCAACGCCGACAGGGTTACCGCGCTCGCCGTCAGCGCGGACGGCCATGTGCTGGCCGCGGGGACTGGAATGGGCGAGATCCGCATCTGGGACGTCACCAATCCGAAGGCGGCGGCCGAGTCGAACTCCCTGCAGGGCCCCGCGGGCGAGGTCGACTCCCTGGCCTTCTCACGGGTCCGACGGCTGCTCGCGAGTTCCGGGGCTGACCATAGGGTGAGGCTGTGGGACCTGACGGATCCCGCCGGTGCCCAGCTGCTGTCAAAGGTCGAGGAAGCGCCGGAAGACCTCGCGACGACGACCAACGACCCGCAACGTCAGGTCTTCCATCGGGTGGCCTTCGCCCCGGACGGGCAATCTCTCGCGACAGTGGGCGAGGGGCCGATAGGCGATCACGTACAGATCTGGGACGTACGTGATCCCACGCAGCCGCACGCCATTCCAGTGAAGCAAACGGACGACCCCACCACAGATCCCAACTCCGCCTGCTCGGGCGTGATTGCGCTGGCCTTCAGTCCTGCCGGCGGCCTCATGGGAGCAGCGTGCGCGAACAGCGTACAGCTCTTCAGGTACCTCGACCTGACGGACCTGGTGAAGGCGGCCACGCTACCCGCCACAGGAGGCTTCGGCAGCACGCTCGCGTTCGGCGTCGGCGGCCGCCAGCTCCTGTTCGCGGATCACGACGGTGTCCAGGTCTGGGACATCCGGAACCCGTGGCGACCGGGCGCGGCCGGGAGCCTTCCCCTCACCCCTGGAGGCTTCCAGACGGGACTGGCGTTCGCGCGCCGCCACGGGCGCTGGCTGCTGGCCGCGGTGGGGAACGACGGGGTCCAGCTGTGGGACACGACCAGTGTGGCGAAGCCAGCCATCCTGGCCGATCTGCCATCGGCCGGCCCGCTGGGCGGCGCCGTCGCCTTCAGTCCGGACGCGAGCCTCTTCGCGGCGAGCGCGGTCGACGCCAGCTCGAACCCGGTGGTCCGACTCCGGCGGACCGACGACCCTTCCACCGACCCCGTCAGCACGATCACGGGTCTCACCGCCGGCACCGAGGCGCTGGCGTTCAGCCCGGACGGCCGAGTGTTGGCCGTGGCGGACCTCTCCGAGTACGACAAGGCGTCGCCGTCCTTCCTGCGTCTGTACGGCGTGGTCGATCCGGCGCACCCCAGAGCCCTGGCCGCGCTGCCGGCAACCGTCTTCAGGCTGGCGTTCTCGCCAGGAGGCCACCTCCTGGCCGGCGGCTCCGACGACTCGCTGCTTACCTGGAACGTCACCGATCCGCGCCATCCGGTGGCGCTCGGGGCCAGAAGCCTGACGGCCAGCTCCATCTACACGACGCCTGTTTTCAGTGATGACGGACAGCGGGTCGTCGTCGGTGACACGGCGGGAGCCGTGCACATGTGGCCAGTCGACCATGATCGCCTGACCGGCAACCCGACGATCGTGGCGCACGGCCAGCTCGAGGGTGGCAAGCTTGCCCTCGACCCTGACGGGGCGCGATTCGCCGTGGTCAACACGCAGCAGTCGTCCCTGGGGTTTGAGCACGTCGATCTGTGGAACGTCGGCTCGGGCGGCCTGGAGGCCAGCCTCTGAGGTCGTGACATCGACCGTCACGCGGCGGCCTCGGAATGGTGCATTTCGACCGCGTACGTGACCGGCAGATCGGTGCCGGGATAGCGAACGGCGAGCTGATTGAGGTCGGCGCAGAGGCCGCGCATGGCGCGGCGGTGGAGCGGGTTGTCGGGCGG
>VBJR01000152.1:0-677 GCA_005880175.1 Chloroflexota bacterium
TCGCGCTGGACGCCGCCTGGCCGTGCGCGCGCGACCCGCTCACGTACCCGGACATGGGCGCCCCGCACGAGACGGCGGAGGCCTGGCTGTTCGGCGGCCCGAGCGGCGCGCGGGTGGACCTGACGATCGACGTCGGCCAGGTGCTGGACGCCAAGATCGCGGCCCGGCTCGAGCACCGCAGCCAGACCGGCGACCCGGCCGCCCTGCGCAGGCGCTGGCGGAGGGTGGGCCGCGAGGAGCGGTTCGCCCAGGTGGACCTGAGGTAGCCGGCGGGTCAGCCGGTCAGCAGGTCGGAGATCCCGGGCGCCAGGTAGCGCTGGAGGTCCTCGTACGAGATCGACACCTGGGGCGCCGCGGCCGAGCCCGGCGCCACCTGGAAGTCGGGGAAGACGACCACCAGGGCGGTCCGATCGAGCAGGAACGCCTTGAAGTTGTCGGCCACCGGCGCCGTGCCCTGGGCGACGGTCTGGTCGGCGGTCGGCGTGGCGTCGGTCGGGAACTGGGAGCGGGCGGCCGTCGTGAGCAGGTCCAGGTAGGCCGAGCCGCGACCGAACACGTCCTGAAGGGTCAGGATCCGGGCCCGGGCCAGGTCGCAGTTGAACGTGTGCGTCACGGTGGTGGGCCGGGCCACGCCGGCCTGGCTCGACGTGCAGTCCACCCTGAGCACGGCCAGCTTC
>VBJR01000152.1:757-68349 GCA_005880175.1 Chloroflexota bacterium
GCTGCGGGACCTGCACGTCGTAGCGGTACGCGCCGGGCCCGGACTGGGACGCGCTGGCGCCCCGCTCGACGTCCACGCGGACGGTCGGCGGCGACGGCTGCGCGGCGACGAGCGAGGGAGCGGCGCCCGGCGACGTGGGCGGCGGCTGGTCGAGCACCGGCGGCGGCAGGTCGGCCGTCCCGCACGCGACCAGACCCGCGACCGCGAGGACCGCGAGCACCATCCGTCCCAGTGCCACCACCATCGGCCCACTAACGTACCCCATGGGTCCGGGCCGGGCGGCGGAGCGGCGGCAGAGAGCTGCGGAGATCGGGATGCGCGAGTTGCGGGGCTATGATTGCCTGCCGTGGAGCAGCCAGGCGCGGCCCGCTCACGCCTGGAGATCACCACGCCCGTGTTCGAGGGCCCGCTCGAGCTGCTGCTGGTGCTGGCCGAGCGCGAGGAGTTGGACATCTTCCAGGTCTCGCTGGCCAGCCTCACGGAGGCGTACCTGGCCGAGATCGCCGCGCTGGACGAGCGGGACCCGGTCGAGATGGCCGAGTTCCTGTGGCTGGCGGCCCGACTCCTGCTGCTGAAGTCGATCCGCCTCCTGCCCGGCGAGGAGCCGGACGACGAGGAGGCGGACCTGCTCGGCTGGGAGGAGGACGTCCGCACCCGGCTGCTGGAGTACCGGGCGTACAAGGAGATGGCGGAGAAGCTGATGGAGCGGGCGGCGGCGGACGAGCAGAGCTATCCGCCGCCCGTCCGCCAGGTGGACGTGGAGGGCCAGGAGGAGCCGATCCAGGTCGCGGCCCTGGTGAAGGCGTTCCAGGCGGTCCTGGCCCGGGTGCCCCCGCGGCCGCTCGTCTACGTCGGCACCCGCTGGACGGTCGAGGACAAGCTGGCGTACCTGCACCAGCGCATCGAGAAGGGCGCGTTCGACCTGGTGGACGTGATCCTGGAGTGCGCCGACCGGCTGGAGGCCGTGATCACGTTCGTCGCCGTGCTCGAGATGCTGCGCCGCAGCGAGATCCGCGTGCGTCAGGAGCAGAATTTCGGCCGGATACTGGTGGAAGCCCGTTGAGCATCCTGGCACCGGCGATCGAGGCCATCCTGTTCAGCTCCAACCGCCCGCTTCGCGTGCGCGAGCTGCAGCAGGTGACCGACACCGATCGCCACACGATCGAGCAGGCCCTGGAGGAGCTGCGCGAGTCGCTGACCCACCGCGGCCTGATGCTCCAGCGCCACCACGACCAGGTCCAGCTGGTGACGCGGCCCGAGCTGGCCGGGTACGTCCGCCGCGCGCTGCGGCCCGAGGTCACCGGCCGGCTCTCGACCGCCGCGTACGAGACGCTGGCCATCGTCGCGTACCAGCAGCCGGTGTCCCGGGCCAAGATCGAGGAGATCCGCGGCGTCAACTCCGACGGCGTCGTCTCGAACCTGGAGCTCCGGGACCTGGTCAAGGAGGTCGGCCGCGGCACCGGACCAGGCCAGCCCAGGCTGTACGGGACCACGATCCGGTTCCTGCAGATGCTCGGCCTGGAGTCGCTGGAGGACCTGCCGTTCCCCGACACGCAGCGGCTCCCCGACCAGGAGCCGGACCGGGAGGAGGGCGAGGCCGCGGCCGAGGCGGCCCCGGCGCCCGAGCACCAGGCGGCCGCCGAGGAGGAGGCGCCATCCCCGAGCGCCTGAACCGCTACCTGGCCCGCGCGGGCGTCGCGTCCCGCCGCGCGGCCGACGCGCTGATCGCGTCCGGCGCCGTGCGCGTCAACGGCCGCGTGCCGCCCGAGACCGGCCTGCTCGTCGAGGACGCCGACCGGGTCACGATCGACGGCCGGCCCGTCGAGCCGCTGACGCGGTTCACGTACCTGGCCATCAACAAGCCGGCCGGCGTGGTCGTCACCGCCCGCGACCCGGAGTCGCGGACGACCGTGTTCGACCTGGTCCGCGACTCGGGGGCGCCCCGGCTGTTCGCCGTCGGTCGCCTGGACGTGGCCACCACCGGCCTGCTCCTGCTGACCGACGACGGCGCGCTGGCCAACCAGCTCGCCCACCCCCGCCACAAGGTGCCCAAGGAGTACATCGCGATCGTGGCGGGCATCCCCGGCGAGCGCGACCTGCGGGCCCTGCGCGAGGGCGTGGACCTGGACGACGGCCGCACGCTGCCCGCCGAGGCGGACGTGACGGGCGCCAACCGCGGCATGGCGCGCGTCCGGCTGGTCATCCGCGAGGGCCGCAACCGCCAGGTCCGGCGCATGCTGGAGGCGGTCGGCCACCCCGTCCGGCAGCTCGAGCGGATCGGGTTCGGCCCCGTGCGCCTGGGCCGGCTGCGGCCCGGCGGCTGGCGCAAGCTGCGGCCGGAGGAGCTCGACTCTCTGCACGAGGCGGTCGAGTGATCGTGGCGATCGATGGGCCCGTCGGCTCCGGCAAATCGGCGGTCGGCCGCAGGGTGGCCGAGGCGCTGGGCCTGCCGTTCGTGGACAGCGGGCTCATGTACCGGGTCGTGGGCCGGCTGGCCGTCGAGCGCGGTATGGATCTGGACGACGCGGACGCGCTGACCCGCCTGGCGGGCGCCACGACCGTCCACATCGACGGCCGCTGCGTGCGCGTGGACGGCCGCGACATCACCGGCCAGGTGTACGCGCCCGACCTCAGCGCGGCCGCCTCGCAGGTGGCCCAGGTGCCCGGCGTGCGCCTCGCGATGGTGGCGCAGCAGCGGGCGCTGGGGAGGGGGGGCGTGGTGATGGCCGGACGCGACATCGGGACCGTCGTGTTCCCCGACGCGGACCGCAAGTTCTACCTGACGGCCAGCGCCGACGTGCGCGCCCGCCGCCGCGCCGCCCAGATCGAGGAGCGCGGCGAGAGGGCCGACACCGACCGGCTGCGCCGGGAGGTCGAGGAACGCGACCGCCGCGACGCGGGCCGCGCGGTGGCCCCGATGCGGCCGGCCGACGACGCGGTGGTCATCGACACGGACGAGCTCGACCTGCCCCAGGTGGTGGCGGAGGTGCTCCGCCAGGTGCGGGACGCGTGATGGTGTACGCGCTCATGCGTGGCCTGATGCGCGGGATCGTGCGCGTCTACCTGGTGGGCCACTTCCGAGTGACCGGCCGCGACCGGGTGCCCCGGAGCGGCCCGCTCCTCGTCTGCGCCAACCACGCGTCCACGATCGACCCGCCGCTCCTGCCCGCGTTCCTGCCCCGCTCCGACAGCTGGAGCATGGCCAAGGCCGAGTGGTTCGCGCGGCCCGGCTTCACGTCGTGGCTCTTCAGCAGCTACCACGCGTTCCCGATCGTGCGCCACTCGCCCGACCGGCGCGGCCTGCGGCGGGCGCTGGGCGTGCTCCGCGACGGCGGCGCGCTGGCCAACCAGCTCGCCCACCCCCGCCACAACCGTCCTGCCGGTGGCGCTGGTCGGCACCCGCGACTGCTTCCCGCGCAAGGCGCGGTGGCCGCGCCGGACCCGCGTCGAGGTGCGCTTCGGGGCGCCGATCCGCATCCGCGAGCGGCGGCCGGACGGCAGCCGGGTCGTAAACCAGGAGGCGGCCGACGCGGTCATGCTGGCCGTCGCCGAGCTGCTGCCGGCCGCGGACCGCGGCGCGTACGCGGCGCTGGACGAGCTCCATCGACGATTGGACGGCGTGTGGGAGCCGGCCGCCGGCCCGGCGGCCAGCCAATCGCCGGTCGGCCGATAGAATCGCGAACCTGATGGAGTACGTCGCGCTCGACCTGGAGACCACCGGGCTCGACCCGGAGCGCGACAGGGTGATCGAGGTGGGGGCGGTGGTCTTCACCTACGACGCGGTCGAGCGCACGCTGGAGCGGCTGACCGATCCCGGCCGGTCCGTCCCGGAGGCCGTGCTCAGACTGACCGGCATCACGCCCGAGGACCTGGTCGGCGCGCCGGCCGCCGCCACCGTCATGGGCGAGCTGGCCGGGCTGCTCCAGGGCCGCCAGCCCGTCGGCCACGGCGCCCGGCTCGACGTGGACTTCCTGGTCGCCGCCGGCCTGTGGCCGCCCGGGCAGGAGATCCTCGACACGCTCGACGTCGCGCGCATCCTCATGCCGGGCGCGCAGAGCCACAGCCTGCCCGTGCTGGCCCTGGAGCTGGGCCTGGCGCAGCCCCGGCCGCACCGGGCGCTGGACGACGCCGACGCCACCCGCCAGCTCCTGCTGCGCCTGCGCGCGGTCGCCGCCAGCCTGGACGACCGCATGAAGGAGTCGATGCTGGCGCTCGTCGCGCCGTACGGCTGGGCGATCGCCAGCTTCTTCGCGGAGGCCCTGACCGCCCCGGCGCCCGACCCGCCCCTGCCCCGGCCGCTCCCGCCGGCGCCGGCCGGCCCGCCGCGGCGGGGCCGGGAGATCGCGGACGACTCGCCCGCCGCCCTGGCGGGGCTGCTGTCGCCGGGCGGGCCCCTGGCCGCCTCGCTGCCCGGCTACGAGCACCGCGAGGCGCAGCTGCAGATGCTGCTCGCGGCGGCCCAGATCATGCGCCGCGGCGGCCGGCTCGTCGTCGAGGCGGGCACCGGAACCGGGAAGAGCCTGGCCTACCTGGTGCCGGCGCTGGCCAGGGCCGTGGGGCGAGGCGAGCGGGCGGTGGTCGCGACGCACACGCACACGCTGCAGGAGCAGCTGATGGTGAAGGACATCCCGGCCCTGCGCCAGTGGCTGCCCTGGGACTTCGAGGCGTGCCTGCTCAAGGGCCGCTCCAACTACGTGTCGCTGCGGCGCTGGCGGCGGTACCTGTTCGAGCCCTGCCGGGACGCCGAGGAGCTGAAGTTCAAGCTCAAGATCCTGGTCTGGCTGGAGCAGACCCGGACCGGGGACCGCGCGGAGCTGCGCCTGCAGGGCACGGACGAGTCGTTCTGGGCCCGGATCGCGTCCGACCCGCTGGACTGCGTCGGCCTCCGCTGCACCGAGGCGGACTGCTTCGTGCACCGGGCCCGGGCCGAGGCGGAGCGCGCCGACCTGGTCGTGGTCAACCACGCGCTGCTGCTGGCGGACGCCAGCACCGGCGGGTCGCTGATCCCGGCGTACGAGCACCTGGTGGTGGACGAGGCGCACCACCTCGAGGACTCGGCCACGCAGAGCCTGCGCGCCGACGTGGACGGACCCGCGGTCGAGGGCCTGCTCCGGCGGCTCGCCAACGAGGCCGACGGCCGCCGGCTGGGCTTGCTGCCCGCGATGCGCCTGCAGCCGCACCTGGGCGAGTCGGAGGACTCGCTGGCCGAGGCCGAGCTGGCGACCGCCGCGGCCGCGCCCCGCTGCGCCACGTTCTTCCAGGCCGCCGCCGAGTGGACGCGCCGGCAGCTGCCCGAGGAGAGCATGCGCCGCGACGAGGCGGTCCGCCTCGTGCCCGAGCAGCGCGAGCGCCCCGACTGGCTCCCGCTGGCCGCGCTCGCCGCCGACGCGGTCGTGGCGCTGAGCGCGCTCGACGCGCACCTGCGGCGGGCGCTCGCCACGAGCCGCGAGCGCCTGGGCGGCCAGCAGCCCGACCAGGACGTCCGCGAGCTGGAGATCATCCGTGGCCGCCTGGCGGACGCGGCCGACCTGCTCGACCAGGCGTTCCAGCGCCCGGACGCCAACCGCGTGTACTGGATGACGGTCCCCGGCCGCACCGGCGTGCTGCTGCTCCGCTCGGCCCCCCTGGAGATCGGGCCGATGCTGCGCGAACGCGTGTTCGCCGAGCGGAGCAGCGTGGTGATGACGTCGGCCAGCCTGGCGGTGGCCGGCAGCTTCGACTACTTCTGCTCCCGGGTCGGCCTGGGCGCCGAGGTGGAGACGCTGCTGCTGGCCTCGCCGTTCGACTACCTGGCCCAGGCGCTGGTGTGCCTGCCCACGGACGTGCCGGACCCGCAGTCCGAGGAGTTCGAGCTGGCGGTCGAGGACATCGTGGCCGACGTGGCCGCCCGCCTCAGCGGGCGCACGCTCGCCCTCTTCACCTCGCACCACCAGCTCCGCAACGTCTACACGAGCCTCAAACACCGCCGCGACCTGGACGAGGTGCTGATCCTGGGCCAGGGGATCGACGGCCAGCGCCGCCACGTGCTGCGCGCGTTCGAGGAGAACGAGCGGCCGCTGCTGCTGGGCACGTCGAGCTTCTGGGAGGGCATCGACGTGCCGGGCGAGCGGCTGTCGTGCGTCGTGATCGTGCGGCTGCCGTTCCAGGTGCCGACCGAGCCCGTGTTCGCGGCCCGGGCCGAGCGGCTCCGCGACCCGTTCCTGCAGTACGCGCTGCCCCAGGCGGCGCTGCGCCTCAAGCAGGGGTTCGGCCGCCTGATCCGCCGCCACGACGACCGCGGCGCCGTGGTGATCCTGGACAACCGCGTGCTGGAGCGCGACTACGGCCGGGCGTTCCTGGAGGCGCTGCCCCCGGCCTCGCGGTACCTGGGGCCGGCGGCCGGGATGGGCGAGCGCATCGAGGCCTGGGTGGCGTCCGACGCCCGTTGAGCACGCTCTACGTCGTCGCGACGCCGATCGGCAACCTGGAGGACGTGACGCTGCGCGCCCTCCGCATCCTGGGCGAGGTGGACGCGATCGCGGCCGAGGACACCCGGGTGACCGGCCGGCTCCTGGCCCGGCACGGGCTGAGGAAGCGGATGCTGAGCTACCGCGCGCCGGTGGAGGAGCGGACGCTGCCCCGCGTGCTGGATGCGCTGGAGTCGGGCGACGTGGCGCTGGTCACCGACGCCGGCACGCCGACGCTGTCCGACCCGGGTCAGCGGCTGGTGGACGCGGCGTGGGCGGCGGGCCACCAGGTGGTGCCGCTGCCGGGGCCGAGCGCCGTGACGGCCGCGCTCTCGGCCGCCGGCTGGGGCGGGCCCGGCTTCTGCTTCGCCGGCTACCTGCCCCGCAAGCCGGGCGAGCTCCGGCGCTTCTTCGAGGGGCTGCGCGAGGCGGACCGGCCGACCGTCGCGTTCGAGTCGCCGTTCCGCGTCCGCCGGGCCCTGGCGGCGCTCGCCGAGACGCTGCCGGACCGGCCCGTCGCGCTCGCCCGCGAGCTGACGAAGGTGCACGAGGAAGTGCTGCGGGGGACGGCCGCCGAGGTGCTGGCCGCCCTTGGCGAGCCCGTGCGAGGCGAGATTACGCTTGTCATCTCGCATGAGCCCCACTGACCGCATCCTCATATCCGTCGCGTGGCCGTACGCCAGCGGACCGCGGCACCTCGGCCACATGGCCGCGTACGTCCCGTCGGACGTGTTCGCCCGGTACCAGCGCCTGCGCGGGGCCCAGGTGCTGATGGTCAGCGGCACCGACGAGCACGGCACCCCGATCACGTACGGCGCGGACGAGGAGGGCATCACCCCCCGCGAGTTCGCGGACCGCAACAACGCCATCATCGTGGAGGACCTGCGGCGCCTCGGGTTCACGTACGACACGTTCACGCGCACCACCACGCGCAACCACTACCGGGTCGTCCAGGGCCTGTTCCGGACCCTCTACGACAAGGGCTACATCGTGCCCCGCACGCAGATGGGGGCGTTCTCGCCGAGCACCGGCCGGACGCTGCCCGACCGCTACATCGAGGGCACGTGCCCGATCTGCAGCTACCCGAGCGCGCGCGGCGACCAGTGCGACAACTGCGGCAACCAGCTCGATCCGATCGACCTGATCGAGCCGCGCTCGCGGATCAACGGGGAGGTGCCCGAGTTCCGCGAGACCGAGCACTTCTTCTTCGACCTGCCCGCGTTCGCCGAGCAGCTGGAGGAGTGGATCCGGGCCCAGGAGCACTGGCGGCAGAACGTCCGCCGGTACTCGCTCAACTTCGTGGGCGACCTGAAGCCGCGCGCGATCACCCGCGACCTGGACTGGGGCGTGCCGATCCCGCTGCCGGGCTGGGAGGACCGCCCCGACAAGCGCATCTACGTCTGGTTCGACGCGGTGATGGGCTACCTGTCGGCCTCGATCGAGTGGGCGGCCAACCGGGGCACGCCGGAGGCGTGGCGGGAGTGGTGGCAGGACCCGGCCGCCCGCGGCTACTACTTCATGGGCAAGGACAACATCACGTTCCACACGGTGATGTGGCCGGCGATCCTGCTCGGCGCGGGCGACCTGGAGCTGCCGTACGACGTCGTCTCCAGCGAGTTCCTGACGATGGAGGGCCGCCAGTTCTCGACCAGCCGCGGCCACGTGATCGAGGTCCGCGACGTGCTCGCCCGCTACGACCCGGACGCCCTGCGCTTCTTCCTCACGATCGGCGGCCCGGAGACGACGGACACCGACTTCACGTGGTCGGAGTTCGTGCGCCGCAACAACGACGAGCTGGTGGGCACGTGGGGCAACCTGGTCCACCGGACGCTGGTCAACGCCCACCGCAACTTCGGCGTGGTGCCCGAGCCGGGCGAGCTGACGGAGCGCGACCGGCGGCTGATCGCGGAGGTGGAGGCGGGCTTCGACAGCGTGGGCGGCCTGCTCGGGGCGGCCCGGTTCAAGGCCGCGATCACCGAGGTGCTGCGCCTGGCCGCGCTCGTCAACCAGTACCTGGGCGAGGAGCAGCCGTGGCACCGCATCAAGGAGGACCGCGAGCGGGCGGCGACCACGCTGTTCGTGGCGATCCGCTGCGTGGACAGCCTCAAGACGCTGCTGACGCCGTTCCTGCCGTTCTCCGCCCAGCGCCTGCACGAGCTGCTCGGCTACGACGACGTGATCGCCCCGCAGCCGGTCGTGCGCGAGTACGAGGAGGAGGGCGGCGTCCGCCACGCGGTGCTGGGCGGCGAGTACGACGCGACCCCGCGCTGGGCGCCGAGCCGGATCCCGGCCGGCCGCCCGCTGCCGGCCCCGACCCCGCTGTTCAAGAAGCTGGACGACAGCGTGGTCGAGGCGGAGCTGGACCGCATGCGCGAGCGCACCGGGACGGCGTGAGGCTCGTCGACACCCACGTCCACCTCGAGGAGGTCGAGGGCGACGTGGACGACATCCTGGCCGAGGCCCGCGCCGCCGGCGTCACCGACGTGATCGCGATGGGCGTGGACGCGCCCACCAGCCGCCGGGTCGCCGAATGGGCGGGCACCAGGCCGGGCGTCTGGGGCGCCGTCGGCCACCACCCGCTCAACCAGGTCGGCCCCGACCTGGGCCTGCTGCGCGAGCTGGCGGAGCGGCCCGGCGTGGTCGCGATCGGGGAGGTCGGCCTCGACCACGCCGACGAGCACCGGGGGCCGCACGACGCCCAGGAGGAGTGGTTCCGCGGCTGCTGCGAGCTGGCGCTGGAGCTGGGCCTGCCCGTCTGCGTCCACACCCGCGAATGCACGGAGGCGGTCTACGACGCGGTCCGCGCCCATCCCGGCCTGACCGGTGTCATGCACTACTGGGTCCTGGACTGGGACTGGGCGCGCCGGTTCCTGGACCTCGGCTTCTTCATCTCGTTCTCGGGCGTCGTGACCCGGAGCAGCCGGGCCGACCTGCGCGACGTCGCCAGCCGGGTGCCGGCCGACCGCCTGCTGGTCGAGACCGACGCCCCCTGGGGCACGCCCCGGGGCCGCGAGGGCCGGATGCGGCCGGCCTGGATGGTGGACACCGCGCGCACGCTGGCCGAGGTGCGCGGCATCTCGGTGGAGGAGCTGGCCGAGCTGGAATGGGCCAACGTGAGGACGCTGTTCCCCGGGCTCGCGGCGTCCCGGGGCTGAAGGCCCGCAAGAGCCTCGGGCAGCACTGGCTGACCGACCCCGAGCTGCGCGACCGCGTCGTCGCCGCGGCCGGCATCGAGCCCGGGGACGAGGTCCTGGAGATCGGGGCCGGGCCGGGCACGCTGACCGGCGAGCTGGTCCGGCTGGGCCGCCGCGTGGTCGCCGTCGAGCTCGACGCGCGCATGCTGCCCCGCCTCCGGGCGGCCGCGCCGGGCGCCGAGATCGTGCACGGCGATGTCATGCGGATCGACCCGGCGGTGCTCTTCCCGCAGGGAGGCGAGATCGTGGTCGGCAACATCCCCTACTACCTCACCGGCGCGCTCGTGCCGCACCTGCTGGGCCGGGAGCCGCGGCCGAAGCGGCTCAGCCTGGTCGTGCAGCGGGAGGTGGCCCGGCGCTGGTGCGGCCTGGACGGCTGGAGCCTGGCCACGGTCGCCGTCCAGACGTTCACCGAGCCCCGCCTGGCGTTCGAGCTGCCGCCCGAGGCGTTCGAGCCGCCGCCGAAGGTCACGTCCGCGCTCGCCGTCCTGGAGGTCCGCGAGCGGCCGGCGGTGCGCGTGCCCGACCTGGACGCGTTCTTCCGGTTCGTCGAGGCCGTGTTCCAGTTCCGCCGCAAGCAGCTTCGGCCGGCCCTGGCCCGGGTGGCGAGCCTGACCGGCGAGGCGGCCGGCGAGCGGCTGGCCGGCATCGGGATCGACCCGTCACGGCGCGCCGAGACGTTGTCCCTCCGGGAATGGGAGAACACCTTCGGCGCGTTCCGCGGCCTAAGCTGAGCCGAACGATGGCAATGCCCCAGGATCGGGGCCAGGCCCCGATCGCGGCCGAGGACGAGACCGGGCACACGGGGTTCCGCTCGGTCCTGGGCAACCGCGACTTCCGGCTGGTCTGGTTCGCCCAGGTCGCGGCCCAGCTGGCCGACAAGTTCCTGATGTTCTCGCTGATCATCCTGGCCTACCGGCTGTCGCACGGGAGCACGCCGGTGGCCGTCACGCTGCTCGCGTACACCGTGCCCGCCGTCGCCATCGCGCCGCTGGCCGGCGTGTTCGCCGACCGGCACGACCGCAAGCTGATCATGGTCAGCACCAACTTCCTGCGGGCGGCGCTGATCGCGCTCATCCCGGTCGCCGGCCTCGTCCCCGGCCTGCGCTCCGACTACCTGCACCTGCTGGTCATCACGTTCGCGTTCGCCGCGGTCGGCCAGCTGTTCAGCCCGGCCGAGGCGGCGGCGATACCGACGATCGTCTCCCGGCGGGCGCTGATCGCGGCCAACTCGATGGTCCTGGGCACCATGGTCATCACCCTGGTGCTGGGCGGCGCGCTGGCGCCCATCGCGTCCCGCGCCGACATCTACGCGCCGTACTGGACGGCGGTCGTGCTGTTCGGGGTGGCGGGCGTGCTGACGTCGATGGCGCGCATCCCCCGCCGGCTGGCCCGGCGCGACCCGGCGCTCGAACGCCGCCACCCGTTCCACCAGCTCGCCCTGGACCTCAAGGCGGGGGCCGGCGCGCTGGGCAGCTCGCCCGGTCTGCTGCTGGCGTTCGCGGAGCTGTCGCTGGCGGTGCTGGTGATGTTCATGATGTTCACGCTGGCGCCCGCGTACGTCAGCCAGGTGCTGGGGATCGAGGACCAGGACAGCTACGTGATCCTGGTCCCGGCGACCGTCGGCGCGCTGCTGAGCGCGGCCACCCTGGGCCAGCTCGGCCGCCGGTTCCGGCCGTCGCACCTGCTGGTCGGTGCGCTGGTCGCGACCGGCCTGACCCTCGTGCTGCTCGCCATCGTGCCCGCCGGGCTCCGGCAGGTGCCCGCGGCGCACGAGTACACGCGCTGGGTGAGCGCCGGCTTCAGCCTGCTGCTCGGCCTGGAGTTCGGGGTGCTGATGATCCCGGCCCTGAGCTACCTGATGGAGAACACGTCGGACGGCGTGCGGGGGCGCATCTTCTCCCTGCTGTTCATGGTCGTCAACGGGGTGACTGCCCTGCCCGTCCTGCTCACCGCCGCGCTCTCGGACTGGTTCGGCATCAACCACGTGATCGCGGGCCTGGGCCTGGTCCTCGTGGGCGCGGGGGCGGCGGTCGTCAGGTACGCGCGGCGCTTCTTCGAATCAGGAGCGCCCCCGCGATGACCGCGGCGACGACCGCCAGGCCGCCGATCCCGAGGTAGCCGATCAGGCGCTCGACCAGGCCCCAGTTGGTGCCCAGCGTGTATCCGATGGTCCCGATCAGGATCGCCCAGGCCACGCCCCCGACGGCGCTGAACAGCTGGAACGTCCAGAACGGCATGTGCGACATGCCGGCCATCACCGACGCCCACGTCCGCAGCCCGATCACGAAGCGGGCGAACAGGACCGTGACGGCGCCGTAGCGGGCGAAGAACAGCTCGGAGCGGGCGAAGTGGCCCGTAGCCGACGTTCGCGCCGGCGAGGGCCCCGACGGCGCCGATCACGACGACCAGGCGGATGTCGAGGTGGCCGAGCGCGGCGTACGCGGCCACCGCGAGCAGCATCGTCTCGCCCGGGAACGGGATGCCGGCGCTCTCGATCAGGATGCCCAGGCCGGCCGCCGGGTAGCCGATGGCGTCTGCGATGGCGCGGATGTCGAGATGCACCGCAGACAATCTTGGTCCTCCCGCCAGCACGGCCGCCGCCCACGGGGCCCTCCATATACTTGGTGGCCCATGGCCGAGTACGACGCCGAGGTCTCAGACGACCCGCTCTACGTCCTTCGCCACTCGACGGCGCACGTGCTGGCCGCCGCCGTGACCGAGCTCTTCCCGGGCGCCAAGTACGCCGGCGGGCCACCGGTCGAGAACGGCTTCTACTACGACTTCGACGTGCCCCGTCCCCTGAGCGAGGACGACCTCGAGCCCATCGAGAAGAAGATGGGCGAGATCGTGGCGCGGGGCGACCGCTTCCAGCAGGAGCTGATCCCGCACTCCGAGGCGATCATGCGCTTCGAGCAGCTGGACCAGCCGTACAAGCTGTACTGGATCAACCGGAAGGCCGACCCGGCCGAGCTGGTCAGCACGTACAGGACCGGGGACTTCCTGGACCTCTGCCGCGGCCCCCACGTGGGCTCGGCCGGCGACATCCCCGCGTTCAAGCTGATGCGCGTGGCCGGCGCCTACTGGCTGGGCGACGAGCGCAACCCGCAGCTCAGCCGCGTCTACGGCACGGCCTGGCCCACGAGGGAGGAGCTCGACGAGTACCTCCAGGCGCTGGCCGAGGCGGAGACGCGGGACCACAAGCGGCTGGGCCGCGAGCTCAGGATCTTCGCGCTCGACGAGCGGTCGGGCCAGGGCAACGTCCTCTGGCTGCCCAACGGGGCGACGATCCGCCGCGAGCTGGAGCGCTGGATCGTCGACGAGGAGCTGGACCGCGGCTACCAGCACGTGGTGACGCCGGTCGTGGGCAAGCTCGACCTGTACCGGCAGAGCGGCCACTGGGAGCGGTACCACGACTCGATGTACCCGCCGATGCGGGCGGACAACGGCGAGGAGCTGGAGCTGCGGCCGATGAACTGCCCGCACCACATCCTCGTGTACGAGTCGGACCTGCGCAGCTACCGGGACCTGCCGGTGCGCATCGCCGAGATCGGCAACAACTACCGCTGGGAGAAGTCCGGCGAGCTGATGGGCATGATCCGCGTGCGCTCGTTCGCGCTCAACGACGCCCACATCTTCTGCACGCCGGAGCAGCTCCACGCCGAGATCGTCAGCGTCATCGACCTGTGCCGCTACTTCATGGCGACCCTCGGCGTCACGGACTACCGGTACCGGCTGTCGGTGCGGGACCCGGACAAGGCCAAGTACGTCGGCAGCGACGAGCAGTGGGCCAACGCCGAGGCGGCGCTGATCGGCGGGCTGGACGCGATCGGCGAGACGTACGAGCTGGGCGTGGGCGACGCCGCGTTCTATGGCCCCAAGATCGACTTCCAGGTCCGCGACGCGCAGCGGCGCGAGTTCACCAACAACACGGTGCAGGTGGACTTCCAGCTGCCGGAGCGGTTCGGGCTGGAGTACGTGGCGGCGGACGGTTCGCGGCAGCGGCCGATCATGGTCCACCGGGGCGCGTTCGGCGCGATGGAGCGGATGATCGCGTACCTGATCGAGCAGTACGCGGGCGCGTTCCCGACCTGGCTGGCGCCGCAGCAGGTGGCCGTCCTGCCGATCACGGACGCGCACGTGCCGTACGCCGAGCAGGTGGCGGCGCGGCTGCGCAAAGCCCGGATCCGGGTGGACCTGGACGCGCGGCCCGAGCGGGTGGGCCGGAAGATCGCCGAGGCGCGGACGCGCCGGGTGCCGTACATGGCGGTGGTCGGCGGCCGCGAGGCGGAGGCGGGAACGGTCCAGGTCCGCAACCGGGCGGGCGAGCAGACCCATGGCAGGGCATCACGGAGGGCCATCCGCCGGCGGATGTGCCAGCGGTCGCCGCTAGAGCCCGCCCGGCACCCTCGCCACCACCCGGCCCGGGCCCGTCGCCGCCGGCAGCGACGTGCCCGCCGCGACGTCCATGACCCGCGGGTGGTCGGCGAGCCGGTCCGAGATCAGCAGGTGCGTGCCGTCGATCCAGCCGAGGTCCGGGCTGTCGGCCGGGCCCAGGCTCGCGACCGAGCCGTCCGCGACGTCCCAGAGCTGCAGCAGGCCGTCCGAGCAGCAGAACGCGACCCGGGCCCCGTCCGGCGCCTCCGCCGCGCTGACCACGGTGGCCGGCGTGCTGGCCAGCGACCGCGTCCGGCCGGAGAAGTCCTCCACCTGGAGCGGCGTGCCGCCGACCAGGCAGGCCGTGCCCGCCGGCGTCAGGGTGCCCGCCGGGTCGCAGGCCACCGCGCCCAGCCGGGCGCCGCTCGTGGGGTCGATCACCTGGTAGCCGGCGAACGTGCCGTACGGGTTCCCGGCCACGCTCTGCGTCGGCGCCGCGCCCACCGCGACGACCAGCTGGGCGCCGTGCCACCCCACCGGCCACACGTCGGCGCCGACGGGGAACGGCAGCTCCACGTGGTTGGCGCCGCCCGCGACGTCCTCCACGTACAGCCGGGTGGCCGGCGGGCTCGACGTGTAGTCCACGGTCGCGACGGCGATCCGGAGGTCGTCGGGGCTGACCGCGAAGCCCGCCTGGGCGTGGGGGCCGCCGGGCACGTGGCCGGCGCTGCCCCGGGTGCCGTCGCGGTCCACGTAGCGGACCGTGTCGTCACCGTCCAGGTAGTACAGGCGCGAGCCGGACGCGCTGAAGACGGGAAGCGTGACCGACGCCGCGCCGCCCAGCGCCGGCGCGAAGCTGCGCAGGCGGGCCGTGATCGGGCCGACCACCTGGCCGTCGTCGAACACCAGGCTGACGGCGTACGAGCCGGGCGAGGCGAGCTGGAGGAGGACGGCGGCGGGGCCGGCCGGCCGGCCCGGCGTGGGGGTGGCCCGGGCGTGGCCCGCCCCGGCACCGCCCCCCGGCCCGCGGTCCGAGGCGCCGCCGAACGGCCCGCACGCGGCCGTCACGATCAGGAAGACGACCCAAAGGACACGCACCCCTGATTGAAGAGTAGTCGTCGCGCCCGCGCTTTGGTAAGATCCGCACTCGCGAGCAGCATCGCCTGGTACCCGGAGCCGGGGTGCCGTCCCGGCCTGCGCAGGGAATCAGGAGGAGCGCTCCACCAGTTGTCCGTGAGCGGATGGCACGGCAGCCGTCCGTTTTTTGGTTTTGACGAAGGAGAAAACGAACACTCTGAACACGTCTGAGGGAGCGGCCCATCCCGTTTAAGGAGCTTCGGATCAACGAACAGATCCGCGCCCAGGAGGTTCGCCTCATCGATGACAAGGACAACCAGCTGGGCGTCCTGAGCATCGACACGGCTCAGCGGATCGCGAGAGAGAAGGGTGTCGACCTCGTAGAGGTCGCGCCGCAGGCCAGCCCGCCAGTGTGCCGGTTGCTCGACTATGGCCGGTACAAGTTCGAGACGATCAAGCGGGAGAAGGACCAGCGGCGGCGTCAGAACGTCATCAAGCTCAAGGAGATGTTCCTCGAGCAGGGCGAGAAGGTCAAGGTCACGATCATGTTCCGCGGCCGGGAGATGGTCCACCAGGACATCGGCCGGCGGCTGCTCGACCGGGTGGCCGACGCCGCCAAGGACGTGGCCGTCATCGAGCGCCAGCCGATCATGGAGGGCCGCAACCTGTTCATGATCCTGGCCCCGCTGCACAAGCCGCAGCCCAAGCCCGAGATCAAACTGGAGACCAAACCAGAGACCAAACCGCAGCCGGCGGCCCCGGTGCCCGCCGCTGCGGCAGTCGCAGCACCGCAGCGCAAGGAGGCTTCACAAAGTGCCTAAGCTCAAGACGCGCAAGGGCCTCAGTGACCGGATCCGCGTCACGCGGAACGGGAAGCTGATGAGGAAGCACGCCTGGAAGAGCCATCTGCTGGAGCACAAGTCCGCCAAGCGGAAGCGTGATTTCCGGCAGGCCCATCTCGTCGATGCCGCTGACGTCAAGGCGGTTCGGCGCGGGCTCGGGGTCTAGGCGTGGCACGGGTCAAGCGGGGCGTCGTCGCCCATCGCAAGCACAGGACCATCCTGGAGCGGGCCAAGGGCTTCCGCTACTCGCGGAAGCTGCTGTTCAAGCCGGCCAACGAGGCCGTGCTGCACTCGCTCGCCTACGCCTTCCGCGACCGCCGCGCGCGCAAGCGGGACTTCCGCCGCCTGTGGATCGCGCGCATCAACGCGGCGGCGCGGCTGGAGGGCCTGCCCTACAATCGGCTCATGTACGGACTCCGCCAGGCCGGGGTAGAGATCGACCGGAAGATGCTCGCTGAGTTGGCGGTGCGCGACCGGGGCTCCTTTACGCGGCTGGTGGAGGTTGCCCGGAACCACCTCTAGCCAGCCGCTCGAAAGCCCCGACAACCAGCTGGTCCGCAGGCTGCGGCGGCTCGGCCGCAGGCGTGAGCCGGGTGAGGTGCTCCTCGAAGGCCCGCGTGTGGTCACGGAGGCCGTCGCCAGCGGCGTGCGCCTGGAGGTGCTCGTCCTGCGCGCGGGCGTGCGGTTCGAGGCCCCGGCCGACCGGGTCGTGACGCTCGGCGAGCGGGCGTTCGGCGCCGCCAGCCAGACGGTCACGCCGCAGGGCGTGCTGGCGATCGCGCGCCGGGACGAGGTGCCGATGCCGGTCGCCCTGGCCGCGGCCAGGGCGGCGGGCTGGCCGCTGGTCGTCCTCGACGGCCTGCAGGACCCGGGCAACGTGGGCACGGTCTGCCGGACGGCCGCGGCCGCCGGCGCGCCGGCCGTCGCCGTCCTCGACGGCAGCGCCGACCCGTTCGGCGCCAAGGCCGTGCGGGCGTCCGCGGGCGCCGTCCTGCGCCTGGCCGTGGCCCGGGGCTCCTGGGCCGACCTGTCCGGCGTCGCCGGCTGCGGCGCCGCGGCCGCCGGGGGCCGCCCGTACGACGAGGCGGACCTGCCGGCGACCGGCCTGCTGGCGTTCGGCAGCGAGGCCCACGGGCTCCGCCGCGACGATCTAGAGTTGGTCACCGTTCCCATGGCGCCGGGCGTCGAGTCCCTGAACGTCGCCGCCGCGGCGGCCGTTCTCCTGTTCGAAGTTCGTCGGAGGTTGGTCTGGAAGTGAGCGCACCCGCGGCCATCGCTGAGCGGGCGCTGGCGGCGATCGCCGCCGCGCGGGACCTGGAGGAGCTGGAGCGGCTTCGCGTCGAGTTCCTCGGCACGAAGAGCGAGCTGCAGGCGGTCACGCGCACGTTTGCGACGCTTCCCCGGGAGGAGCGCTCCGCCGCCGGCCAGGCCTTCAACCGCGCCAAGTCCGCGATCACGGACGCGCTGACCGAGCGGACGAGCGCGCTCGAGACCGAGCGCCTGGCCGACCTGGCCGAGACCGAGGCGATCGACGTCACGTTCCCCGGCCGCCCACCGGACGAGGGCCGCCTGCACGTGCTGACGGTGGCGCAGCGCGAGATCGAGACGATCATGGAGTCGATGGGCTACCACGTCGAGCTGGGGCCCGAGGTGGAGACGGACTGGTACAACTTCGAGGCGCTGAACCTGGCCAGGGGCCACGCCGCGCGCGACATGCAGGACACGTTCTTCTTCAACCAGTCCGAGGACCTGCTGCTGCGCACGCACACCTCCCCGATGCAGATCCGGTCGATGGAGCGGCTGAAGGAGCCGCCGATGTACGTGATCATCCCCGGCCGCTGCTACCGCCGCGACGCGACCGACCCGTCGCACCTGGCGCAGTTCATGCAGGTCGAGGCGCTGGCGGTCGACGAGGGCATCACCGTCGGCGACCTGAAGGGCACGATCCTGTACTTCGCCCAGTCGATGTGGGGCGCCGACCGGCGCATCCGCATCCGGCCCACGTACTTCCCGTACACGGAGCCCAGCTTCGAGTTCGACCTGTCCTGCGGCGTCTGCGACGGCGGCGGCTGCCGGAGCTGCGGCCGCACGGGCTGGCTGGAGGTCGGCGGCTGCGGCATGGTGCACCCCAACGTGCTCCGCAACGGCGGCGTGGACCCCGAGCGGTGGACCGGCTTCGCCTGGGGCTTCGGCATCGAGCGGATCGCGATGCTCCGCTACGACGTGGACGACATCCGCCTCTTCTACGAGAACGACATGCGCTTCCTGGAGCAGCTGGGATGAAGGTTTCCTACGAGTGGCTCCGCGACCTGGCGGGGATCCGCGACGTGCCCCCGCACCAGGCGGCCGAGGTCCTGACGATGACCGGCTGGAACGTGGACGAGGTCGTGCTGATCGACCTGTCGCTGATCCTGGTCGGGCGCATCGTGTCCCAGGAGCCGCATCCCCGCTCCAACAAGCCGCTGTGGATCCACCAGGTGGACATGGGCGACCACGTGCGCCAGATCGTGGCCGGCGCCAGCAACGCGGTGCCGGGCTCGCTGGTGCCGGTGGCGCTGCCCGGGACCACCGTGCCCAGCGGCATCACCGTCCGGGACGCGAAGATCGCCGGCGCCGACGCCCGGGGCATGCTCTGCTCGGCGGAGGAGCTGAAGCTCCCGGCCGCCGAGGACGGCATCCTGCTGCTCGACGAGGGCCGGCCCGGGCAGCCGCTGGAGGAGCTGATCCCGAGCGACGCGATCTTCGAGGTCGAGGTCACGCCCAACCGGCCGGACTGCCTCGGGCACCTGGGCCTGGCCCGGGAGCTGGCCGCGGCGCTGGGCCGCAGCCTGGGCCGCGACTTCATGCCGCCGTTCACCGGCGGGGTGGAGCCGCCGGGCACCGACCTGATCGACGTGAGCATCGAGGCGCCGGACCTGTGCCGGCGCTACATCGGGGCGCCGATCACCGGCGTCCGCGTCGGCCCGTCGCCGCTCTGGCTGCGGCGGCGCCTGTTCGCGACCGGCGTCCGGCCGATCAACAACGTGGTGGACGTGACCAACTACGTCGCGCTGGAGTACGGGCAGCCGCTGCACGCGTTCGACCTGAGCACGCTGTGCGGGCGCCGGATCGTCGTCCGCCGCGGCCGGCCCGGCGAGCGCCTGCTCTGCCTGGACGGCGAGACGCGGGCGGTGACGCCCGACATCCTGGTCATCGCGGACGCGGAGCGCCCGGTCGCGCTGGCCGGCGTCATCGGCGGCGAGGAGACGGCCGTGACGGACGGGACCACGGATCTCCTGCTCGAGGCGGCCAACTTCGACGGCGTGAACGTGCGTGCCACGAGCCGGGCGCTGAAGCTGCGCACGGAGGCGTCGGCGCGGTTCGAGAAGGGCATCTCGCCGGAGCTGGCGCTGGCCGGCGCCCGGCGGGCGGCGATGCTGCTGGCCGAGATCGCCGGCGGGCGGGTCCACGTGGAGTGGGCGGACGTCTACCCGCGGCCGCAGGAGCCGGCGCGCGTGCGCTTCCGGCCCGCCCAGGTGGACGCGGTGCTCGGGGTCCACGTGCCGCTCCAGGAGATGGAGTCGATCCTCCGGCGCCTGGACTTCCAGGTCCGGGTCCAGGACGACGGGGAGTGGGACCTGCTGCCGCCGGTCTACCGGCTGGACGTGGGCATCCCCGAGGACGTGGCCGAGGAGATCGGCCGCATGCACGGGTACGGGAACGTGCCGGCCACCCTGCCGGGCCACCGGCGTGACACGTGGCGGCCGGCGACGCCGGGCCAGGAGCGCCGGCTCGACGAGGTGCGCCACGCGCTGGCCGGGGCCGGCTTCACGGAGGTCGTGACGCCGGCCCTGACGTCGGGCGTGCTGCTGGACCGCCTGGAGCTGGGCGAGCGGGCGATGCGGGTGCTGAACCCGGTCTCGGACGACCAGGACACGCTGCGGACGGCGCTCCTGCCCTCGCTGCTGGCGGTGGCCAGGCACAACCGCAACCACGGGCGGCCGGCGGTGGCCGTGTTCGAGATCGGACGCGCGTACCTGCGGAGCCCGCACCGGCCGCAGGGCCAGCCCGAGGAGCCGGTGCGGCTGGCGGTGGTCCGCTCGGGCCTGGGCGGGCCGGAGGCCGCGCGCCGCGCGTTCCTGGAGCTCGAGGGCGCCTTGGAGCGGGCGCTGGACTCGCTGGCGCCGGTCGAGGAGTCGTACGAGCGGGACCGTGCGACCCTGTTCCACCCCGGCCGCTGCGCCCGGGTGGTCGTCTGCGGCCAGGACGTCGGGCACCTCGGCGAGCTGCACCCGTCGATCGCGGAGGAGTTCGACCTGGAGGGCCGCGCAGTCGGGCTGGAGATCCACCTCGAGCCGGTGCTGGCGATCGACCTCCCGCGCCGGGCCCGGCCGATGCCCCGCTTCCCGGCCGTCAACCGCGACCTGATCGAGGAGGCGGGCGGCGAGCTGCTGGAGCGGGCCCAGGCGTTCGACGAGTACCGCGGCAGCCAGGTCGCCGAGGGCAACAAGAGCGTCGCGTTCGCGCTGACGTTCCGCCACCCCGACCGCACCCTGACGGACGCGGAGGTGGACCGCCAGCTGGAGGCGATCCGCACGTCGCTGCGCCGGGATCGCGAGGCCGGGTTCCGGGCGTAAGCAGCTCGGGCCGGCAGCGGGTCTGCCGTGAGACCGCCACCCCATGAACTGGCCACGCCGGGGTAGATGCCGAATGCTCCGCCCCCGGCACTCAGGCGGTGGGGTCCGGGCCCTCCAGCAGGCGGAGCAGGTACGTGCCGTAGCCGCTCTCGGTCATGGGGCGGGCCAGGCGGCGGAGCTGCTGGTCGTCGATCAGGCCGGCCCGCCACGCCACCTCCTCGAGGCAGCCGATCTTCAGGCCCTGCCGCTCCTCGATCACGCGGACGTACTCGGCGGCCTGCACCATCGAGCCGAACGTGCCGGTGTCCAGCCACGCGGTGGACCTCGCGAGCACCGTGACCTGGAGCTCGCCGCGGCGCAGGTAGCACGCGTTGACGTCGGTGATCTCCAGCTCGCCGCGCGGGCTGGGCCGCAGCCCGCGGGCGATCTCGACGACGCGGTTGTCGTAGAAGTACAGACCCGGCACCGCGTAGCGGGAGCGGGGCCGCTCCGGCTTCTCCTCCAGGCTCAGCACGCGGCCGGTCGCGTCGAACTCGACCACGCCGTACTCGCGCGGGTTCGCCACGGGGTACGCGAAGACCCGGCCGCCGCTGACCGCAGCGTTCCGGCGCAGCATCCGCCCCAACCCCGAGCCGTGGAAGATGTTGTCGCCCAGGATCAGCGCGACCGGCTGGTCCCCGAGGAAGTCCGCGCCGAGCAGGAACGCCCGGGCGATGCCGTCCGGCCGCTCCTGGCCCACGTACCGCAGGCACAGGCCGAGCTGCGACCCGTCGCCCAGCAGGCGCTGGAACTGCGGCCGCTCGTCGGGCCGGGTCACGATCAGGATCTCCGAGATCCCCGCCATCACCAGCGTCGAGAGCGGGTAGTAGACCATCGGCTTGTCGAACACCGGCATGAGCTGCTTGGAGATGGCCCTGGTCACCGGCCAGAGCCGGGTCCCGGTGCCGCCCGCGAGCACGATGCCGCGCATCACCGGGCCTCCCGGCGGGTCCGCAGCGGCTCCCACCAGGGCCGGTTGCACGCGTACCACCGGACCGTCTCCTCCAGGCCGGCGCCGAAGTCCACGCGCGGCTCGTAGCACAGCTCGGCCGCCGCCCGGCTCCAGTCGAGCGAGTAGCGGCGGTCGTGGCCCGGCCGGTCCGCCACCCGCTCGACGCGGTCCCAGCCCGCGCCGCAGGCGGCCAGCAGGCGCGCGGTCAGCTCCACGTTGGTCAGCTCGACGCCGCCGCCGACGTGGTACACCCGGCCCGCCCTGCCGCCGGCCAGCGCCAGGGCGACGCCCCGGCAGTGGTCGTCCACGTGCAGCCAGTCGCGCGCGTTGCCGCCGTCGCCGTAGAGCGGCACCGTGCGGCCGTCGAGCAGGTTGGTCACGAACAGCGGGACCACCTTCTCGGGGAACTGGTACGGCCCGTACGTGTTCGAGGCCCGGGTGACGACGACGTCGAGGCCGTGGGTCCGGTGGTACGCCAGCGCCAGGAGGTCGGACGCGGCCTTCGAGGCGGAGTACGGCGAGTTGGGCGCCACCTGCGACTCCTCGGTCCACGAGCCGCGGTCGATCGAGCCGTAGACCTCGTCGGTCGAGACGTGGACGAACCGGCGCGTGCGGTGGCGCAGCGCCGCGTCCAGCAGCGCCCGGGTGCCCAGCACGTTGGTCACCACGAAGGGCGCCGCGCGCGCGATCGACCGGTCCACGTGCGACTCGGCCGCGAAGTGGACGATCGCGTCGTGGCCCGGGACCAGGTCGTCCAGCAGCGCCTCGTCGCAGACGTCGCCCTCGACGAAGCAGAGGCGCGGGCTGTCCGCCACCGGCGCCAGGTTGGCCCGGTTGCCGGAGTACGTGAGCTTGTCGAGGACGGTCACGGCCGCCCCGGCCAGCTCCTCGCGGGTGCCGTCCACGACGGTCCGGACGAAGTGCGACCCGATGAACCCGGCGCCGCCGGTGACCAGGAGCCTCATCGCCCGAACGGTGACCGCCGGCCGCCAGCCGGCGCGTCTCCGGGCCGTCTCGGCGGGCCGCGGCGGCCCGGCCGCTCAGGCTTTGGCCGTCACCCGCACGACCCGCTTGCGCCCGACCTGGACCAGGTCGCCGTCGGCCACCGCCCGCTGCTCGTCCGCCGTCTCCCCGTTGACGCGGACCGCCCCCGTCCGGATCTGCTCGAACGCCTTCTTCCGGGTCGGGGCCCAGCCCAGCACGTCGTGGAGGAGGGTCGGGAGCGGGACGTGGCGATCCCAGTCCTCCTCCGCCTGCGCCGCCGCCTCCTCGCCGTGCAGGCGCCCGACGAGCCGCCGGGCCAGCGCCGCCTTGGCGTCGCGGGGGCCGAGCGCCAGCGCCCGCCCCACCTCGTCCGGCGTCAGGGCCGAGATCAGGCGCAGGTACTTCTCCGTCAGCGCGTCCGGGATCGACATCGTCTTGCCGTAGATCGCGGCCGGCGGCTCCGAGATGCCGATGTAGTTGCCGAGCGACTTGCTCATCTTCCGGACCCCGTCCGGGCCCTCCAGCAGCGGGAAGACGGCGACGTCCTGCGGCTCCTGCCCGTACCCGCGCTGGATCTCGCGGCCGAACAGCAGGTTGAACAGCTGGTCGGTGCCGCCGATCTCGACGTCGGCCTGGATCGCCACCGAGTCGTACGCCTGGTTGAACGGGTACAGGATCTCGTGGGCGCCGATCGGGTTGCCCTCGCGCAGCCGCTCGGCGAAGTCCTCCCGCTGCAGCACCGACTGCAGCGTCTGCTTGCCGAGCAGGCGCAGGATGTCGGCCGCCGACATCTCGTCGAGCCACTCGGAGTTGCCGTGGACCTCGGTCCGCTCCGGGTCGAGCACCTTGAAGACCTGGTCGAAGTAGGTCCGCGCGTTGGCGGCGACCTCCTCGCGGCTCAGGACCGGCCGCGTGCCCGAGCGGCCGCTCGGATCGCCGATCCGCGCGGTGTAGTCGCCGATGATCACCACGACCGTGTGGCCGGCGTCCTGGAACGCGCGCAGCGTGTCGAGGACCACCAGGTGGCCGACGTGGATGTCCGGCGCGGTCGGGTCCAGGCCGAGCTTGACGCGGAGCTGGTCGCCGCGGCGGATGCGCTCGCAGAGGTGGTCCGCGACGTGGATCTCGACCGCGCGCTCGCGCAGCCATTCCCAGAGCGGGGCTGACATGGGTGCAGAGCTTACTGAGGGCGGCGGGACATGCGCCTGCCCGCCATGGGCGCGGAGCGTTCGGCCGTGCGATCCGACCCATGCACAACCCCCACGCGCACGCCCACGATCGTGCCCAATGGCTGGTCAGCTGCGTCCCCTCCACGTGGTCGGCAAGCGCTCGCTCCTGCTGCTGGTCGCGGTGGTCGCCGTCTCGAACGCGCCGCTCGCGGTGCGGACCGTCCGGGCGGTTGACCCCTGCTCGGTCGCGAACGTCAACCCGATCCCCTGCGAGAACGCGCAGCCGGGCACGCCGCAGTCGGTGTGGAGCGTCAGCGGCGCCGGCGACCCCGGCATCCAGGGCTTCGCCACCGACATCAGCGTCGACGTCGGCGGCACGGTCTCCTTCAAGATCAACACCGCGTCCACCGACTACTCGCTGACGATCTACCGCCTCGGCTACTACCAGAACAACGGCGCCCGCCAGATCGCCACCGTCCAGCCCTCGGCCGCGCTCCCCCAGTCGCAGCCGGCCTGCCTGACCGACGCCCCGACCGGCCTGATCGACTGCGGCAACTGGGCGGTGTCCGCCTCCTGGACCGTCCCCACCACCGCCGTCTCCGGCCTCTACTTCGCCCGGGTCGCCGACAACGGCACGGGCGCCGCCAGCCAGATCTGGTTCGTGGTCCGCGACGACGCCGCCGCCTCCGACGTCCTGTTCCGGACCAACGACACGACCTGGGAGGCGTACAACGACTACGGCGGCAACAGCGTCTACTACGGCTCGGCGCCGAGCTCCAACGGCCGCGCCTACAAGGTCAGCTACAACCGGCCCTTCAACAACCGCTCGGAGAGCGCCGGCTTCGGCACGGTCAACGGGCCGCTGTACGCCGAGTACCCGATGATCAAGTGGCTGGAGGCCAACGGCTACGACGTCAGCTACACCTCGACGGTGGACGTCGAGCGAGCGCCGGCGCTGCTCGAGCAGCACAAGGTCTTCCTGACGTCCGGCCACGACGAGTACTGGTCCGCCGGCGAGCGGTCGGCGGTCCTGGCCGCCCGCGACGCGGGCGTCGGCATGGCCTTCTTCACCGGCAACACGAGCTTCTGGAAGATCCGCTGGGAGAGCTCGATCGACGGCTCGGGCACGCCCTACCGGACGCTGGTCACGTACAAGGAGTCGCTCGACCAGCGGGTGCTCGATCCCCAGGACCCGCCGACGTGGACCGGCTCCTGGCGCGACCCGCGCTGGAGCCCGCCGGCCGACGGCGGCCAGCCCGAGAACGCGGTCCTGGGCACGATCTTCACCGTCAACCGGGGCTCGGCGGCGCCGGTGGTCGGCAGCGACTTCGCCGGGCTCCGCTTCTGGCGCAACACCGCCATCGCCGGCCTGACCGCCGGCCAGACGGTCACCCTGGGCTCCAACACGATCGGGTACGAGTGGGACGAGGACCTCGACAACGGCTCCCGGCCGGCGGGCCTGTTCGACCTCTCGGCGACCCCGGTCAGCGTGCCGCAGAAGATCCGCGACTACGGCGTCAGCTACGGGCCGGGCAGCGCCACCCACAGCCTGACGCTGTACCGGGCCGCGAGCGGCGCGCTCGTGTTCAGCGCCGCCACCGTGCAGTGGGCATGGGGCCTCGACGTCCTCGGCCACGACAGCGTCCCCGACTTCGGGCCCGTCACGGCCGACCGCAACATGCAGCAGGCGACGGTCAACCTGCTGGCCGACATGGGCGTCCAGCCGGCCACGCTGCAGTCGGGCCTGGTCGCGGCCACCGCCTCGACGGACACCACGGCGCCCACCTCCGCGGTCACGGCGCCGGCGGCCGGGGCCACGGTGGCCAGCGGGTCCCAGGTGACGGTCAGCGGCACCGCGTCCGACGTGGGCGGGGCCGTCGCCGGGGTGGAGGTCTCGGCGGACGGCGGCGCGACCTGGCACAGGGCCTCGGGCACCACGAGCTGGACGTACGCGTGGACGCCCGGCGCGCCGGGCCCGACCGCCCTGCGCAGCCGCGCGGTGGACGACAGCGGCAACCTGGAGACCCCGTCGGCCGGCGTGACCGTCACCGTGACGCCGCCGGCCTGCCCGTGCTCGCTGTTCCCGAGCCTGCCGGTCCCCGGCACCCCCAGCTCGCAGGACTCGAACGCCGTCGAGGTCGGCGTGCGGTTCACGTCGGACGTGGCGGGCACGGTCACCGGCGTCTCGTTCTACAAGGGCAGCGGCAACACCGGCGCGCACGTCGGCAACCTGTGGACGGCGACCGGGACCCTGCTGGCGACCGGCACGTTCACGAACGAGACCGCCAGCGGCTGGCAGACGCTGACGTTCGGGGCGCCGGTGTCGATCCAGTCGCACACGGTCTACGTCGCCTCGTACCACACGACGAGCGGGTTCTACTCGTCGGACGTCGGCTACTACACGAAGCAGGTCGACTCGTGGCCGCTGCACGCCCCGGCCGGCTTCAACGGGGTGTTCGCGTACGGCGGCACGCAGTTCCCGACGCAGACGTTCAGCGCCAACAACTACTGGGTGGACGTCGTGTTCGCGATGGCCGGGACCACGACGGCGCTGGCCTCGTCGGCGAACCCGCCGGTCTTCGGGCAGCCGGTCACGCTGACCGCGACGGTGAGCGGCTCCGGGGCGGGCCAGCCGGCCGGCACCGTGGCGTTCTCCGACGGCAGCACGCAGATCGGCAGCGCCACGCTGAATGGCGGGAGCCCGGACGTGGCGACGCTGACGGTGCCGGGGCTGGCGGTGGGCGGCCACTCGCTGACGGCGGTGTACGCCGGCTCGGGCGTGTACGCGAGTTCGACGTCGCCGGCGCTCGCCCAGCAGGTGAACAAGGCGGCGACGACGTCATCTCTGACCGCCAGCCCGTCGCCGGCCACGCCCGGCCAGGCCGTGACGCTCACGGCGGCGGTGGCGGTCGTCGCGCCGGGGGCGGGCACGCCGACCGGGACGGTGGCGTTCTTCGACGGCGCCACGCAGCTCGGCACGGCGCCGCTGAGCGGCGGCCACGCGAGCCTCTCCACGACGACGCTGAGCAGCGGCACGCACACCCTGAAGGCGGCGTACCAGGGCGACCCCAACTTCGCGGGCAGCACGTCCGCCCCGGTGAGCGAGGTGGTGCAGCAGACGGCGACGACGCTGAAGGCGGCGCCGGCCGTGCTGGGCCTGAACCCGCTCCGGCTGACCCTGCTCAACCTGTCGGCCACCCTGACGCGGACGGACACGGGGGCGCCGGTCCCGGGCCAGACGATCACGATGACCGCGGGCGGGACGTTCCTGTGCTCGGCCACGACGAACAGCGCGGGCGTGGCCACGTGCAACGGCGTGGCCGGGGTGCTGGCCATCCTGCTGAAGGGCGGCTACACGGCGACGTTCGCGGGGACGGCGACCTACCGCGGCAGCACGGCATTCGGACCGGCGATCTCGTAGCGGAGGGGGTCGCTCGGCGGGGCCCTACCCCGGGCCTCCTGTCAGCGGCCCCCTTCGCCACCCTGCCCGCGGGGCCGGAGAGGACCGGGTCGTGAGCGTCGCGGACGGCGGCGACCGTCTGGCCGACCTGAGCGCGCCGCGCGGACAGCCCGAGCCGTTCGGCGAGGGCCCCCGCGTCAGACCCGGCGCGCCTCCAGCACGGTCCAGGGCACGCTCTTGGACGCGCTCGAGCGGACGCTCCGGACGTCGAAGCCCGCCCTCTCGACCAGCTCGCGCAGGTGCTCCTCCCGGCGGAAGCTGCCGCCGCTGTACGCCAGCATCCCGATGTCGGTCACGTGCAGGAACGAGCCGGGGTCGTCGGGCCGGACGCGGTCCACCACCAGCAGGGTGGCGCCGGCCGGCGCCGCCGCGTGGCAGCTCGCCAGGATGCGGGCGCAGTGCTCGTCGTCCCAGTCGCACAGCACGGACTTGAGCACGTACAGGTCGGCGCCGGCCGGGACCTGCTCCAGGAAGTCGCCGGCGACCAGCGTCACCCGGTCGGACAGGCCCTGCTCCGCGATCGCCCGCGTCGCGTCCGGGATGACCTCGGGCCGGTCGAACAGCACGCCGTGGGCGTCCGGCGCCGCCGCCAGGAGCCACGCCAGCAGCACGCCGTGGCTGCCGCCGACGTCCACGATCTGGCGGAACCGCGCCATGTCGCAGGACTCGACGACCACGCGGCCGGCGTCGGCCGTCATGCCGCCCATCCACCGGGCGAAGATCTCGCCCTCCTCGCGGTTGCTGCGCAGGTACTCCCAGAGCTCCAGGCCGACGGCCTCCCGCATCTGCGCGTGCCCCGTGCGGACCGCCGCGTCGAGCCGGGCCCAGGGGTAGTACAGCGCCGGCCCGGTCGAGGCCAGCACCATGTCGCGCACCGACCAGCCGTCCGACCTGAGCAGGGCGCCCAGCGGCGTGATCGCGTAGCGATCGCCGGCCCGCTCCACCAGGCCCAGCGCGACGCAGGCGTCGAGGAAGCGCGCCAGCGCGTCCCGGTTCGCGTCCAGCAGCCCCGTCAGCGCGTCGAGGTCCAGCGGCCCCGCGGCCAGGTGGTCCGCGAGACCGAGCCGGGCGACCGCCCTGACGACCTGCGCGTCCATGTAGCCGCGGACCATGGTCATCAGGCGATGCACGTCGTGCTGGCCGGGCTGGACGTCCGTCGTGTCCTGCAACTTCTCCGCCATTTGGCGCTCCCTCCGCTCAGTGCGTGTTCAGTGGGCGCCGGGCCGGCCGGCCAGGCCGAGCTGCTGCAGGCCGCTCAGCCGGTCCACGACGCCCCAGTGCTCGACCAGCCGGCCGCCGGCGTAGCGGCAGATCGAGACCCCGTCCCACTCCGCGTACCGGCCCGTGGGCGCCGAGTCCATGAACTGGCCGCTGTTCGTGCCCCGGTAGCGCACCCGCGCCCACGTCCGGTCGCCCACGGTCACGATGTCCTCGACCGTCACGCGCAGGTCCGGGAACGCGGTGCGCAGGAGCCCGGCGACCCAGCGCATGCTGTCGCGGCCGGCGCTCCGGGCCGGCGAGCCCGCCTCGTGGTCCAGCAGGTCGGCGCTGACCAGCTCGTCGAACACGGTCGTGTCGCCCCGGCAGAACGCCCGCTCGACGAGCTCTCGGAAGACCCTCTCGTTGTCGTCGTGCTCCATCGTCCGGGCAAGCGTGGCAGGCGCCCGCCCGCGCGCCGTCCCCGCCGCGTCTCCCCGGGAGACGCCGGCGCGGACGGCGGCGGCGCGGGCCGCGGTCAGCATGGGGACCGTGACCAGCCGGAACGAGGAGGGACGCGATGGGTGAGGCCAGAGACCTGGTGGAACGGGCGTGGCGGGCGATCGAGGCGGGCGAGGTCGAGCGCCTCGCCGAGGTGTTCAGCGAGGACGCGGAGCTGGCCACGTCGTCGGCGGAGGGCCGCGGCGTCGAGTACGTCCAGCGCGTGTTCCGCCGGCACCATGCCGCGTACCCGGACCTGACGCACGAGGTGCTGGGCTGCATCGAGAACGGCGACGGCACCGAGATCGCCCTCGACATGCGGTTCACCGGCACGCACCAGGGCGAGCTGAACGGGCCCCGGGGCGCGATCGCGGCGACCGGGCGGACCCTCCGATGGCGCTCCGCCGACCACGTCCGCACGCGCGGCGGGCGCATCGTCTCGTGGCGGGCCGTGTTCGACCGGCTGACGATCCGGGAGCAGCTGGGCCTGGAGCGCGCGGCCGGCGGCCGCGGCTGACCCGTGGCCGCCGCCGTGCCGCTGCCGGGCAAGCGGTTCGTGGAGGTCGGCGAGGGGCTCCTGGCGGTGCTCCACGGCGACGGGGCCGCCGGGGTGGCCAACGCGGGGGTCGTCCACGAGGGCGGCGACGCGCTCGTCGTGGACGCCACGCTGCTGCCCGAGATGGCGGCCGGGATCGGGGACGAGCTCGCCCGCCGGGGGGCGCGGGCCGAGCTCGTGCTCAACACCCATCACCACCTCGACCACGTCGGCGGCAACGCGGCCTTCCCCGAGGCCCGGGCGGTCGCCCATCCCGTCACCGCCCGCATCGCCGGCGGCATGGTGGGGCGGACGGCCGCGCTGGCCGCCATCCTGCCCCGGTTCGCGGCCGCCCTGCCCGACCTGGACCTGCGGCCGCCCGCCGCCTGGACGGAGCCGCCGGCGCTGCCGCGCGGCGGCCGGACGCTCCTGTTCACGCCCGCGCACTCGCCGGCCGACTGCGCGGTCTGGTTCCCGGCCGAGCGCGTGCTGTTCGCCGGCGACGTCTGCTTCAACCGGGTCGTCCCGCTCGCCGTGCACGCGAGCCCGTCCGCGTGGATCGCCGCGATCGACGCGCTGGCCGCCCTGGAGCCGGCGGTGATCGTGCCCGGCCACGGTCCGCTGGCCACGATCGCCGACCTGCTCGCCCTGCGCGCCTACCTGGCCGCCCTCGTCGAGGTAGCCGCGGCGGTGCACGGCGGCGACCTGGGGGAGCGGGAGGCCCACGACGCCCTCCGGATCGACGCGGTGGAGGGCTGGATCGAGGCCGACCGCGCCGCCGTCAACCTCGCCCGGGCGCTGGCGGAGCTCCGGGCGGAGGAACAACCGGGAGACCGGCCGGAGACGGGGCGGCACGTCGCGCCGGCTTGAGTACGAGCCATGCACGACGAGTCCGTTCCCGTTCTGATCGTAGGCGGCAGCCTGGTCGGCCTCTCGGCGTCCGTCTTCCTGTCCCGGCACGGCGTCCAGTCCCTCCTGGTGGAGCGCCGGGCGACCACCTCGATGTCGCGGTTCCCCCGGGCCTGGGGCTTCAACCCGCGCACCGTCGAGCTGTTCCGCGCGGCCGGGCTGGAGGACGACGTGCGAGCGGCCGAGGCGGCCGGGATGCCGAGCGCCGCGCGGGGCGGCGGCCTGCTCCGGGCCGAGTCCCTGGCCGGCCGGGAGCTGCAGTGGATCCACCCGACGATGCCCGACCTGACCGAGCTGAGCCCCAGCCGCTGGGCGATGTGCAGCCAGCACCGGGTCGAGCCCGTCCTGCTGGCGCGCGCCACCGAGCTGGGCGGGCGGCTCTGCTTCGGCACGGAGCTGGTCTCGTTCGAGCGGGACGGGGAGGGGGTGACCGCGCGCCTGCGCGACCGCACGTCCGGGCAGGAGCGGACGGTCCACGCGAGCTTCCTCGTGGCCGCTGACGGGAGCCGCGGCCAGGTGCGCGAGCAGCTCGGCATCGCGGTCCAGGACCTGGGCACGACCGCGCACCGCCTGGCGATCCTGTTCCGCGCCGACCTCAGGGAGGCGCTCCGGGACCGCCACTTCATCATCTGCTACGTCATGAACGAGGAGGTCCGGGGCGGGGTCCTGGAGCCCGTGGACGACGACGGCCACTGGCAGCTCGACGTCCCGTACCACCCCGAGCGCGGCGAGACGCCGGACGACTTCGACGACGCGCGCTGCGTGGCGCTGATCCAGGCCGCCGTCGGGGTGCCGGGGCTGGAGGTCGAGCTCGTGAGCCGCCTGTCGTGGGTGGCCGGGGCCCGGATCGCCGACCGGTTCTCCGACGGCCGCGTGCACCTGGCCGGCGACTCGGCCCACGTGATGCCGCCGACCGGCGCGCTGGGCGCGAACACGGGCATCCAGGACGCGCACAACCTGGCCTGGAAGCTGGCCCTCGTCATCCGCGGGACGGCGGCGCCGGCGCTGCTCGACACGTACGACGCGGAGCGCCGGCCGGTGGGCGAGCACACGATCCGGCAGTCGCTGGCGATCTTCGCGCAGCGGGTCGGCGGGCCCGGTGGTCCGGGCGGCCCCGGGGGGCCCGGAGGGCGGCCGAATGGCCCCGGCGGCCCCCCGGGCGGGCGGCCCGGCGGCCCCGGCCCCGCCGACGACGTGACCACCTGGCTGGGCTACCGGTACCGGTCCGGCGCGGTCCTGGACGACGGGGAGGGCGGCGGCCTGGTCGAGGACCCCCGCCAGCCGTCGGGCCGGCCCGGCAGCCGCGCCGCGCACGTGGCCCTGCGCCACAACGGCAGCACGTCGTCCACGCTGGACCTGTTCGGCCGCGGGTTCGTCCTCCTGGCCGGGCCGGACGGCGGCGCCTGGGCCAGCGGCGCGGAGGCGGCCGCGCGCGAGCTGCGGGCGCCCGTCGACGTCCACCGCGTCGGCGCCCCGCTGCTCGACGAGGGCGGCCGCTGGGCGGCGGCCTACGGCGTCTCGCCGTCGGGCGCGTCGCTGGTCCGGCCGGACGGCTTCGTCGCCTGGCGCGCCAGGGAGGCGGCGGGGGAGGACGCGGACCGGGTGCTGCGCCAGGCGCTGGGGCGGCTGCTCGGGAGGTGAGCGGAGGAGGCGAGGGGGCGCCCGCCCCCTCGCCTCCGGCCAGCTCAGGCCGTGAGCTCCACGTAGATGGACTCGTCGCAGCGCAGCTCGTAGTCCAGGCCGGCCACCTCGGGCAGGCGGCCCTGCCGGAAGGCGCACTCCTCGAACCCGCTCGCCGGGAAGCCCGCCTCGCGGGCCGGGCCGGCCCGGCATCGGCGGGAAGCCCATCCGCTCGACCAGGTCCCGGTGGCGCTCGTAGAAGCCCTCGCCGCCCGCGATGTAGCCCTCGGCGTAGCGCCGGAGGTCGGGGGTGCTCACGCGGAGGACGCCGCCGGGCCTGAGCAGCCGCCGCACCTCGCGCAGCCAGAAGATGCCGTCGCGCGCCCCCAGGTGCTCGATGAAGTGCTCCGCGTACGCCCACTCGAAGCAGCCGGACTCGAACGGCAGCGGCAGCCGGGCGTCGAGCTGGACGAAGTGGGCGACGCCGTCCACCAGGTAGATCGTGCCCCACTCGCTGTTGTCGCGGCCGTCGGTGAGGGTCGAGAGGTCGGTGCTCAGGCAGGAGCGGTCGCGGCGGTCCCCGGAACCGAACTGCACGCCGCGCACGCCCAGTCCCTCCAGCGCGCGCCGGTCATACGGGACGTCGCGGGCGACGGCCTCCATGCGCTCGCAGACGATGGGCCAGATCCGGCTCTCGGACATCGACTCCCAGGTCCAGCCTGGCTTCAGCAGGGGTTCATCGCGTGCTCCTCGCCTCCTCGTGGGAGCGCCGGTGCGCGTCGCCCGCGACCGGCGCCAGGGACCTGCCCGCGGCCACCTCCTCGAGCAGCGGGACCGCGCTGGAGACCGGCGGCAGCGCCGCGATCTCGGCGGCCAGGCGCTCGGCCCCGAGCCGGTGCACCGGCTCCTCCAGCAGCCGGCGGACCGCCGAGCCGATGTCGCCGGCCGAGAGCCGCCTACAGCTGGTCGCCCGCGAACGGCACGCACAGCATCGGGATCCCCGCGCCGAGGGCGGCCATCGTCGTGTTGTAGGGGGCGTGGCAGATCACGACGGACGCGCGCTCCAGCAGCCGCGGCAGGGGGACGAACCGCTCGACCCGGACGTTGGGCGGCTGCGGGCCGAGCAGCGCCGGGTCGCGGTTGGGGCCCACCGTGACCACGACGTCCACCGGCAGGTCGCGCAGCCCGCGGAGGACGGTCTCGAACGTGTCGCTGACCCGGTTGAAGATCGTGCCCATCGTCACGTGCACCACCGGCCGCTCGCCGAGCGCGTCGAGCCAGGGGTACGCCTGGCCGTCGTCCGCCACGAACGGCTGCGGCCGCACCACGCGCGTGACCGGCAGCATCTCCTCCGGCGTCCCCCGCTGCATGCTGGGCGGGTACACGTCGAGGTAGAGCCAGGGGCAGAACCGCTCCATGCTCGGGTCGGGCGGCAGGCCCAGGCTGGCCCGGGTCTGCTCGAGGTACGCGCCCAGGCCGGGGCCCAGCGCGGACAGCGGGCGGAAGGCGTCGATGCCCATGCGGACGTGCGGGACGCCGCTCGCCTCCGCCGCCAGTGGCCCGCTGAACTCGATGCCGGCGCTGACGACCACGTCCGGCCGGCGCGTCCGCATCAGCTCGACCAGGTCGCGCAGCATCGGCTCCGCGGCGCGGGCGAACACGCGGGGCCACACGTGCCGCGTCGTGTACAGCTCGAGGCTGCGGGGGTCGTCCATCAGGTCGGGGAACGCGCGCTCGGCCTCGGACTCCAGCCAGTCCAGGCCGGCGGTCTCCACCTCGAACCCGGCCCGGCGCACGGCCGGCGCGAACGAGGCGCTGGTCGCGAAGACCGGCTGGTGGCCGGCGTCCTGCAGCGCCCGGGCCAGGGGGGCCATGGGGTGGAAGTGGCCCAGCGCGGGGAGCGTGCAGAGGAGGACCCGCATCGTCAGGCCCTCGCCACGTGGAGCTCGGGGCGCGCCGGCGTCCGCAGCTCCTCCAGCTGCTGGCCCGGGAAGTAGACCGCCTCCTCGTGGTTGACGTAGTAGCTGTGGAACCCGGCCCGATAGTAGAGGTCGAGCTCCACCGGGCCGCCGGCGGGGCGCTCGGCCCAGTCGTGGCCCTCGCGCAGCAGGCGGGGGACGTCGAAGGCGAACCGGACGGCCCGGCGCACGTAGTACGGCTCGCCGTCCACCTCGACGGCCTCCAGGCCGGCGGGCAGCTCGCGGTTCCCGGGCTCGTCGAACACGGCCCGGGTCAGGCAGTCGTAGCGGAACACCTCGGAGACCCCGGCCGCGGTGGCGCCGGGCAGCCGCGGCAGCACCGCGTGGCACCACCAGTCGTGCAGGACCTCGTCCAGCCGCGGGTCCAGGTACAGGTGGCGCAGGAATACGCCGAGGCCCTCGGGCTGCAGCCCGAGCCGGCGCCGGATGTCGGTGAGCGCGGCCGCCGTCGGGTGGTCCGACGCCTCGACCCACTCCAGCAGGCTGCGGATGACGGCCGACTGCGTCATCCCGGCGGCCTGCCGGAGCGGCGTCCACACGTGCCGGAGCACCAGGTGCTCGGCCAGGGCGCGGGCCCACACCAGGAACCGCCGCATCTCGACGTTCTCGGCCACGGTCATCGTCCGGTGGGCGAGCACGTGCTCGAAGTCGTCGCGCTCGCCGCGGACGGTGACCAGGCCGAACCGCTCCTTCGCCTCCGCGTACTCCGTGTTGGGCAGCAGCAGCAGCTGGTAGGGAGCGATGCGGCTCATGTGTGTGGCGAGCCGGTCGTAGCCCTGCAGGAACGAGCGCGCCGTCTCACCGGGCGCGCCCCAGATCAGCTCCGCGTAGCAGTCGAGGCCCTCGCTCCGGAGCCATGCCACCAGGTCCTCCCACTCGTTCAGCTTCATGTTCCTCCGCTGCATGGCGTCGAGGGCCTCGTCGTTCAGCGTCTGCAGCGCCAGTGTGAACGAGCTGCGCAGGCCCTCTGACTTCATCGTGCGCACGATGTCGTAGAAGACGCGGGACTTGTTCTTGGCCCACGACGTCTCGATGGCGCGCGGGTAGCCGTACCGGTTGCGAACGGCGATCACGTCCTCGACGAACGCCTTGTCCTCGCGCATCATCCCGAAGTTGGAGTCGCAGAGCACGATCGTGTGCACGCGGTGCCTGGCGAACACCTCCAGCTCGGCGCGCAGCCGGTCGCGGGAGAACGTGCGCATCTTCTGTCCGATCGCGCCGCCCCAGTAGCAGAACGCGCAGCGATACGGACAGCCGCGGCTGGTCTCCATCAGCGCCACGTCGTACCGGAAGCCGCCCCGCTCGTCCGTGAGCGGGATGGCGCCGGTCAGGAAGGGCGAGGGGATGTCGTCCAGGTTGGCGATCCGCTCCCGGGCCGGGTTGCGCTGGCAGCGGCCCTCGGGGTCGCGGAAGCTCACGCCGGGCAGGCCGTGCAGCTCGTCCACCCGGCGTCCGCCGAGGAGCGCCGCCAGCAGGTCGCGGAAGACCAGCTCGCCCTCGCCGTCCACGACCACGTCGACGGCCGGGTACTGCCGGAGGACGCGCTCGCCCTGGTTGGCGACGTGCGTGCCGCCGAACACCACCCAGCCGTTGGGCGCGAGCTGCTTGTACGTCTCCGCCAGCTCTCCGAACTGCCGGTAGTTCCAGCCCCAGACTGAGAAGCCGATCAGGTCGGGCGCGCCCTGACGGAACAGGCGCTGCGCCATCGTCAGCACCGAGTCGCCGCCGTTGAAGTTGAACAGGCGCACGTCGATGTCGGGCCGGAGCCCGTCGTCGGCCAGCGCCGCCGCCTTCAGGTAGCCGATGCCCAGCGGCAGCGACTCCTTGGGCATGTCCCACACACCCTGCTGCACGAGCCAGATCGTTCGCTTTCGCGAGACACGGGTCAATGTCGATCGCTCCCTTCGACTGTCAACGCGAGGACGTGTCGTCGTCAGGACAGTAGCTCACGCCGGGCACCGCGGCAATCGAACCACAGCGCTTTCCCGGCGGCGCCGGCTGTGGCACAGTGGGCGCGCCGCTGTCGTCCCGTTTCCATCGAGAGAGGTCACCATGTCCGCACACACTGACAACTCGATCGTCATCGGCGCGCCGCTCGACCTGGTGTGGCAGATGGCCAACGACGTGGAGTCGTGGCCGTCGCTGTTCGTGGGCGAGTACGCGAAGGGCGAGGTCCTGGAGCGCACGGAGAACCGCATCGTGTTCCGCCTCACGACGGTCCCCGAGTTCTCACCTCACAACGACGGCAAGAGCTACAGCTGGGTCTCGGAGCGCGTGCTGGACGAGGAGCACCACTATGTGAACGCCCGCCGCGTCGAGCTCGGGCCGTTCCGGTACATGCACATCTTCCAGTCGTTCGACGAGGTCCCGGGCGGCGTGCGGCTGCGCTGGGTGCAGAACTTCGAGATCCGCGAGGGCGCGCCGTTCACGGACGAGCAGATGGCGGGCCGGATCAACCACCACTCCCGGGAGCAGCTGGAGAACCACAGGCGGGTGATCGAGGCGGCGGCCCGCCAGCGCTCGGCGGCGCCGGCGGCGTCCTGAGCGTGCCTCCCCGGGGGTGAACCCGGGTGCACGGGCCGATCGCGGCCCCTCCCCCGGCAGGGGAGGGGCCACGGGGCCTCAGTCCCGCCGGCGGGCCTCCACCACCGACAGCTGCATCGGGTGCGTCCGCACCTCCGTCAGCGTCAGCCCCGCCTCGCCCAGCAGGTCGCGCAGCTCGCTCTCCGAGCGCTGCTTCCCGCCGTGCTTGGCCAGGACCAGCATGTCGATCAGCATCGTGGCCTCCGTCAGCGGCGACGGCTCCACCCGCTCCGGCGTCAGCCGCTCGACCAGCAGCAGCGACGCGGCCGGCGACATCGCCCGCGCGCACGAGCGCAGCAGCCGCACCGCCGGCTCGTCGCCCCAGTCGTGCAGGACCCGCCGCAGGATGTACGCGTCGTGCCCCGCCGGCACCGCCTCGAAGAAGTCGCCGCCGAGGACCTGGCAGCGGCCGTCCAGGCCCTGCCCGCGCAGCCGCTCCTCGACGCCGGCGACCGCGCTCGGGAGGTCGAAGATCACCCCCCGGGCGGCCGGGTTCCGCTCCAGGATCGTGGTCAGCAGGCCGCCCCGGCTGCCGCCCACGTCCACGATCGACCCGAACCGCGAGAAGTCCGCGCAGCCCAGGATGGCCGGCAGCTCGATCGCCTCGAACTCGTCCTGCGCGGTCCGGAACACGCGCTGCGCCTCCGGGTTCCGCTCCAGCCACTCCCAGTAGCTGGTGCCGTGGACGTGGTCGAACGCCACCTCGCCCGTCCGCAGCGTGTGGCCCAGCGCGGCCACCGCGGCCACGGTGTCCGGCGAGCCCAGCCAGAGCAGGCAGCTGCCCACCGGGCGCACACCGTCCGCGCCCAGGGCCGGGGTCAGGTCGGTGGCGGCGAACAGCCCGTCCGGCGTCTCGGCCACGACGCCCAGGCTGGCCAGCGCCCGCAGCACGCGCCGCAGGAGCGCCGGCCGCGTGCCGGTCGCCTCGGCCAGCCGGTCCACGCCGACCGGCTGCCCGGACAGGTGCCCGGCGAGGCCCAGCTCCACCGCCAGCGTCAGCAGCGAGGAGCGCACATGGCCGTTGACCATGCTGACGAGCAGGGCGTCGGCGGGCGGGCGGAAGGCGGGCGGCCGGCTGGCCGCGATCGGCGTGGTCACTTCGATGTGCCTCCTGTGGGAATGGGCTCCGTGCCGTAGTCCACGGCCCGGAACCGGTCGTAGCGGCGGCGGACGAGCTGGTCGGGGTCCGTCTCCAGGAGCTCGTCCAGGTGGCGCCCGAGGGCGCCGTCCAGCAGCCGCGCGGCCCGGGCCGGATCCATGTGGGCGCCGCCGGGCGGCTCCGGCACCACCTCGTCCACCAGCCCGGCCGCCAGCAGGTACGGCGCCGTCAGCCCGAGCTGCTCGGCGGCCTCCTCGCGGCGCGCGGGGTCGCGCCACAGGATCGACGCGCACGCCTCCGGGCCGGCCACCGAGTAGATGGCGTGCTCCAGCATCAGCACCCGGTCGGCCACGGCCAGGCCCAGCGCCCCGCCGCTGCCGCCCTCCCCGATCACGGCCGCCACCACCGGCGTCCGCAGCCGGAACCACTCGACGATCGCCATCCCGATCGCCGAGCCGATCCCGCGCTCCTCGGCCTCCGCGCCCGGATAGGCCCCCGGCGTGTCCACCAGGCAGACGACGGGGACCCGGAACCGGGCCGCCAGCCGGGCCAGGCGGACCGCCTTCCGGTATCCCTCCGGGTGCAGCATCCCGAAGTTGCGCGCCGCCCGCTCGCGGAGCGAGCGGCCCTTCTGCTGGCCCAGGAACATGACGCGCCGCCCCCGCCAGCGGGCCAGCGCGCCGACCAGGGCCGGGTCGTCCGCGGTCAGCCGGTCGCCGTGCAGCTCGTACAGCTCCTCGCCGAGGGCGCGGACGTAGTCGAGGGCGTACGGCCGGTCGGGGTGCCGCGCCAGCCGCACGGTCTCCCACGCCGGACGCCCGCCCGGCACGCTCATCGCCAGAGGATCCCCAGCAGCCCCGCCACCGCCCCCCGCAGCTCGGGCCGCGGCACGATCATGTCCACCTGCCCGTGCTCGAGCTGGAACTCGGACGTCTGGAAGTTCGCCGGCAGCCGCTGGTGCGTCGCCTGCTCGATGACCCGGGGGCCGGTGAAGCCGACCGACGCGCCCGGCTCGGCCAGGATCAGGTCGGCCACGAGCGCCAGCGAGGCGGCCGTCCCGCCGTACGTCGGGTGGCTCAGGACCGTGACGTAGGGCACGGCCGAGTCGTGCAGCGCCGCGACGGCCGCGTTGACCTTGGCCATCTGGAGCAGCGCCCACGGCCCCTCCTGCATCCGGGCGCCGCCGGACGCCGTCACGACGACGAGCGGGCACCGCTCGGCGGCCGCCCGTTCGGCCGCCCGGGCCAGCCGCTCGCCGGCCACCACCCCCAGCGTGCCGCCCACGAACCGGAAGTCGAAGACCGCCAGCCACGCCGGCCGGCCGGCGAGCAGGCACCGGCCCGCCCGCACGGCCTCGTTGACGCCCTTCGCGAGGTGCGCCTCCAGGGTCGCCCGGTACGGGCGCGGCCGCGACCAGCCCAGCACGTCCCCGGGCCGCAGCTCGGCCCAGTGCTCCGCCCAGCTCCCCGGGTCCGCCAGCAGCGCCACCCACCCGTCGGGATCGAGCGGGAAGTGCCGGCCGCAGCGGCACACGTTGCCGGCGGCGCGCAGGCGGGCGGGCTCGAGCACCACGCCACAGCCCGGGCAGCAGAGCGGCGTCGTCACCTCTCGACCGGGGCCGCCGCCGCGAGCCGGGCCTGGACGAGGCGGCAGACCTGCCCGATGTCGCAGTCCTCCTCCTTGCGCAGGTCCACCTGCACCCCGAACCGGCGCTTGAGCTCCACCTCGATCAGCACGACCTCGGTCGAGTCCAGGCCGAGGTCGGCGTGGAGGAGCCGGTCGTCGGTCAGCTCCTCCTCCGCCAGGCCCAGCTCCACGAGCTTCTCCACCACGGCGTCTCGGACCATCGGGAACGCACTCCTCTTCAGATGTCGCCGTCGCCCGGCTCCCGGGCGGCCAGCAGGCAGACGTTGGTGCCCTCGCGCGACCGGGCGTTGACCAGGACGCGCTCCAGGCGGGCGGCGGCCGGCTCGGTGACCAGCCGGACCGGGCAGTCCGGGTCCGGGTCACCCGTGGCCGCGGTGGGCGGCAGCACGGACTGCTCCATGGCCAGCAGCGCGCAGGCCACGTCGGTGCCGAAGCTGGCGCCGTAGAGGTGGCCGAACGCGGCCTTGGGCGCGGTGACCGGCAGGCCGGCCGAGCCGACCGTCCGGCACAGCGCGACCGCCTCCGAGCGGTCGCCGGCCACCGTCGCGCAGCCCTCCGCGAACGCGGCGTCGAGCTGGCCGGCGGACCACCCCGCCCCGCGCAGCGCGGCGCCGACCGCCGCCGCCAGCCCGTCGGGGTCGTCCGGGTCGGCCGTCCGCTGCTCGACCGCCACGATCTCGCCGTAGACGCGGGCGCCCCGCCGGCGGGCGCGCTCCAGCTCCTCGACGACCAGCACCGCCGCTCCCTCGCCGAGCACGAAGCCGGCCCGCCGCCGGTCGAACGGCAGGAACGCCCGCGCCGGATCGAGCTCCTCGCTCAGCTCCCCGGTCGTGACGTGGGCGGCCACGCCCAGCCGGGTGAGCGGCGCCTCGGCGCCGCCGGCCAGCATGACCTCGGCATGGCCCCAGCGGATGGCCCGGAGCGCGAAGAACAGCGCCGACCCGCCGCTGGCCCGGTCCGCGGCGAAGCTCTTGCTCATCCCCCGGATGCCGTACCGGATGCTGACGAAGCCCTGGGCGGCGGTCGGGAACCAGGCCGTGGCCTGCCACGGATTCACCAGGCCCGGGCCCTGGTGGTAGTACTCGTCGAAGCCGCGCTCGCAGATGTCCCAGCCGCCGCTGTTGTTGCCGAAGCTGATGCCGACCGCGAACGGGTCGAGGTCGGCGACGTCGAGGCTGGCGTCGGCCAGGGCCAGGTTCGTGGCCGCCAGCGCGTAGTGGGCGAAGCGGTCGCTCTTGGCCACGAGGCGGGCCGGCGCGTACTGCGCCGGCCGGAAGTCGCGCACCTCGGCCGCCAGGCCCACGGCCAGCCCCGCCGCGTCGAACCGGGTGATCGGGGCGACGGCCGACTCGCCGGCGAGCAGCCGCGCCCAGACCGCGTCCCGGCCGACGCCGAGCGGGTTGACCAGCCCGATGCCGGTCACCACGGCCCGCCGCGGCCTCCCGCCGCCCGGCCCACTCAAGGGCCGGGCACGGCGGCCGCCGGGCCGGCCGCCGCCTCCACGCGCCTGGCCATCCGCTCCAGGGCCGCCCGCGCGCTGGCCCCCATCCGGCGGGCCGCCTCGGCCTCGTCGAACGTGGCGTCGGGCTCCAGCTCGAAGTCCTGCACGCAGCGCACCGCGGTGCCGCCCTCGACCGCCTCGTAGAGCCACCAGGCGATCGAGTAGCGGTACGGGTGGTTGTCCCAGCGGCGGGAGTAGACGAGCCGGTGCGCCTCGTCCGCGCAGCGGTCAACGCTGTAGGTGCGGCTCGGGGCGTCGCCGGCCGCCGGCACGACCACCTCGAACACGACCCGGTTGCCCGAGCCCGGCCCGTCCAGGAAGCGATGGCGCTCGCGGTCCCAGGCGGACAGGTCGTTCGTCACCCGCCAGGTCAGGTCCAGGGGCGCGCGGACCAGGACGTTCACGTCGACGTGTCCCACGGCCTTCGGCGCCTAGCGCGCGGCCGCCTGGTCGGGATGCGGGGCCGGGGCCGTCTTGCCGATCTGCACCCAGACCTTCGACGTCTCGCTGACGCCCCAGTGCTCGATGCACCGGCCGTCGCGCACGCGGGCGACGTGCATCTCGCGGAACTCGACCGGCCGGCCGGTCGGCGCCACGCCGAAGATCGGCCCCAGGTGCGTCCCCCGCACCAGCGCGTGCTGGTAGACGAGGTCGCCGACCTCGGCCTCGTGCAGCACCTCGTACGTCATGTCGGGGAAGCCGCGGCGCTCCATCTCGATCACCCACTTCACGCCGTCGATGCCAGGGGCGACGCCGGGCGGCGCGTTGTGGTTCATGAAGTCCGGGTGCAGCAGATCGTCCAGGACGTCCAGCTTTCCTTCACTGAACGCCTCGGTCAGGATGCGCCGCATGTTCTCAATCGCCGTCATCGTCTCGTGTGCCTCCGTTCACTGTTGCCGGGACACCGCGAATCTAGCACCGGGACTGTGAGCTGACCAGCGATCGCGGTCAGCGGTTCACAGTGACCGCCGTCAGTCCGCGACGGCGCCGAGCAGCGTGCTGGAGTGAATCCCGCCGAAGCCGCTCGCAGTGACCAGCGCGCGCCGCACGCGCGCGTGACGGGCCTGGTTCGGCACGTAGTCGAGGTCGCACTCGGGGTCGGGCACCTCGTAGTTGATCGTCGGCGGGACCATGCCGGTCTCCATGGCGCCGACGGCCGCGATGACGCCGACCAGGCTGGCCGGTGACAGCGGGTGGCCGATCATCGACTTGGTGGAGCTGATGGGCACGCGATAGGCGTGCTCGCCGAGCACGGACTTGAACGCCATCGTCTCGAACAGGTCGTTCTGCGGCGTCGAGCTGCCGTGCGCGTTGATGTAGTCGATGCTGGCGGGGTCCGCTCCGGCGTCGTCCAGGCAGCGCCGGATGACGTGCGCCATCGACGCGCCGTCCGGGGCCAGGTCGGTCATGTGCGCGGCGTTGTTCAGGCTCGCGAACGCGATCACCTCGGCGTAGACGCGCGCGCCGCGGCGCTTCGCGTGCTCGTACTCCTCGAGCGCCAGCGTCGCCGCGCCCTCGGACAGCACGAACCCGCCGCGGCGGGCGTCGAACGGCCGCGACGCCCGCGGCCCGGGGCAGTCCACCCTGGCCAGCGAGCCGATGATGTCGAGCGTGGCGTACGAGATGCCGCAGAGCGGCGCCTCGGCGGCGCCCGTCAGCGCCAGGTCGAGCTCGCCGTGGCGAACGAGATCGAAGCCGAGCCCCAGGGCGTCCACGCCGGCCGTGCAGCCCGTCGTGAGCGCGGTGCACGGCCCGCGCAGCCCGAACCGCCGGGCGAGCCAGGTGGGCGTGAAGTTGGCGAACACCGCGTCGTAGAAGCTGGAGTCGGCCGGCAGGCCGGCCACCGGTCGGGTCCCGGCGCGGCTCCCCTCCTCGTACATGGCCTGGAACTCGGGCGTCCCGGCGATCGCGGACGCGCAGATCACGGCCGCCCGCTCGGGGGCCAGCGCGGCGTCGGGCAGGCCGGCGTCGCGCGCGGCCTGCACGCCCGCGACGACGCCGAAGTGCGAGAAGCGGCTCAGGTCGGCGACGTCCCGGAGCGCGTCCGGTGACAGGTGCTCCTCGACGCGGAAGTCGCGGACCCGGCCCAGCACGTGGCTGGCCAGTCCCATGCGCACCATGTCCGGTTCGTCGTGTGTGTACGAGCGGCCCGCGTTGCTGTTGTGCCAGAACTCGCCCACGCCGACGCCGCTGGGAACCACGATGCCCAGCCCTGTGATCACGACTCGCTTCACTGCAGCACCTCGACAAGGGACCGGTCGCTGACCAGGATTCACCGATTGCGTCGGGCGATCTATCGATTGCTATACGCGATCGGTTACCTCAGGCCGGGACGGGGGCGAGTATAGCCGCGGCCCGGGCCGGGCGCGAGCGGATCGGTCCGCCCCCCTTCTTGCTGATCCGTGACTGTTCCGCACACCAGCACACGGGTCGGAAAGGGCTTGACGATATCCCATGACAGAGCGATCAATCATGGGGTCGTCCGAGGTCGGGATAGTGTGGGAGGAACCAGTCGTATGTCCAACGTTGGACTGTCGGGTATCGAGCTGGTCGCGCGCCTGGAAGCGACCACGAGTCCGCCGGCCGGCGTCGATACGCTCTTCAAGCTAGTGCCTGTCGAGCTCATCGACGCGGCAGCGGACCAACCGCGTCAGAGCTTCAATCACGCGGCGCTGGACGAGCTGACGCAGAGCGTCTGGGACCACGGCATTCTCCAGCCGCTGCGGCTGCGTCCGCGAGGCCGCCGGTACCAGCTCGTGGCGGGCCAGCGCCGGCTGACGGCGGCCACGAGAGCCGGGCTCAAGGTGGTGCCGGCAGTGATCGCCGAGCTGGAGGACGACCAGGCGCTCGCCCAGGCCCTGATCGAGAACATCCAGCGCGAGGACCTGAACGCCGTGGACCGGTGCGAGGCGCTGCGGCGCCTGCGGGTGAACCTGGGTGCACAGTCCTGGGAGGAGGTCGGCCGGGTGCTCGGGATCAGCCGGCGCCACGTCTACCACCTCCTGAGCATCTCAGCCCTCCCGGAGCCGATCCAGGAGGACATGCGCAGGGGCAACCTGACGGAGAAGCACGGCCGCGCGCTGCTGCGGCTCCGCCGCGACGAGGAGCTCCAGGACGACCTGTGGCGGCGCATCCGCGAGGAGCGGCTCTCCGGCGACGAGGCGCTGCAGGCCGCCACGGAGCTCGGCCCGGGTCGCGGCCAGGCGGCCGTCGAATCGCCGCGGAGCGCCGCGGCGGTCGCGCCACCGCGCGTCGGGCGCGGCGCCCAGGCCGACCTGCCCGGCGCCGTCGATGCCTTGTTGCGCCGCCTGCCGCACGCAACGATGCGCGAGATCCGTCCTCTGAAGAAGCAGCTGGAGGCCCTGGCCGAGCGCCTCGCCGAGGTGCTCACCGACGCCTTCTACGAGGACGACCCGCGTGCGGAGTGAGACCCAGCCAGGGAGGACGACCGTGATGCTGCGCGTACACTTGTTCGGACGGTTCCGGGCCAGCGGCGAGGCCGGCCCGTTGACGGCCCTGGAGCGGCGCAAGGTGCACGAGCTCCTCGGCTATCTGCTCCTGTCGTGGCAGCGGCCGGCCCGGCGGGAGGTCCTCGCCGAGCAGCTCTGGGCGACCAGCGACCCGCTCCGCTGCCGCAAGTACCTGCGGCAGTCGCTGTGGCGGCTCCGCTGCGTGCTCGACGCGGCGGGCTGCCGGGACGTGCTCCAGGCCGACCAGGAGTGGATCGGTCTCCGGCCCGACGCCTCGCTCTGGGCGGACACGCTGGAGCTGGAGCGCGCGTACGCGCGCTGCGCCGCCGCCGCTTCCCGGGAGCTGGCGCCCGACCTGGTGGCCGCCGCCGAGCGGGCGGTGGACCTGTGCCAGGCGCCGCTCCTCGACGGCTGGTACACCGACTGGAGCCTGCTCGCGCGCGAGCAGTACCGGGCGATGCACCTGGCCCTGCTCGACCGCCTGATGGCGGCGGCCGAGCGGGCCGGCCGCTGGGAGGCCGGCCTGGCGTACGGCCGCCGCGCCCTGCGCGAGGACCCGGCTGGCGAGCGGGTGCACGTGCGCCTGATGCGGCTGCACCTGCTCTCGGGCGACCGCAGCGCCGCGCTCCGCCAGTTCGGGCTCTGCGGCGCCGCCCTCGAGCGCGAGCTCGGGGTGGCGCCGGCGCCCGAGACGCGGCGCCTGTTCGAGCTGATCCGCGACGGCCGCATGGTGGCGGCCGCCGGCCCGCTGTCCGCGGCCGGCCCGGGGCCAGAACGCGCGCTGGTCCAGCTGGCCGGCGCCGGGAACGGCCGGTGAGCGGGGAGGTGCAAGAGGGGGCAGGCCCCCTCTTCCGGAACACCCCCGCTGGTCCGGGACGTTCGGAGCGCCTTCGGCGCGTCGCTGCGCGTCTGAAGGCAGGGCCGGACGATCTCGGGAAGATGGACTCACACGCTCGGGCCAAGCCCTTGCTTGCGGCAGCATCCGGATCGTCCGAGGTGCAAGAGGGGGCAGGCCCCCTCTTGCGGAACACCCCCGCTGGTCCGGGACGGACGCCGGGCATCTCGGTCGTCATCCCCTTCCACGCGGACCGCCTGCCCCTGCTGGAGCGCCTGCTGGACAGCCTGCGGGAGGCGGGCGCCCGGCACGGCGGGCCGTGGGAGTGCATCGTGGTCGACGACAGCGGGCCCACGGTCGAGCCCGCGGTCCGCGCCCTGGTCGCCGCCAGCGGCGCCCGGTACCTGCGCGGGCCGGTGCCCGCCGGCCCCAAGCGGAACGCCGGCGCGGCCGCCGCCAGGCACGACCTCGTGCTGTTCCTGGACTCGGACTGCATCGCGGCGCCGGGCCTGCTGTCGGCGCACGTGGAGTGCCTGCGCGCCGCCGGCGAGTCGGTCGGCGGCGCCCTGGGCATGGTCGAGTTCAACGGCGGCCGCTCGCTGACATGGGACATCGCGGAGCGCTCGGGCACCTGGCGGTGCTTCGCGTGGGCGGCCGACTTCAAGCGGGTGCTGTGGGGGCCGGCCGCCAACTTCGCCGTCCGGGCGAGCGCGTTCGCCGCGGTGGGCGGCTTCGACGAGGGGCTCTCGGTCCGGGCCGGCGGGGAGGACGTCGCCCTCGGCGTCCGCATGACGGAGGCCGGCCATCCGCTGATCACCTGCCGCGAGGCGCTCGTGTGGCACGACCGGGAGCACACGACGGTGGGCGCCATGCTCCGCCGGTTCTACCGCTACGGCAAGGGCGAGGGCTACGACTGCGCCGAGTTCCCCCGCCGCACGACGTGGAAGGTCAGCCCGGCCCAGGCCGGGCTGGCCCTGGCGGTGCTCCTCGCGGTCCTGCTCGCGGTCCTGCCCGTCGGCGGCTGGGCCTGGCGGGTCGGGGCGCCGCTGCTCACCGTCGCGGCGACGGCGGGCGTGGACCTGTGGCAGTGGCGCCGCGGGATGCGGGCGTTCCGGCGCCGGGCCCGGCCGGGTGGGCAGGAGGCGCGCCCCGGTGCCCTCCGCTCGCTGCTGCTCGACCTCGCGTGCGTGCCCTTCGGCTGGGCCAACGTCGCCGGCCTCACGGCGCAGGCGCTGGCGACCGGGCGGCCGGCGCTGGCGTTCCGGCGGTTCCAGTTCGTCACGTTCGACGACTTCGAGCTGCGCCTGCCGCCGGTCCGCCGGTGACCGGGCCGGGCGACTACGCCGGCCGGCGGGTGCTGGTCGCCGGGGGCCTCGGCTTCATCGGCGTGCACCTGCTGCGGGCGCTCCGGGGGTCGGGCGCCGACGTGCGGGCGCTGGTCAGCCCGGGCTCGTACGCGCGCTGCCGCGCCGCCGGCTGGCTGGCCGAGCTCGGCGACGTGGACTTCGTGCCCGGCGACGCGCTCGACACCGACGTCGCGGCGCGCGCCGTGGCCGGCCGGGAGGTCGTGTTCAACCTGGTCGGCAGCGCCGACGCGGCCGGCGGCGACGAGCGGCCGCTGGCCGACCTCGACGCCAACGCGAGGGCCCAGCTGGTGCTGCTCGACGCCCTGCACCGGGACGGCGGGCAGGCGACGGTCGTGCTCGCCAGCAGCCGCCTGGTCTACGCGCCCCGCCTGCCCTGCCCGGTGCCCGAGTCGGCGCCGCTCCGGCCCACGCTGCTCTACGGCGTGCACAAGGTGGCGGCGGAGCAGTACCACCAGTTCTATGCCCGCCGCCACGGCCTTCGGGCCGTCGCGCTCCGGCTCTCCAACACGTACGGGCCGTCCCTGCCGCACCAGCGGCAGACGGGCGTCGTCGCCGCGCTCGCCGTCCGGGCCGCCCGCGGCGAGTGCCTGACCGTCTACGGCGACGGCGCCCAGCTGCGCGACTTCGTCCACGTCTCCGACGTCGCGCGCGCGTTCCTGGCGGCCGGCGCCGGGCCGTCCGACGGCGTCCGGGTCCTCAACGTCGGCACCGGGCAGGGCCGCTCGGTGCACGCGCTCGCCGAGCTGATCGCCGGCCTGGCGGGCGTGACGGTGGCGCGGGTCCCCTGGCCGGCGGGGGTGGTCGAGACGGAGCCGGGCGACTTCGTGGCGGACGTGCGCGCGATCCGCTCGGCGCTCGGCTGGGAGCCGCTGGTCGGGCTGGAGCAGGGCCTGGCGGACCTGCTCCCGGCCCGCGGCCGGCGGCGTTTGCCCGCGGGTGGCCAGTGGTAGAACACACGTGCCGCCGGGCATTGCAGCCCGGCGAGTGCTGTCCGGCAGAGCAGCCGGGCTCATACAGGAGGATCGTTGATGTCCAACGAATCTGACGCTCCGCAGTGGCCCACGGGCGACCTCGCCCAGGCGATCGTGGCGCTCGGCCGCGCCGCGGAGCGGCGCCGGAACGCCGCCACCGACCTGATCAAGTCCACGGATGTGGTCGCGCGCGCGATCCGCGCGCAGCTCCGCGGCGGCGACGCGATCGAGGTCGCGGGCGAGGACGGGCAGCCGCCGGCCGCCTACCGCGCCGCGCGGGTGGGGCGAGCGGGCGGCTTCCTGGAGGAGGCGCTGGGCGGCGAGCCGTCCGGCGAGGACGTGCTCCTGCGCGGGAGCGCGATCCTGGGCCTCCAGCAGGCGCGCGGCAGGTACCGCGACCTGGACGGCGAGGGCGAGCTGCACCCGGCGACCGCCGAGGAGCGCGACCAGTTCGTGCGGGAGGCGCACGGGGTCGTTCGCGAGTTCGGCCGCCTGCTCGACGAGCAGGCCGGCCGGTACGGCGAGGCCGCGGAGCGGGCGACGAAGCTGACGCCGCGCTGACGCCGGCGTTCCGCGCGGGGCGGGGACGGCGTCCCCGCCCCGCCCATGTTGGAGGGGTTTGATGGAGAGCCAGCTGCTCGCCGGCCGCACCGTGCTGGTGACCGGCGCCGCGCGGGGAATCGGCGCCGCCACCGCGCGCCTGTTGGCCCGGCACGGCGCCGCCGTGGCCGTGAACTTCCGGCGCAGCGGCGAGGAGGCCGCCGGCGTGGTGGCGGCGATCGCACGCGGCGGGGGCCGGGCCGTCGCGGTCCAGGCCGACGTGTGCGACGCGGCCGAGGTGGGCCGGATGGTGCGCGAGGCGGAGTCGGCGCTGGGGCCCGTCGACGCGCTGGTCCTGAACGCGGCGGGCGCCCTCGCACTGCCGATGGGACCGCTGACCGCCGCCCCGTTCGCGGGCCTCGACGGGTACGTCCGCGCCCAGCTCGCGGCGGCGTTCCTGCCCTGCCAGGCCGTGGCGCCGGGCATGATCCAGCGGGGCGAGGGCTCGATCGTCGCGATCAGCAGCGGGCAGTCGCGGAAGCCCAGCGAGGGGCTGGGCGCGATCTCGGTGGCCAAGTCCGCGCTCGACGGCCTGGCCCGCAGCCTGGCCATCGACCTGGGCCCGCACGGCGTGCGCGTCAACGTGGTGGCGCCCGGCCTGACGCTGACCGAGGCGAGCGGGTTCCTCCCGGCGGCGGTGCTGGACCAGGTGCGGGCGCACACCCCGCTGCGCCGGCTGGCCGAGCCGGACGACGTGGCGGGCGCGGTCCTGGCCCTGCTCGCGGGCCACATGCGGCACGTCACCGGCGCGTACGTGACGGTCAACGGCGGCATGCAGCTCGTCTGACCTGGCTAGTCCATCGTCGTCTACTCCATAATGGACTACTATGCAAACGGGCCGGCTGTTCGTCCTGGGCATGCTCGCGACCAGCGGGCCGATGCACGGGCACCAGATCCGCCGCAAGGCCGAGCTGGAGCGGGCGGACTTCTGGGGCCGGGTCAAGGTGAGCTCGCTGTACGCGACGCTGCGGCGCATGGAGGAGGAGGGGCTGATCGAGGCGGTGGAGCGGAGCCAGGAGGGCCGGTTCCCGGCCCGGACCGTCTACGGAATCACGGCCGAGGGCTGGCGGGAGCTGAGCGTCCTCCGCGACGCCTGCTTCCAGGACACCGCCGTCGCGCCGGACCCGTTCGACCTGGCGCTCTCGTTCACGGACGACCTGGACGAGTCGGAGGTGCGCGCGACGGTGGTGGGCCGGCTCGCCGCGCTGCGCGAGCAGGCGGCGGAGATGGGCCGCCAGCAGGAGCGCGTGGCCCGGTACCTCAGCCCGCTGGACCGGGTCGTGTTCCGGCACTTCCAGGTCCGCATCGCAGCCGAGGTGGCCTGGCACGAGGAGCTCCTGGAACGGCTGCCGGAGCTGCGGTCGGGCCGCGCGCCCGGCCAGCTGCGCGTCGTGGGGCACGACGGCCCCGCGAAGGAGGAATGAGGGTGACCGCGACATCGGACCTGGTCGGCCACGAGGCCCGGAACCGGGACGCCGGCCCAGTGATCGAGGCGACGGGCCTTCGGCACACGTTCCGGTCCCGGCGCGGGAACGTGGACGCCGTGGCGGGGATCGACCTGCGCGTCGAGGCGCGGGAGATCTTCGGCTTCCTGGGGCCCAACGGCGCCGGCAAGACGACGACGCTCCGGATGCTGTCCACGCTGCTGCCGCCGACCGGGGGAGAGGCGCGGGTCGCCGGCCACGACCTGGTCCGGGAGCCGCGGCGGGTCCGGGAGTCGATCGGGTACGTGGGCCAGCAGAACGGCGCCGACCGCCAGGTGACCGGGCGGACCGAGCTGGAGTTCCAGGGCACGCTGTACGGGATGGGCCGGTCGGCGGCCCGGCGGCGGGCCGCCGAGCTCCTGGCCACGCTCGACCTGGAGGAGGTGGCGGACCGCAACACCGGCACGTACTCGGGGGGCCAGCGGCGCCGGCTCGACATCGGGCTCGGGCTGATCCACGGGCCGCGGCTGCTGTTCCTCGACGAGCCGACCAGCGGCCTGGACCCGCAGGGCCGGGCCCGCCTGTGGGACGAGGTCCGGCGGCTGCGCGAGGGCGGCATGACGATCTTCCTCACGACGCACTACCTGGACGAGGCCGACGCGCTCTGCGACCGGCTCGCGATCATCGACCACGGCCGGATCGTGGCCGAGGGGACGCCGGACGAGCTCAAGCGGCAGATCGCGGGCGACGCGGTCACCCAGCGTCGACGGCGGCGCGATCCGCCTGTACGTGGACCGCGGCGAGACCGCGCTGCCGGCGCTGCTGCGCGTCCTGACCGAGGCCGGGATCGAGCTGCGGACCACCTCGCTGGCCCGCCCCAGCCTCGACGACGTGTTCCTCCGGCAGACCGGCCGGTCGCTGCGCGAGCAGGCGGCCCCGGCGCCGGACTGGGCCCGATGGGTCGGCCGCTGAGCCGAGGGGAGGAGGTCGTCGTGCGCGCGTTCAGGGACACCTGGCTGGTCTTCCGCCGCTACCTGGGCATGACGGTGCGCAACCCGGCATGGATCGTGATCGGGATGCTCCAGCCGCTGCTCTACCTCTTTCTCTTCGCCCCGCTGCTGAAGTCGGTGGCCAGCATCAGGGGCTTCCCGGCCGGCGGCGCGTACAACGTGTTCGTGCCGGGGCTGGTGATCCAGCTCGGCGCCTTCGGGGCGGCGTTCGTGGGCTTCACGCTGATCGCGGAGCTGCGCGCCGGCGTGGTGGAGCGGATGCGCGTGACCCCGGTCAGCCGGATCGCGCTGCTGCTCGGACGGGCCCTCCGCGACATCCTGGTGCTGGTGGTGGAGTCGCTGCTCTTGGTGCTGCTGGCGCTGCCGTTCGGGCTGAGCATCCACCCGTCGGGCCTGGCGGTCATCCTGGCGCTCCAGGCGCTGATCGGCCTGCTCATGGCCTCGCTCTCGTACACGCTGGCGCTGGTGCTGCGCGACGAGGGCCAGCTCGCCGGCGTCCTCACCACGGCGACGCTCCCGCTCCTGCTCCTGTCCGGCGTGCTGCTGCCGCTCAGTCTGGCGCCCGACTGGCTCCAGACGGTGGCGGACTTCAACCCGCTGTCGTACGCGGTGGACGCCGCCAGGGCGGTCTTCAACGACCACCTGACGGACGTCAGCGTGCTGAAGGGGGTCGTGATCCTGGCCGTGCTCGCGGCGGGGTCCGTCGTGCTCGCCGCCCGCTCGTTCAACCGCGCCATCGCCTGACGCCGCCGTCCGTGCGCGGGATGGCGCGCGTACACTCGAACCCGGGGACGGAGCGGGACCCGGCCGTCCCCGGGTAAAATCGCCGAAAGCATGTTCGTGATGGAGTTGAACGCGTAGATGTCCGGGCATTCCAAGTGGGCCGGCATCAAGCACAAGAAGGCCGTCGTCGACGCCAAGCGAGGCCAGGCGTTCACGCGGGCCAGCCGTGAGATCACCATCGCCGCCAAGGAGGGCGGCGGGGACATCGACGGCAACTTCCGCCTGCGGCTCGCCGTCCAGAAGGCGCGCGAGGTCAACATGCCGGCCGACCGCATCCAGTCCGCGATCGACCGCGGCACCGGCGCCGGCAAGGGCGACGCGCTGGAGGAGCTGCGCTACGAGGGCTACGGCCCGGCCGGGGTGGCGATCCTCGTCGACGTCATGACCGACAACCGGAACCGCACCGCCCCCGCCATCCGCCACGTGTTCTCCAAGAACGGCGGCAGCCTGGGCGAGACGAACTCCGTGGCCTGGATGTTCGAGCGCAAGGGCGTGGTCAGCGCCCACCTCGGCGACCACGACCCGGACGAGGTCGAGCTGGCCGCGATCGAGGCGGGCGCCGAGGACACCCAGGTGGACAGCGGCACGATCGAGATCACGACCGAGCCGAACGACCTGGAGGCGGTCCGCAAGGCGATCGAGGCGGCGGGCGTGTCGGTGGAGAACGCCGAGGTCACGATGCAGGCCAAGACGACCGTGCCGGTCGGCGAGGACAAGGCCGCGGCGGTCCTCAGGCTCCTGGAGGCGCTGGAAGAGGAGGACGACGTCCAGTCGGTCCATGCCAACTTCGACATCCCCGCAGACGTCCTCGAACGCATCTCGGCATCCGTCTAGGACCCACCTCCTTCTCGGCATCGACCCTGGCCTGGCCGCCACCGGCTGGGGACTCCTCGACGAGTCCGGCCAGGCCACCGCGTGCGGGACCGTGAAGACCGTGCCCGGCCCCGCCGGCCCCCGGCTCTTACACCTGGTGAACGAGCTGCGGGCCGTCCTCGCCGCCCACCGGGTGGGCGAGGCGGCGCTCGAGGAGCTGTTCATGGGCCGCAACGCGACCAGCGCCATCGGGGTGGCCCAGGCGCGAGGCGCGATCCTGGTCACGCTGACGGCGGCGGGGGTCCCGGTGTTCGAGTACAAGCCGTCCCAGGTCAAGGCCTCGCTGACGGGCTACGGGATGGCGGACAAGGCGCAGATGGCGCGGATGCTCGCGCTCCAGGTCCGGACCGGCGCGCGGTTGGACGAGCACTCGGCGGACGCGCTGGCGGTGGCGCTGTGCCACGCCCGGAGCCGGCGCCTGCGGACGATGGTGCAGGGGGCGAATCCGTGATCGGCTACCTGCGCGGCAACGTGGTGCGGGCGACGGGGGAGCAGGTGGTGGTGGAGGCGGGCGGGGTCGGGTACCTGCTCAGCATCCCGGCCACGGCCCGGGAGCGGGTCGGGCGCGTGGGCGGCCAGGTGGAGCTGCACGTCCACACGCACGTGCGGGAGGACCAGCTCGCCCTGTTCGGCTTCGCCACGCCGGAGGAGCTGGAGCTGTTCGAGCAGCTGATCCAGGTGGACGGGGTGGGGCCCAAGGTGGGTCTGGCGATCCTGAGCACGGCCAGCATCCCGGTCCTCAAGCAGGCGATCCTGAACGGCGACGTGGCCCCGATCCGGCGCGCCCCGGGCGTGGGCCCGCGAACCGCGCAGAAGGTGATCATCGACCTGCAGCCGAAGCTGACGGCGGAGGCGGCGATGCTGGTGGTCCCGCGCGCCGGGGCTGGCGCCCCCGCCGCGGACGGCGAGGTCCCGCGCCAGGTGGAGACGGCGCTGCGCGGCCTGGGCTTCAGCGCCCAGCAGGCCCGCCAGGGCATCGACGCGGTGGACTGGACCGCCGCCCCGGCGATGCAGGAGGCCCTGGCTGCGGCGCTGAAGGCGCTGGGGCGATGAGGCCCGACTCTGCCGGGGGTGAGAGTGTCTTGCCGTACGTCAGCCACCCCGTGAGTATGTCCACGGGGTGGCCGGTGTACGGCAACCGCCCAACCAGGCTGGACCCGGGAGGCGCGACGGCGCCCTCTTCGCCCGAACTCGGCCACCCAACCGGACCCTGCGGCCGCGCACGCTCGACGACTACGTCGGGCAGCAGCAGGTGCGCGAGAACCTCGGGATCCTGCTCGAGGCCGCTCGCCGGCGCGGCGAGCCCGTCGAGCACGTCCTCCTCTGCGGGCCGCCCGGGCTGGGCAAGACCACCCTGGCCAACATCATCGCCAACGAGCTCGACGTCGCCATCAAGACGACCAGCGGCCCCGCGATCGACCACGCCGGCGCCCTCGCGTCCATGCTCCTCAACCAGCAGGACCGCGACATCTTCTTCATCGACGAGATCCACCGCCTCAACAAGCTGGTCGAGGAGTCCCTGTACCCGGCCCTGGAGGACTTCCGGTTCGACTTCGTCTCCGGCAAGGGCGCCGGCGCGACCCCGCTCCGCCTGACCCTGCCCCGGTTCACCTGCGTCGGCGCCACGACCCGGCAGGGACTGCTCAGCGGGCCCATGCGCGACCGCTTCGGCGCCGTGTACCGGCTCGACTTCTACACCGAGGCCGAGCTGCAGCTGATCATCGACCGCTCGGCCCGCATCCTCGAGTTCCCCGTCGAGCCCGGGGCCAGCGCCGAGCTGTCCCGGCGCTCCCGCGGCACCCCCCGCATCGCCAACCGCCTCCTGCGCCGGGTCCGGGACTACGCCCAGGTGCGGGCCGACGGTCGACCCGCTCGACCGCCGGATCCTGGAGACGATCATCCTCAAGTTCTCAGGGGGACCGGTCGGGCTGGACACGATCGCCACCTCGGTCGCCGAGGAGCCGGAGACCATCGAGGACGTCCACGAGCCCTTCCTGATCCAGACCGGCCTGCTCGCCCGCACCCCCCGGGGACGCGTCGCCACCGAGCTCGCGTACCGCCACCTCGGCCTCGCCCCGCCGCCGGCCGGGCCGGTCCAGCAGCCGCTCCTCTGAAAGGCGCCGGCACGCCTCCGGCCAACACTCGTGCTCCCGTCGTATCGTTGCGCCTGCTATGCCCAAAACCCCATCTGCTTCGGCCCTCTCGCTCCGGCCGCTAGCTCGTTAAACTCCTAGAGCCTTGCAACTCGTACTGAGCTGGCCAATCCGGATCCTCGTGCTCGCCCTCCTGGTGTTCTCCCTGTTCGTGGACGGAGCGGGCTACGTCTACCGGTTCGTGAACCACCAGCCGATGACCGGCAACGTCCAGGGCCTGCCGCCCAACTTCGGCGGCTGGCAGCTGTTCTTCCACAAGGGCCTCGACCTCTCGGGCGGGACCCAGCTGACGCTGCAGATGACCAACTTCCCGCCCGGCGAGGACCGGGCGACCGTGCAGCAGCAGACGATCGACATCCCGCCGGGGCGCAGCAAGCAAGAGGTCCAGCCGGTGGCGGTCAGCGTCTTCCAGAAGCGGCTCAACGCCCTCGGCACCAACGAACCACTGGTCCAGCCGGAAGGTCAGGACCGGATCGTCGTCGAGCTGGCCGGCGTCTCCTCGGCGCGCGCCATCGGCATCCTCGGCCAGTCGGCCCACCTCGACTTCCCAACGGCGGCACCGCCTGGGTGGTGAACTTCCAGTTCAACGGGGCGGGCGCCGGCATCTTCGGCCAGCTCAGCACCACCGCTTACGGCGCCTGCGGGTCCGGCGGCACCGGCAGCTGCCCGCAGTCCCACATCACCAACTGGCTCGACCTGACCCAGGACGACATCAACAACTGGAACACGAGGGCGGCCCAGATCTACCAGCCGTTCAACTCCGGCGGCAAGCTGCTCTCGGACCCCTACATCCAGCAGCCCATCACGGGCGGCAACGGCTTCATCCAGGGCAACTTCAGCCAGCAGTCGGCCCAGGACCTGGCGACCTCGCTCAACTCGGGCGCCCTGCCGGTCCAGCTGACCATCATCCAGTCCAGCGACGTCGGGGCCACCCTCGGCGCCGACTCCGTCAAGCGGAGCCTCGCCGCCGGCCTGCTGGGCCTGGTGATCATCGTCATCTTCATGCTCGCCTTCTACCGGCTGCCCGGCCTGCTCGCCAGCCTCGCCCTGCTCTTCTACGCGGGCGTGCTGCTCGCGATCTTCAAGGCCTGGCCGGTGACGCTGACCCTCGCCGGCCTGGCGGGCGTCATCCTGAGCGTCGGCATGGCGGTGGACGCCAACGTGCTGATCTTCGAGCGGTTCAAGGAGGAGATGCGCGCCGGGCGCACCATCGGCGCGGCCGTCGAGGCCGCCGTGCGCCGTGCCTGGCCGGCGATCCGCGACTCGAACACCGCGACGCTGATCACCAGCCTCATCCTCTTCTTCGCGTCGACCGGCTCGGTGAAGGGGTTCGCCCTCACCCTGGCCATCGGGGTGGCCATCAGCCTGGTCTCGTCGATCATCGTGACGCACAACCTGCTAGCGATCGTGCTCAACTTCGGCTGGGCACGGACGAGCAGCATGCTGGGGGTTGCCCGTGGCCGAGCTTAGCCGTCCGAGCGACGTCGCCACCGAGGAGGCGGTCAAGACGCGGGCCGCCGCGCCCGCGCGGCGGCTGGACATCATCAGCCATCGGAACATCTTCTTCCTGATCTCGCTGATCATCATCGTCCCCGGCATCGTGTCGATGGTCACCCGTGGCTTCCTGCTGGGCATCGACTTCCAGGGCGGCAGCGAGTTCTTCATCTCGTTCCATGACAGCCGGCCCGCGCTGCAGGCGGTCGAGACCGCCGTCGCCGCCGAGGGCGTGAACGGCCAGGTCCAGCAGACCAGCAACGGCACGTTCATCATCCGGACGTCGGTGCTCGACCCGACGCAGGCCAAGCGGTTCACCGACGACATCGGACGCGCGGTGAACAGCACCGTCACCGTGGACCAGCAGACCCAGGTCGGCGGCACGATCGCCGGCGAGACGGTCACCACCGCGCTGCTCGCGATCATCGCGGCGTCCGCGCTGATCCTGTTCTACCTGGCGTTCCGGTTCCGGCGCGTGCCGGGCGGCTGGCAGTCGGGCTTCCAGTTCGGCGGAAGCGCCCTGCTCGCGCTGCTCCACGACGTCTTCCTGCTGACCGGCATCTTCTCGATCCTGGGCCGGGTGTTCGGTCTCCGCATCGGCGAGATCGACTCGTTCTTCCTCACCGCCGTGCTCACGGTGGTGGGCTTCTCGGTCCACGACACGATCGTGGTGTTCGACCGGATCCGCGAGAACATGGTCGTGTCCAGCCGCCTGACGTTCGAGCAGGTGGTCAACCTGAGCATCATGCAGACGGCGGCACGTTCCATCATCACGAGCTTCACCGTCGTGCTCGTGCTCCTGTCTCTGTTCCTGTTCGGCGGCGATACGCTCAAAGGCTTCGCGCTGGCGCTGCTGATCGGCATCATCTCCGGCACGTACAGCTCGATCTTCAACGCCTCGCCGCTGCTGGTCGTGTGGCGGAGGCTGCAGCCGGTCCGCTAGTCGTCGAGAGAGCGGGAGGTTCCGCGCGATGCCGTCGTGGCCCATGTCACAGATCCAGGAGCTGCTGGAGCCCACCCTGTCCCACATGGGCTATCTGATCTATACGCTGGAGCGGTCCGGGTCGGGCGGCCGCACGCTCCGCATCGCGATCGACAAGCCGGATGGCTACATCTCGATCGACGACTGCGAGCGCGTGAGCCAGGTGGCCGGGCCGCTGCTGGACCAGGCGAACCTCATCACGGATTCGTATACGCTCGAGGTCTCGTCGCCGGGAGCGGAGCGCCCGCTGCGCGATCGTGCGGAGTACGAGCGGTTCGTGGGCAAGAAGGTCAACGTACGCTACCGGTCGGGTGAGGCCGAGGTGGCGCTGGAGGGAGTGCTGGCCGGTGTCGAGGACGCCGGCATCACCGTCCGTGGTCGCCGTGACGAGGTTACTCAACTGACATGGAACGACATCATCGCCGGGCGCCTGGTGGCGTCCCTGTAGCCATGCCCGAGCCGGAGTCCCCACTGGCTGCGCTGGAGCAGCTCAGCGTGGAGGTGGGGGTCCCGCTCGACGACCTCCGCCGGACCGTGGAGGAGGCCCTGGCGGCCGCCTACAAGCGCGCCTTCGAGCCGGCCGGCGAGGTGGCGGTCCACCTGTCGCCGGAGACCGGCGACATGGACGTCCTGCTCCGCGAGGCGTCGCCCGGCGGCGAGGTCACCGAGCGCCACCTGCCGGTGGACGAGTTCAAGCGGCTGGCCGCCCAGACCGCGCGGTCGGCGGTGATGCGGCACCTGCGCGACCTGGAGCGCGACCGGGCCCTGAGCGAGCTCGCGCGTCGCCACGGGGAGCTGGCCAACGGGACCGTGGACCGCATCGAGCGCGGCGCCGTGTACGTGGACCTGGGCAAGGCCGAGGGCTGGATGCCGCCGGACGAGCAGATCCCGGGCGAGCAGCTGCACCCGGGCCGGCCCGTCACCGTGGTGGTCCTGGAGCCGAAGGCGCGGCCCCGGCAGGCGCTCGTGCGCGTGTCCCGGGCCAGCCGGATCTTCGTCCTCCGCTTATTAGAGGCGGAGGTGCCCGAGATCCACGCCGGCACCGTCCAGGTCCGGGCCATCGCCCGCGAGCCCGGCCTGCGGACGAAGATCGCCGTGGCCAGCACGGAGGCGGGGATCGACCCGGTCGGCGCCTGCGTCGGGCCCAAGGGCGTCCGCCACCGCTCGATCCTGGCCGAGCTGGGCAGCGAGCACGTGGACATCGTGCCCTGGGACCCGGACCCGGAGCGGTTCGTGGCCGGGGCGCTGGGCCCGGCGACGGTGGTGACCGTCCGCGTCGAGGCCGAAACCCGGACCGCCCACGTGCGCGTGCCGAAGGACCAGCTCTCGCTCGCGATCGGCCGCGACGGCCAGAACGCCCGCCTGGCCGCCAAGCTCACCGGCTGGCGCGTGGACATCAAGGCGGTCGAGGCCGGCGATGCCCTCGCCGAGGCATGACCCCCGTCTGCAAGTGGGGGCAGGCCATCGAGGAACGTCTTCGTGCCCTCGCTGAGGCATGACCCCGTCCGCACCTGCGTCGGCTGCCGCGAGGAGGCCGGCAAGCGCGGGCTGATCCGGCTGGTCCGCGGGCCGGACGGCATCGTCCGGCGGGACCCGACCGGCCGCGCGCACGGGCGCGGGGCGTACGTGCACGACGACCCCGCCTGCCTCGAGCTGGCGCGGAAGCGCCGCGCCCTGCAGCGGGCGCTGAAGTCAGAGGTGCCCGACGCCCTGTGGGAGGACCTGACGACCGCGGTCTAGCCGGACCGCCGCCTGAGCGAGACGCCGATCCGCGCCTCGCCGCCGGACGGCAGGCGCCACTCCGAGCCCCGGGGCGGCCGGCCGAACGCGATCCGGACCTCGAAGTCCGCGAGCGCCGGACGGCCCCGGGCGCCCCACCGCCCGACCAGGTCCCGCAGGTCCCGCTCGGCGGCGCCGGGCTCGCCGTACACCTCGCCGTCGATCACGCTGGCGTGCGTCGCCAGCTCCCAGCGGTGGTGGAGGACGGCCAGCCCGCCGTCCCCGTCCACCAGGCCCAGGCGCCAGTCGCCGGCGCCCCCGACCGCGACGAGGCGGCGCGTGGGCGCGTCGCAGACCAGGTAGAGCAGGAGCTCCATGTCGGTGCCGCGGCCCAGCCGGGTGCGGCGGGGGCCCGCGAGCAGGGCCGCGAGGAGGCGGCGGCGGGCCGCCGGCCGGAGCCGGGCCACGCCAGGCCCGAAGACGTCGGCCCCGGTGCGCCGCGGGCCCGCCCGGTCGTACCAGCCGAGACGCGGCTGGAACGCGTCGCCGCGGCGCCCGTCGGGGGCGCGGAACGCCATGAACGCGCCGGGCACGATCGCGGTCGAGACCAGCTCGTCGCCGGCCCGCCGGAACGTGACGACGACGAACGCGACGGCGCCCTCGTGTCCGAGCGGCATCGGGAGCTCGAGCAGGCCGCCCTCGCGCAGCTGGTCGCGCCAGGCGGCGGGGACGTGGGGCGGGGTGGCGGTGACGATGATGCGGTCGTACGGGGCGCCGGCCGGCCAGCCGGCCATGCCGTCGCCGACGACCACCTCGGCGGCGTGGCCGCCGCCGGCCAGCCGGGTCCGCGCCTTGTCGGCCAGCTCGGCGTCCACGTCCACCGTCACCACGTCCCCGGCCAGCTCGGCCAGGAGCGCCGCGTTGTAGCCCGTGCCTGCGCCGATCTCCAGCACCCGCAGGCCCGGCGCCAGCTCCAGGCGCTCCAGCATCTCGGCCATGATCGCGGGCTGGCTGGACGAGCTGACGGCGACGCCGCCGTCCATCTTCGTGGCCAGCGGCTCGTCGCGGTAGACGGCGTGCAGGCCGCGCTCCTCGGCCAGCTCGGGCACGAACCGCTCGCGCGGCACCCGCAGGAACGCGGCCTCGACGGCCGGCGCCCGGACCAGCTTCCGGCGCGTCAGGTCCTCGACCAGGCGGCGACGAAGGGACTCGGAGTCGGGGGCCACCCGGTGAAGTGTGCCGTGACGGGTGTATCTTTGCCATCCCGGCACCGCGCGCCGCGGTGCCGCTTCTCGCCGCCTGGCACACGAGACCCGTTCTCACGTAGCCTGACTGCGGAAGCGTCGGGGAGGCGAGCATCGGTCGGCTGGCCGCCCATGGGTTTGAGATCGACCGGAAGGGGCATAAACACAAACTCGGTATGAAAGCGCACGAGTTGGCACGCGAGCTGAACATCTCTCAGAGAGAGCTCGTGAACTATTTGCAGCAGAATCGGTTGACGCGGAACCCGACGGCGCCGCTGCCCCCGCACGCGATCGAGGCTGCCCGCAACCAGTTCGCCCGCACCGCCACCGTGCGCGCTCCGCAGCCGAACGGGGACCGCAAGGTGGTGCTGCCGCCGAGCCTCTCGGTGAAGGACCTGGCCGAGCGGCTCCGGATCCGGCCGGTGGACGTCATCAAGAAGCTGATGAGCAGCGGCGTGATGGCCACCGTGAACCAGGTCATCGACTACGGCACCGCCGAGATCGTCGCCGACGACTTCGGCTATACCGTCGAGCCGATCGCCTCCGAGGACGTGGTCGCGGTCGAGTCCGACCGCGAGGGCGTCGTGACCACCTCCCGCAGCGAGCTGTTCTCGCTGGACCACGAGGACCCCTCCAAGCTGCGCTCGCGGCCGCCGATCGTGACCGTGCTCGGCCACGTGGACCACGGCAAGACGTCGATCCTCGACGCCATCCGCAACACCAACGTGGCGGGCGGCGAGGCCGGCGGCATCACGCAGCGCATCGGCGCGTACCAGGTGAAGACGCCAGACGGCGAGCCGGTCGTGTTCATCGACACGCCGGGCCACGAGGCGTTCACCGCCATGCGCGCCCGCGGCGCCCAGGTGACCGACCTGGCGGTCCTCGTGGTCGCCGCCGACGACGGCGTGATGCCGCAGACGATCGAGGCGATCCAGCACGCGCGCGTCGCCGAGGTGCCGATCGTGGTCGCGATCAACAAGATCGACCGCGAGGGCGCCAACGTCGACCGCGTGCACCAGGAACTGGCGAGCCAGAACGTCCTGACCCGCCACTACGGCGGCGAGTACGAGTGTGTGCACGTGTCCGCCCGCACGCACCAGGGCCTCGACGACCTGCTCACGACGATCGTGCTGTCGAGCGAGATCCTGGCGCTCAAGGCCAACCCCGATCGCCACGCCATCGGCACGGTGGTGGACGCCAACCTGGAGCGCGGCCGCGGCCCCGTCGCGACCGTCCTGGTGCAGAACGGCACGCTCAGGGTCGGCGACTACTTCGTGTGCGGCCACATCTACGGCCGCGTGCGCGCGCTGACCAACGACCGCGGCCAGAGCGTGGACCAGGCCGCGCCCGCCACGCCCGTCGTGGTGGCCGGCCTCAGCGAGGTCCCCAGCGCCGGCGACATCTTCCAGATCGTCAACTCCGAGAAGGCCGCGCGCCAGATCGCCCTCACCAAGCTGCAGGAGCGCCGGGCCGCCGACGCCAGCCGCGAGCTGGCCCCGCGGGTCACCCTCGAGGAGCTGGCGCGCCGGGCCAAGGAGGGCGACGTCAAGGAGCTCAACCTGGTCGTCAAGGCGGACGCCCAGGGCACGCTCGAGGCCGTCATCAACGCGCTCGAGAAGATCGAGGACCCGGTGGTGACGATCAAGGTCGTCGGCCAGGGCGTGGGCACCGTGAACGACTCGGACCTGCTGCTGGCCAGCGTCTCCAGCGCGATCGTGCTCGGCTTCAACATCAAGCCGACGCCCACGATCGAGCGGGCGGCCGAGCGCGAGAAGGTCGAGGTCCGCTACTACGACGTCATCTACAAGCTGACGGAGGACGTCGAGCGGGCGGCCAAGGGCCTGCGCGAGCCGACGTACCGGCAGGTCGAGGAGGGCCGGGTCGAGGTGGTCATGCCCATCCGCATCCCGCGCCTGGGCCAGATCGCCGGCTGCCGGGTGCTCGACGGCAAGGTCAGCCGGGGCGGCTACGTGAAGCTCCTGCGCCCGGCGGCGGCGCTGGCGAGCGGCGGTCGCGGCCGGTCGACCACGACCGGTCCCCTGACCCAGGTCTGGGAAGGGCGCATCACGTCGCTCAAGCACCACAAGGACGACGTGCGCGAGATGATCGCCGGCCAGGAGTGCGGCATCGGCCTGGAGCACTACGAGGGCTTCGAGCCGGGCGACATCATGGAGACCTACCGACTCGAACTCGAGGAGATCTAGGGACGGCTCCGATGAGCGGCCACCGTGCCGTTCAGGTGGGCGGTCAGGTCCGGGAGGAGATCATGCAGATCATCCGCCGGGACCTGAAGGACCCCCGGATCGGCTTCGTGAGCATCACCGAGGTGCGGATGTCGTCTGACCTGCGTTCGGCCAGGGTCCGTGTGAGCGTCCTGGGCGGGGAGGAGGAAGGCCGCGCCACCCTGGCGGGCCTGCGCAGCGCGACCGGCCTGATCCGACACGAGCTGGGCCGGCGGCTGCAGAACCTGAAGTTCACGCCCGACCTGCGCTTCGAGCTCGATCCGGGGATCGAGTACTCCGTGCGCATCTCGAAGACGCTGCGGGAGATCCTTCCTCCGCCCGAGGAGGAGGCGGCGTCCCCTGCCCCAGATGGTGACGATCGAGGAGAATGCTGAACCGGTGAGCATCACGGCATTGCGCAGCGAGGTGGACCAGCTCCGCGAGCTGTGTGACCAGCATCAGCGGATCATGGTCCTCGGCCACAAGGACGCCGACGGCGACACGCTCGGCTGCAGCCTGGCGTTCGGTGAAGCGCTTCGCGCCCTCGGCAAGGACGTGTGGGTCGTCATGCCGCAGCCGCTCTCCCAGAAGTACTCCTGGATGCCGGGCTTCGACCAGATCGCGGAGCGGCCGCCGGCCGGCTCCGACGTCAGCCTGGTCCTGTTCTTCGACGCCGGCAACATGGAGCGGTCGGGCAGCGCGGTCGAGCACATCGGCGACCACGCCACCATCGTCAACGTCGATCACCACCCGTCCAACTCGCGGTTCGGCGACGTCAACATCGTGGACCCGGAGGCCTCGGCCGTCGGGCAGATGGTCCTGGACCTGCTGGAGCACTTCGGGTGGCGGATCACGCCGACGATGGCGACGAACCTGTACACCGCGCTCATGACGGACACCGGTGGCTTCCGCCACGAGAACACCACCCCTCGGGCGCTGCGCGACGCCGCCCGCCTGACCGCGTTCGGGGCCGACCCGGCGTACGTCGCGTCGATGGTCTACAAGTCGCGGCCGATCACCACGGTGAAGCTCAGCGGCCTGGCGGTCAGCGGCATGCAGGTCGAGATGGACGGCCGCCTGGCCTGGGCCAAGGTGACCAGGAAGATGCTGCGCGAGGCCGGCGCGATGATGGCCGAGTCCGAGGACATCATCGACACGCTGAACAGCCTGGCCGGCCTCGACGTCGCGATCATCTTCAAGGAGATCGCGACCAGGCTGACGAAGATCAGCGTGCGCAGCCGGGGCGCCGTGGACGCCGCGGCGCTGTGCGCCCAGTTCGGCGGCGGCGGCCACCTGCGCGCGGCCGGCGCCGAGGTCCCGCTCCGCCTGGACGAGGCCATCCCCGCCGTGCTCGAGGCCGCCCGCGAGTCGATCGACGCGGCCCGGAAGGGCTGACCGCCGTGCGCGCGGGGGTCATCAACGTCAACAAGCCCGCGGGCGCGACGTCGTTCTCGGTCGTCGCCCACCTGCGCAAGGTGTCCCGGGCCAAGCGCGTCGGCCACGCCGGCACGCTCGACCCGCTGGCGACCGGCGTGCTGCCCATCCTCTTCGAGGCCGCGACGCGCCTGTCGGAGTTCGCGCTGCGCCTGCCCAAGACGTACGAGGCTGACGTCCACCTGGGCTTTCGCACCGCGACCGACGACGCCGAGGGGGAGCTGGAGGAGGTCGAGCCGCCGGCGTTCTCGGCCGTCAAGGTGGACGGCCAGCGCTCGTACAAGCGGGCCCGGCACGGCGACCTGACCCGGCCCGCCGCCCGCCTGGTCGAGATCCACGCGGCCGACCTGCTCGACTTCCAGCCGGGCGAGCGGCCGGTGGCCCGGATCCGCGTGACGTGCGGCAGCGGCACGTACCTCCGCTCGCTGGCGCGGGACCTGGGCGAGGCGCTCGGCGTGGGCGGCTACCTCGGCCAGCTCACGCGCACGGCGTATGGCGGTCTCCGCGTGGAGAGCGCGGTGCCACTCGCCGACCTCGCCGACCTGGACGCCGTGCAGCGGCACCTGCTGCCGGCCGAGGCCGTGCTGCCGGAGATGGAGCCGGTGCGGCTGACGGCCGAGCAGGAGGCGCAGGTGCGGCAGGGCCGGCCGGTGCGCGTGCTGCCGGAGCCGCGGCCAGGCCCGCTGCGCGCGCACGACGACCGCGGCCGCCTGGTCGCGCTGGGCCACACGGACCCGCTGCGCCGGACGTTCGTGCCCGACAAAGTGCTAGGCTGACGCGCCTCGTGCGCCGGCACTTCGGACTGCCCGACCAGCGGCTCGGGCCGACAGCCCTCGCCGTTGGCAGCTTCGACGGCGTGCACCTCGGCCACCGCGCCGTTCTGGACCAGCTGCTGGCCACGGCGCGCGCGCACGAGCTGACGCCGGCCTGGATCACGTTCGACCCGCACCCGCGCTGCGTGCTGGACCCCGTCAACTGCCCGCAGCAGATCACGACGCTGGACGAGCGCCTGTCGCTGGTCGAGCCGCTGGGGATCCGGCACGCGATCGTGGTCGGGTTCAACCGGGCGCTGGCCGCGCTGACGGCGGACGAGTTCATGGCGCGGCTGCTGGACGCGATGGACCTGCGCGCGCTGGTGGTCGGGTACGACTTCGCGCTCGGCCGCGGCCGGGCCGGCGACGTGCGCTGGCTGCGCGAGCACGGCAAGGGCCACGGCTACGCCGTCGAGGAGGTGCCGCCGTTCCGGCTGGAGGGCGAGGAGGTCCACAGCTCGGACGTCCGCCGGCTGCTGACGCTGGGCGAGGTGGAGGCCGCCGGCCGCCTGCTCGGCCGCGACTTCACGCTGGCCGGCCTGGTCGAGCCGGGCGACCGCATCGGCCACGAGATCGGCTGGCCGACGGTCAACCTGGCGGTGCCGCCCGGCAAGCTGGTGCCCGGCCACGCGATCTACGCGGGCTGGGCGCGGACGCCGGTGGGCGAGCTGCAGGCCGCGATCAGCGTCGGCTACCGGCCAACCTTCGGCAAGACCGACCTGCGCGTCGAGGCGTACCTGCTCGACTTCGACGGCGACCTGTACCAGCGGCACCTGGAGCTGCGGTTCGTCGCCCGGCTGCGGGACCAGGTCAAGTTCCCGAGCGCGGAGGCGCTGAGCTCGCAGATCGCTCGCGACGTGGAGGACACCCGGGAGGTGCTGAGCCGCACGCGCGGCTAGAGTTCACGTCGACTTGACGCGCGTCCTGGTGATTGGAGGAGGGATCGCCGGCCCTGAGCAAGGGGGGCAGGCCCCCCTTCCAGAACCCCCACTTGTCCGGGACGTTGGGGGCGCCTGCGGCGCATCCCTTCGGGTCTCAGCTCGCCTCTGTGGGGTCGGGAAGATCAGCTCACACGCTCGGGCCAAGCCCTTGCTTACGCCGACCCCGTGGGCCTGTAGAGTTCAGTCGCCTTGACGCGCGTCCTGGTGATTGGAGGAGGGATCGCCGGCTGCATGGCCGCGCTCGGCGCGGTACAGGCCGGCGCGGAGGTCATGCTCGTCAGCCGCGCCCCGGGCGCCACGGCCCTCTATGCCGGCGGCATGGAGATCGCGGCGGAGCTGAGGGAGATGCGGGCCCTGGCCGCGAGCCAGCCCTACCATCCGTTCGTGCGGCTGGGCCTGAACGACTTCGAGCTGGTGACGCTGCTCGACGAGGTCTGCTACCGGGTCCAGGAGGCGCTCCTGCGGGCGGGCTTGCGCATCGCCGGCAATTGGCGCACCACCGGCTGGTACGCGGACGTCCACGGCGGCGTGCGCCCGGCGCACCTGGTGCCCGAGTCCGTGTTCCCGGGCGAGCTGGGCGGCCTGCAGGGCAAGCGCGTGGCCGTGGTCGGCGTGAGCGCGATCGGCGACTACGACGCGGTCGCGACCGCCGGCGCGCTGGAGGAGGCGGGCGTGCGGGCGATGCCGGTGTCCGTCTCGATGGAGCTGCCCCAGTCGGCCTCGCTCAGCGACCTGTTCGGCCGCCAGGCACCCGAGATCCGGGAGGTCGTCGAGGCGGTGGCCTATCCTCCCGGGCTGGTGCAACTGCCCGAGAACGGCTTCGAGCTGCTGGCCACCCTGCCCTCCCCGCACGGCTGGCGGCTGCAGCAGGCGCTCGACGCGGCCCTGGCCGACCACGGCGTGGACGTGGCCCAGGGCGAGATCTCGGGCGTCCGCGCGCGGGGGCGCCAGGTCGAGGCGGCGCTGACCGCGAGCACCGAGCTGGCGGCCGACCGGTTCGTGCTGGCCACCGGCCGCTACCTGAGCGGCGGGCTGGTCAAGCACCGGGTGGTCCGCGAGCCGGTGTGCGACCTGGGCGTGTTCCACGAGGGCGTGCGTGTGGACCGGGAGTGGCCGCTGCGCCTGCGCCACCTGGAGCAGCTCTCGCCGCACCCCGCGTTCCGGACCGGCGTCCTGACCGACGACCGCCTGCGGCCGGTCGGCTGGGACGGTCTGCTCGCGTACGACAACCTCCGGGCGGCCGGCTCACTGCTCGGCGGCTACGACTTCATCCGCGGCTACGGGTTCGGCGATGCGCGCCCGCGCCGGCGCCCGGTTCCCCGAGGTCGAGGTGGCGCGGCCGGCCAGCGCCGAGGAGGTGGCGGCGCTGCTCCGGTCGGGCCGCCGGGTGATCCCGATGGGCGGCGGCAGCGGCGTGTGCGGCGCCCTCGCGCCGGCGCCCGGCGACCTGGTGCTCGACCTGGGCGCCCTGGACCGGGTCGAGATCGACGAGGCGAACCTGCTGGTCCGGGCCGGCGCGGGCGTGAACGGCATGGACCTGGAGCGGCGCCTGAACGAGCGCGGCCTGACGCTGGGCCACTTCCCCAGCTCGCTGCCGGTCACGACGGTGGGCGGCCTCGTCTCGACCCGCTCGTCCGGCCAGGAGTCGAGCCGCCACGGGAGCATCGAGGACCTGCTCGTGGGCCTGACGGTCGCGCTGGAGGACGGCACGCTCGCCGAGGCCCGCGCGCACCCGCGCACCGCGGCCGGGCCGCCGCTCCACCTGCTGTTCGCCGGCGCCGAGGGCACCCTGGGCGTGGTGCTGGAGGCGGTGCTGCGCGTCCGCCGGCGGCCCGAGGCGGTCATCGGCCGCGGCTGGCGGCTGGCCGGCGTGGACGCCGGGCTGGGCGCGCTCCGCGAGGCGATGCAGCGCGACCTGCGGCCGCTGGTGCTGCGCCTCTACGACCCGGCCGACTCCGCGTTCCAGGGCCCGGACGGCGGCTGCCTGCTGGTCGCCGCCACGGCCGGCCCGCGCGCCGTGGCGGAGGCCGAGGCGGCGGTCCTGGCCGAGATCGCGGCCGGCGCCGGCGCCGAACCCCTGGGCGAGGCGCCCTGGGAGCGCTGGCTGGACCACCGGTTCGACCTGTCGGCCGACCGGCTGCGCGAGTTCCTGGCGCCGGAGGGCGCGTTCCTGGACACGATCGAGCTGGCGGCCGTGTGGACGGCGCTCCCGGCCCTCTACGAGGAGGTGCGTTCGCACCTGGCGGCGGCTGCCGGCCTCACGCTGTGCCACTTCAGCCACGCGTACGCGCAGGGCTGCTGCGCCTACTTCACGTTCGCGGGCTCGGCCCCGGACGAGGCGGCCGCGCAGGCCGCGTACGGGGAGGCCTGGCGGGGCGCGATGGAGATCGCCCTGCGGCGGGGAGCCACGATCAGCCACCATCACGGCGTGGGCCAGGTGCGCGAACCGTGGATCCGGGCGGAGCTCGGGGGCTGGTGGAACGTCTGGACGCGCGTGCGCCGGGCGCTGGACCCGCGCGACGCGTTGAATC
>VBJR01000153.1 GCA_005880175.1 Chloroflexota bacterium
ACCTGGTCGCGGACACGGTGCTGGCGGCCCATGCGTGAGCTGACGAGGACGGTCCCCGGGGCGTGGTCCGAGATGGACGAGCGCCTGCTGCTGGACCTGCTCGAGATCGACACGGTGACCCCGATGGAGGGCGGCTCCGGGGCGGGCCTCCGGGTGGCGCAGGAGCGGCTCGCGGCCGGCGCTCGCGCGATCGGCTTCGACGTCGAGCTGTTCGAGCCGCCGCCGCCGTCGGCGCTCGAGCCGCCCGAGCTGCCGCTCACTGTGCGCGAGCGGGCCGCGGACCTGGGTGGGGCGTTCCTCGGCCTGCAGCCCAACCTGGTGCTGCGCCTCGGCCGGCAGCCCCGCGCCCGGACGCTGGTCTTCAACTGCCACCTGGACACGGTCGCCGATCACCTGCCGGTGCGGCGCCGCGGCGACATCGTCTACGGGCGCGGCGCGGTGGACGCCAAGGGCCAGGCGGCGGGCGTGCTGGCGGGGGTCCGCCTGGCGCTCGAGGCCGCCCCCGACCTCGGCCGCTCGATCTCCGTGCTGATCCACGCCGTGGGCGGCGAGGAGGGGGGCGCGATGGGGTTCACCGGCACCCGTGTGCTCGCGGAGCGCGGCTGCGTGGGCCGGCTCAACGTGGTCGCCGAGCCGACCCGGCTCGCGATCCTGGACCGCACCACCGCGTCCATGACGGCCCGGGTCGAGGTCACGGGCGACGGCTCGACGGACGACGAGCCTGCTGCCGGCCACAACGCGACGATCGCCCTCGGCGGGCTGGTCCACCACCTGACCCGCCACCTCGCGCCCCGGGTGCAGGCGCTGGGCGGGAAGCTGTGCATCGCCGGGCTGCACACGGGGACGACCCACAACCGGGTGCACGGCTCGGGCCAGCTGCTGGTCAACTTCGCGTACGGGAGCGCGCCGGTGGCCGCCGCCATCGAGCGCTGCGTCGAGGAGGAGCTCGCCGCCGGCCTCCGGGCGCTGCGGGCCGACCTCGCCGGCGTCGGCGTGGCCCGGCGCACGGCCGCCGACCTCCCCGACATCTGCCGGCTGGTCTGGCTGAAGCGCGGCCTGCCGGTCCTCGACAACCGCGACCCGGGGCTGGAGGCGGTCCTGCGGCGGGCGGGGATCGGCCGTCACGACGGGAGCGGCGGGCTCCAGCCGTTCACCTGCGACGCGATGTGGCTGCAGTGCCACGACTCCTACACGGTCGTCCTCGGAGCGGGCGACCTGGCGACCAATCAGGCACACGCGGACGGTGAGCACGTCGCGATCTCGGAGCTGGCCGCCCTGGCGAGCGCGGTCGCCGACCTGGTGCTCGCCTTCCGCGGCTGGATCGAGGAGGGGGGACGGTGAGCATCCGAGAGGTCGAGCGAGCGGACCACGCCCGCGCGCTGCCCGACGTGGGCCCCGCGCGCGGGCGGCCGGCCGCGGGCCAGCGGTCGAGCGGGACCATGCGAGTGGCGGTCCTCGGCCAGGGCTACGTGGGCCTCCATCTCGCCCTGCGCGCGGCCGCCTGCGGCCACGACGTGGTCGGCTTCGACGTGGACCCGGAGCGCGTCGCGCGCCTGGCCAACGCGGACCCGTTCGTGACCGACGTCCCCGCCGAGGGTCTGGAGCGCGCGCTGGCGAGCGGGTGCTACCGGCCGACGCAGTCCCCGGCGGACCTGAGCCGCTTCGACGTCGCGGTCATCGCCGTCCCGACGCCGCTCGCGGAGGGCCGGCCCGACCTGTCGGCGGTCGAGGCGGCGGCGCGGCTGGTCGCGCGGCACCTGCGGCGCGGCGCGCTGGTGGTGCTGGAGTCCACGTCCTATCCGGGGACGACCGAGGAGGTGGTCCTGCCGCTGCTCGAGGAGGGATCCGGTCTCGTCGCGGGGACCGATTTCCGCCTCGCGTACAGCCCGGAGCGCATCGACCCGGGGAACACCACGTGGACGTTCCGCTCCACGCCCAAGCTCGTCTCCGGGATCGACCCCGGATCGCTGCGCGCGGCGTGCGCCTTCTACGGCACGCTGGTGGACCGCGTCGTGCCGGTGTCCGGCACCGCCGAGGCGGAGCTGGCGAAGCTGCTGGAGAACACCTTCCGGCACGTCAACATCGCCCTCGTCAACGAGATGGCGATGCTCGCGGCGGACCTGGGCATCGACATCTGGGAGGCCATCGACGCGGCCTCCACCAAGCCGTTCGGCTTCATGCGGTTCGAGCCCGGGCCCGGCGTGGGCGGCCACTGCCTGCCGATCGACCCCGTCTACCTGGCGTGGCGCGTCCGGTGCCGGCTGGGCCGGCCCTTCCGGTTCGCCGAGCTGGCCGGTGACGTCAACGCCGGGATGGCGGGCTACGTCGCCGGCCGGCTGGCCCGGGGCCTGGAGCGGCGCGGGCGAGCGCTCCAGGGCAGCCGCGTCCTCCTCCTGGGGGTGGCTCGCGGCCGACCCCTGCCTCACCGAGACGCTCCCGGCCAGCCTGCGCCTGGTCGAGGCGAGCCCCGCCGAGCTGGCGGCCGCGGACGCGGTGCTCCTGGTCACCGACCACGCCGCCTTCGACCTGGCCCAGGTCGCCCGCTGCGCGCGGTACGTGCTCGACACGCGGCACCGCATGCCCGCGTCGCCGTGCGTGGAGCACCTGTGAGACCGGCGCCGGCGGCCGCCGCCGGGGTCGTGGTCGCGGACCTCCACGAGGTGGCCCTGCTGCGCGAGGTCTCCGGCCTGTTCGGCCGGATCTGGGGCCCGCGGCAGGCGGACCACGTGTCGCACGACCTGATGCGGGCCCTGAGCTGGAGCGGCAACTTCGTCGCGGCCGCCCTCGTCGAGGGCGCCGTCGTCGGCGGCATCGTCGGCTTCCGAGGGTGGCGGGACGGCGGGCCACTGCTCCACTCCCACATCCTCGGCGTCGAGCCCAGTCACCGGCGTCGGGGCGTGGCCGCCGCGCTCAAGCAGCACCAGCGGGCGTGGGCGCTGGAGCGCGGGATCGAGGTCGCGACCTGGACGTACGACCCCCTGGTCCGGCGCAACGCGCACTTCAACCTCATGCGGCTGGGCGCGACCGCGTTCGCGTACCAGCCCGACTTCTACGGCGAGATGCACGACGACCTGAACGCGGGCGACGCCAGCGACCGGATCGTGGTCCGGTGGGCGCTGGCCGCGCCCCGGGCCGTCGCCGCGGCGGGGGGGACGCTCGAGGAGCCGGCGCTGGACGCGCTGCGCGGCCTGGGCGCGGGCGTCCTCCTGGCCGAGGAGGGCGGCCGTCCGGTCCTGCTGGAGGAGACGGGCGGACCGCTGCTCTGCCGCGTGCCCGACGACATCCTCGACCTCCGGCGGCGCGCGCCGTCGCTCGGCGCGGAGTGGCGGATGGCCCTGCGGGAGACGCTGGGCTGGGCCATGGGCCACGGCTGGTCCGTCGCGGCGTTCCTGCGCCCGGGCTGGTACGTGCTGGAGCCGTCGGCCGGTCAGCCGGCGCAGTGGACCAGGGCCCGGGACGCGTCGTTGAGCACCTCCGGCCCGTCCGCCCTCACGACCACCGTCTCCTCGATCTGGACGCCCCCGAGGCCCAGCTCGTAGTAGGGCAGCTCGACGTTGATCACCATGCCCTCCGCGAGCACCGTCACAGGGTCGTCCGCGCCGTGGACGTCGCGGCTCCCGTCCGACCCGACCAGGAGCGGTGCCTCGTACATCTCCAGCCCGATGCCGTGGCCGACGTGATGGCGGCGATAGCGCGGGATGCCGTTCGCGCGGACGGTCGCGACCGCCAGGTCCGCCAGCTCGGCCACGGGCAGCCCGGGCCGGATCGCCGCCAGCATCGCGTCGATCCCGGCCCGCACGGCGTGGTGGCAGCGCTCCAGCGGCGGCGGCGGCTCGCCGAGGACGCCGGTCCGGCCGGTGTCCGCCCAGTAGGCGCGGTACCGCCCGCCGCAGTCGCTCCGGATCACGTCGCCGGGCCGCAGCGCGGACCGGTCGGAGGGCGGGAAGCAGGCGCTGCCGCGCGTGCCCGCGGAGGTCTCGCAGTGGTTGGGCGTGACCCCGCCGCGGACCATGGCCAGCCGGATCTCGCGCTCGATCTCGGTCTCGAGCGTCCCCGGTCCGGCCGATCCGATGGCGTCCACGATCGCCGCGGTCGTGACGCGGGCCGCGTGCCGGAGCCGCTCCACCTCGGCGCCGGTCTTGACGGACCGGATCGAGCGCAGGCTGCCGCTGGCCGGGCACGCGGCGCCGCGACCGGGCAGGCCGGCGCTCAGCTCGGCCCAGCGAGGGCCGGGCAGCCCCGCCTCGTCGACACCGACGCGGCCCCCGGCCAGGCGCAGGTCGGCCAGGGCCAGCTCGAGGGCGGCGCTCGCGGTCGGGGCGGGGACCGCCTCGGCCCTCAGCTCGACCAGCCGGGCCTCGGCGCCGTCCAGCGCCGCGCCCGGCCGGCGCTCGAGATGGAACGTGCCGTAGGCGTACAGGCGGCAGTCGCCGATCGCCCGCTGAGCCACGTAGTCCAGCGCGTCCACCGGCGCCACCAGCGCCCGCTCGCCGGAGCGAGAGAGGACGCCGAAGGCGCGCAGTTCGGAGAAGGTGTAGATGGTCCAGCTGTCATACCCAGTGACGTACGTCACGTTCTCGGGGGTCGTCGCCACCAGGCCATCCAGGTCGGCGGCGGCCATCACGGCCCGTGCTCGCTCCCGGTTGAGCAGGTCGTTCGTGGCGCGCCGCGCCGGTGGGGGTGCCTGAGCCATGGATCTCCTCCTCGACCGTGACTGGTCGGCGACCTGGTCCGAGCTCGTCCGCGCCCGCGACGAGCGGATGGGCGCCCGCGACGACGGCTACTGGGACCAGCGCTCGGACCGCTACGCGCTCTCGCTCCACGACCGGCCCGATCCCTTCGTGGACTTCCTCGAGCCCTGGCTCTCGCCCGACCGGACACTGGTGGACGTGGGCGCCGGGGTCGGCCGGCACGCGGTGCCGCTGGCCGGCCGGCTGGGCCACGTGCACGCCGTGGAGCCGTCGGCGGGGATGCGGGCGCGGATTCCGCGGCTGCCCAACCTGACCGTCGTCCCGGCGGCCTGGCTCGAGACCGAGCCGCTGCGGCCGGACCTCGTGATCTGCGTGCACATGCTGTACCCGATCGCCGACCCCGTGCCCTTCATCGCCCGCCTGGACGCGTCCGCCCGCGAGCGGGCGTTCATCGTGATGCGGGACCTGCCGAGCCGGCACCCGGTCGAGGTGATGCTCGGCAACCCCCGCGAGCCGCTCCTCCGCCACTGCTACCTGCTGCTCCGCCAGATGGGCATCGCGCCCGACGTGACGATGTTCCGGTACCCGGACTCGTTCCGGTTCGCGAGCTTCGACGAGGCGGTCGCGGACTGCCGCTGGCGCGCCGGCGACCTCTGGGACGACGTCCGGGGCCGCCGCTTCCTGGAGGACTCGCTCGTCCCGTGCCCGGATGGCGCGGTGCTGTTCGAGGGCGGGGAGATGGTCTCCGGCATCCTCCACTGGACGCCTCGCGGGTGAGGCGTCCCCGCCTACGCACGGGCGCGTGCCGGGAGCAGCAGCTGCTTGATGTCCAGCATCATGTCGGACGGCTCGGCGCCCAGCTCCGACTTGAGCAGCCGCTCGTACCGGCGCACCTGGACGAGCGCCGCCCCCACGTTGCCGTCCATCGCGTAGCCGCGGACCAGGGCGCGGAGCGCCGGCTCGCAGAGCGGGTCCCGCCGCAGCACGCCGAGCGAGGCCTCGATGGCGCTGGCGAAGTCCCCGGCGGCGGTCCACTGGTCCCACAGGACCTCGAGCGCCTGGAGGCTGAGCTGGTGGTAGTGCTCCCGCTCCACCACCAGCCACTCGTCGTCCCACGTCGGCAGGAGGTGCGGGGTCAGGAACGAGACCTCGGTGTACCGCGAGGCGCGTCCGAGCTCCCGGCGCTGGATCCGGCGGCACAGGTCCATCGCCAGCTCCACGTCCGTCCGCACGTCGAGCGCGAGGCGCACCGCCGCCCGGTTGCACTCCACCACCTGGCCGAGCCCGCAGCGGCGCAGCGTCGTGAGCGTGGCGCGCAGGCTGGCGCCGGCCCGGGTCGCGTCGACGTCGCTCCACAGCCGCTCCGCGATGGCGCCCCGGGGCTGCCAGCCGCGGTTGAGGGAGAGCAGCGCCAGCAGCCGCTGGGGCCGCTGGGGCGCGATGACCGTGCTGCCGTGATGCGTCAGCTCGAACCCGCCGAGCAGGCGGAGCTGCCACTCCGCCTGGCGTTCTCCGCTCCGGATCGCCCGGGGCTCGACCAGGGGCACCTGCCAGCCCGGTCGAACGCCGAGGCCGGCCAGGACGGTCATGCCGGCTGAATGCAGCACGCGGGCCAGCCATCTGCCAGCGCACTAGACGCCATCAGGAACGAGATGACGACGACGGCCGCGATCACCAGTGTAAAACGCCACATCCTCGAACAACCTCCCGAGTACCGATCCGGCTGGCAAGGTGTATAGCAAACTAGCACTACTATCGCCGAGTCGTCAAGCGACTGCTTCGGGAAGTGTCGAGTACGCTATCCGGGCTGGCTGTGGCGGGGGGTGAGCGGCTCGGGCCGGGGCAGGAGGTCGCCCAGGCCCGCGGGAACCGCCCGGCGGTCGCGGGCCACCTCCTTCCAGTGCTGGACGGCGGACGCCACGTCGCCGCGGCGCTCGAGCAGGAGGGCGTAGTTCGCCCGGCACTCGCGCAGGCGGTCGCCGGTGCCGTGGCCGGTGAGCTCCCGGATCGCGACGCGGAACCCGCGGTCGGCCTCGTCCTGGTCGCCGCCGACCTCGTTGACCAGCGCCAGCCACTGCTGGGCGGCCGCGTGCGTCAGCGGCTCCGCGGCGGCGGTCGCCTCGTCCGCGGCCTCCGAGAACAGCGCTGCCGCCTCGCGCCACCGCTCTCGCCGGAACTCGAGCTCTCCGAGGCTGAGGAGCACGTGGCTCAGGCCCGCCGTCAGCCGCAGCCGCCGGCACAGGCGGAGCGAGCGCCGCAGCAGCGGCTCGGCCTCGGGGAGCCGGCCGTGGCGCAGGAGCGCGAGGCCCAGGTTGTTGGTGATGCGGGCGACGGCCGGGCCCTCGTCGACCATGCGGTGGAGCGCCAGGCCCCGCCGGGCGTAGTGGATCGCCCGCTCGTGGAGTCCCAGCTCCAGATAGGCGACGCTCAGGTCGTTGCACATGTGGGCGAGCAGGCGGATGTCGTGCACCGGCTCCAGGCGCTGGGTGGCCGCCTCGTAGTACCAGATCGCGCTCTTCCAATCGTGGTGGCTCAGCGCGATGGCCCCGATGCGGCCCAGGATGCGAGCCTCCGTCGCCGGGGCGGGGGGGACGAGGCGCAGGCAGCGGCGCAGCGCGTCCCGGGCCGTGCTGAGCGCGGCGGGACTCTCCATGAGGTGGAGCGCCGCGGCCTCCCAGTCCAGGCACTCGACGACGAGCGGTTCGTTCGGGGTCGCCTCCAGGATCGCCCGGGCGCGGCGGACGTCCTCCAGGCCCGTCTCCACGTCGTGGAGGCGTATCGCGATGCGCGCCAGGTGGAAGCGGGCGACCGCAGCCGAGTGCTGGTCCGCTGCTTCGGCCAGGATCTCCCTGGCCAGTTCCCGTCCCTCCTGGAGCTGACCCTGTGCGAACAGCTGTTCGAGCCGATCAGCCCAATCGTCCACCCTGCGTCCCGACCTACATGCTAGCAGTCGCTACCCGGCTGCCAACTTGCTATGTAGTGTCAACGACAACGGGCGTCGAGCGTAGACGACGGTGACTGTATGGCGTACTATTGGCATGATCATGGAGAAGGCTGCGAGTGCATCGAAGCAGGGTCACCGCCGGGCCCCTGGTGTGGACATTCGGCCCGGCTCCGTGCGGGAGGCACGACTCGAGGCCGGGCTCAGCCTGGCCAAGCTCGCCGGCGCCAACCTGAGCCGGGGTGCAATCTACCTCATCGAGAACGACCGTGCGCGGCCGTCGATGGCCACGCTCGAGCTCATCGCCGCCCGAACGGCCAAGCCGATCTCCTTCTTCCTGCCGGGGGGGCAGGATCGCGAGGGGCATCCCGAGGGCGGCGCCCTCGCCTACCTGCTCGATCGCCTGTACCGGGCGGGCGACCTGGATGCCGTCGTCGGTCACGCGGAGCGGCTCCTGACGAGCTCGGAGCCGAGGTCGGAGGCGCTGGCGCACCTGTGGCTGGGCATCGTCGATCTCGCTCGCCAGGAGCCCCAGTCCGCGCGCCAGCACCTGCAGGAGTCCCGCGACCGCTACCGCAGCGCGTCCAACCCGTGGCGCGCGGCCGAGGCGGGCGTGCTGGAGGCGACCGCGGCCGCCGCCCTCGACCACGTCGACGGGCTGCTCCTGACCGAGCAGGCCGTCGCCGAGAGCCGGTCGCTGTCGCCCGCCTCCGGACCGCTGGAGGCGAGGGCCATGCTCCTGCTCGGCCTGCAGCACGTGGCCCGGAGCCAGCTCGACGCTGCGATTCAGGCGCTGGAGTCCGCCGTCGAGACCGCGACCACGTGGTCGCGACCGGCCACGATGGTCTCGTGGCACGAGAGCATGGCCACGGCCTACCAGGAGCTCGGCGACCAGTCCTGCGCGGCCGAGCACCAGCTCAAGGCCTGGGCCCTGCGCGAGCTGACTGACGTCTGGGCCCTGGCGGCGAGCGCGCGCCAGCACCTCGCTCGAGCCAGGAGCTCCGCCGGCGACCAGGAGGGGGCGATCGGCGACTACCGGAGCGCCGTGGAGCACAGCCGGCGGCTGTGGCTCGACGCGCCCGGCCAGGCCGCGTCCCTGGACCTGGCCGACCTGCTGCTCGACCGGGGCGACGCCGACGCCGCCGAGCGCGTGCTCCGCGCCGGTCTCGGCGACGCCGCCGAGGGGCAGGACCGGTGGGAGACGGGAATCGTCCGGGCGCTGATCGCGCGGCTCGCCGCGATTCGCGAGGACTGGGCGACCGCCGACCGGGAGTTCCAGCGGGCGATCGGGCTCCTGGAGGCGGAGCGCGATGGCGACCGGCTGATCGACACGGTCGTCCGGTACGCGGAGCACCTGGAGGCCCGCGGCGAGACGGAGCAGGCCCTGAGGTACTGGAAGCTCGTCGCGAGGCAGCAGCACCCGAACCTCAGCCGGCTCGTCCCCGACTCCTGACGCGGGTGGTCCCGTTCACCACCCGACCGGAGCTGTGGGGCACCTTCGGCATGGTGGCCTCCACCCACTGGCTGGCCAGTGCGGCCGGCATGGCGGTCCTGGAGCGTGGGGGCAACGCGTTCGACGCCGCCGTGGCGGCCGGGTTCACGCTGCAGGTGGTGGAGCCGCACCAGAACGGACCTGGCGGCGACATGCCCGCGGTCCTCTACGAGGCGGCGGGGGAGGAGGCGCACGTCGTCTGCGGGCAGGGGACCGCCCCGGCGGCGGCGACGCTGGAGCGCCTCCGGGGGCTCGGACTGGGCGCGGTGCCCGGCAGCGGCCTCCTGCCGGCCTGCGTGCCGGGGGCGTTCGGCGGCTGGCTGCTCATCCTGGAGCGCTTCGGGACGTGGTCGCTGGCTGACGTCCTCGAGTTCGCGATCGGCTACGCCGAGCACGGCTTTCCGCTCCTGGAGTCGGCCTGCGACGTCATCGCGGCCGAGGCGGCGCTGTTCCGCGAGGAGTGGACGGAGTCGGCCCGGACCTGGTTGAGCGGCGGCCGCCCGCCCGTCCCGGGCGCCCAGTTCCGCAACCCGGACCTGGCGGCTACCTACCGCCGCATCGTGGCCGCGGCCGGGGCGGTCTCCGGCCGCGATCGACCGCTACCTGCGAGACGCGGAGGTCCTCGACGTCACGGGACAGCGTCACGGCGGCCTCCTGCGCGGCGACGACATGGCCGGCTGGCGGGCCACCCTGGAACCGCCCCTCGCGTTCGACTATGGCGAATGGCGAGTGCTCAAGACGGGTCCGTGGGGTCAGGGCCCCGTCTTCCTGCAGCAGCTGGCGCTGCTTCGGCAGTTCGACCTCGGCGCGATGGGGCCGGGCAGCGCCGACTTCGTGCACACCGTGATCGAGTGCGCCAAGCTCGCGTTCGCGGACCGCGAAGCGTGGTATGGGGACCCGAGGTTCACCGACGACCTGACCCCGCACCTGCTGGACGGGGCGTACAACCGCGACCGCGGCCGGCTGGTGGCTGAGCGGGCGTCGTGGGAGCTGCGACCTGGCCGGCCCGGCGGCCGCGAGCCGCGCGTTCCGGCCGCGGGCGCGCCGCTCGCGACCCCCGGGGCGAGCGCGAGGTCCGATCGCTCGTCGGGCCCGGGGGACACGTGCCACGTCGACGTCGCGGACCGCTGGGGCAACCTGGTCTCGGCGACGCCCAGCGGGGGCTGGCTCCAGAGCTCGCCCGTCGTCCCGGGTCTCGGCTTCTGTCTCGGCACCCGGGCGCAGATCTTCACCCTCGAGCCCGGTCACCCCAACTCGCTGGCGCCCCGCAAGCGTCCGCGCACCACCCTCAGCCCCGGCCTGGCGTACTGGCGGGGGAGGCCGCGCCTGGCATTCGGCACCCCGGGCGCGGACCAGCAGGACCAGTGGTCGCTCGACTTCTTCCTCGCCGTCGCCCACGGCGATCGCGATCTGCAGCAGGCCATCGACAGGCCGACGTTCCACACCGAGCACTTTCCGCGGTCGTTCTACCCGCACCACCGCCGCCCGGGCGGAGTGGTCATCGAGGAGCGGGCGGGGGCCGAGGTGGTGGCCGAGCTCCGGCGCCGGGGCCACGACGTGAGCGTCTGCCCGGACTGGTCGCTGGGCCGGACCACGGCGGTCGCCAGCGACGGCGGCCTGCTCCGTGGGGCAGCCAGCCCGCGGCACCTGCAAGCCTATGCGGTGGGTCGCTGACGGGGCCGGTCGCCGGACCGAGGTCGGAGCCGCTCAACCCGGGGCCGGCGTGGTCTGGGTCGCGAGGATCGCGAGCCGCCGGGGGGCCAGCGCGCCGGCCCACAGCGGCCAGCAGGTCGTGAGCGTCAGCAGGTGCCGGTCGCTGGCCGGGAACAGCGAGCGGTCGTCCGCGGAGACGATCCTGGTCCCCGTGACCCGGTAGCCGTAGCTGCCGGTGCGCGTCTGCAGCACGATCTCGTCGCCGACCTCGAGCCGGTCGAAGGCGATCCAGAACGTGTTGTGGCCCGCCACCCCGACGATCCCCGGCTGACCGGGCCACGCGGTAGTCGGGTAGTGGCCCGGACCACCGGCCAGCACGCCCGCGTCGACGCCCTGGCGCACGGCGGCGTAGTACCCGAGCCTGGGGATCCACAGCGCGAAGACGGCCGCCGAGGACCTGCCCCCCGCGGGCCGGCTTCCGGCGGCGCCCCCGGCCGTCCGTCCCGCGGTTCCGGGCCCGCCCGCCCGCGGGACGGGCGGCGCCGGGCTCACGGGGCCGCCGACGGCCGCGGGGGGACCGCCCATCTCCCGCTGCCACTCCCCGGTCACCTGCTGCTGCCGCCACAGGCCGTAGCCGAGGTCGGCGCCGCCCGTCGCGACGGCGACCAGGCCCGCGCACATGATGGCCAGGCCCGCGAGCTGCAGACGGCGGCGGCCGCTCACCCGTCCCTCCGGCGCCGGGCCAGGAGCAGGAGGACCCCTCCGAGGAGCACCAGCGGGACGCCGCCGAGCAGGAGCGTGGCGGCCGCCGCGCCGGTCTCCGCCGGCACGGTCGGCGGCTGCTCGGAGATGGCCACCTGCTCGCCGGGTTCGCCGCAGGCGCCGCTCGCCGGCTGGTTGCTCGCGTCGCCTCCGTACGTCGCCACCCACTGGTACGTCCCGGCCCACGTCGCGCGGTAGTCGGGCGAGCGGGCGGCGCCGCCGCTCAGCGCGATCCCCGAGAACGAGGGGTCGCCGGCCACCAGGTTGGCCGTGCAGCCGCCGTCGCCGGGTCCGTACAGCGCGAAGCTCACGGTCCCGGTGGGACCGAGGCCCCCCTGGAGGACGGCGCCGTCGTGGACGAGGGTGCCGGCCGGCCCGCCGGCCGAGGGCGTGGTCGAGATGGCCGGCGCGGCCCTCGCGGCCACCGGCTCGTCCTGGCAGCCGGTGCCCGAGGGCGCGTTGTCGGCGTCGCCGCCGTAGACGGCGATCCAGCGGTAGGTGCCGGCGACCGTCGTCGAGAAGGGCCCGGAGCTGGCGACGCCGCCGTTCAGCGGGCTGGTCGAGATGAACAGGGGCGCCGCCGAGCAGGCGGCATCGGTGGGCCCGAAGAGCGCGAACGTGACACTGCCGGTCGGGTGGTACCCGCCGCTCACGGTCGCCGTGTCGGTGATCGAGATGCCGGCCTGCCCACCCGACGAGGGCGCGGTCGAGACCGCCGGCGTGGCGCGGACCGTCGTGACCGGGCCCTCCCGGCAGAGGGAGCTGACGGGCGTGTTGTCGGGGTCGCCGTTGTACGTGGCGATCCAGTGATAGGTTCCCACCGCGGTGGTCGAGTAGGCTCCCGAGGTGGCGCTGACCGCGTCCAGGAGGTTCGTGGAGGTGAACACCGGCGACCCGGCGCAGGTGGGGTCGCCGGGCGCGAAGAGCGCGAAGGTGACCGTGCCGGTCGGGGCGAACCCGCCGCTCACCGTGGCGGTGTCGGTGACCGAGATGCCGACCGGCCCGCCCGGCGAGGGCGTCGTCGAGATCGCGGGCGTGGCCCGCGTGGTGGTCACCGGTTCGTCCCCGCAGCCCGAGCCGGCGGTGGCGTTGTTCGCGTCGCCGCTGTAGGTCGCGACCCAGCGATAGGTCCCGGCCCGCGTCGTGACGAAGCCGCCCGAGGTGGCGCCATCGCCGGTCAGGGCGTCGATGGAGGTGAACACCGGGGGCCCGGTGCAGCCGATGTCGCCGGGCGCGAACAGCGCGAACGTGACGCTGCCCGTGGGGCCGAACCCGCCGCTCACGGTCGCCGAGTCCGAGATCGACGTGCCGACCACGCCGCCCGCCGAGGGCGCGGTCGAGATCGACGGCGTGGCCACCGTCATTGTCACCGGCTCCGCCTGGCAGCCCGAGCCCGCGGTGGTGTTGCCGGTATCGCCGCCGTAGATGGCGACCCAGCGGTACGTGCCCGCGGCCGAGGTCGCGAAGGCGCCGGAGGCGGCGCTCCCGCTGAGCGGGCCGGTCGAGAGGAACACCGGGGTCCCCGCGCAGGTGGTGTCACCGGGCGCGAACAGCGCGAAGAAGACGCTGCCGGTCGGGCCGAAGCCGCCGGTGACGGTCGCCGTGTCGGAGACCGGGGTGCCGACCACGCCGCCCGCCGAGGGCGCGGTCGAGATCGCCGGGGTGGCCCGGGTGATGGTCACCGGCTCGTCCTGGCAGCCGGAGCTGACGGGCGTGTTGTTGGTATCGCCGCCGTAGGTGGCGACCCACCGGTAGGTGCCGACCCGGGTCGTGGCGAAGCTGCCCGACGCGGCGCTGTCCCCAACCAGCGGATCGGTCGAGGTGAAGACCGGCGGGCCGGCGCAGGCGGTGTCGGCGGGAGCGAACAGCGTGAACGTGACCGTGCCCATGGGATTGAAGCCGCCGCTCACCGTCGCCGTGTCGGAGATGGAGGTGCCGGCCGGGCCGCCCGGCGAGGGCAGCGTGGTGATGACCGCGGACTGCGCCACGCCGATCACGACCCGCTCGGCCTGGCAGCCGGTCGCGGCGCCGGTGTTGTTGGCGTCGCCGCTGTAGGCGGCCACCCAGCGATAGGTGCCGGCGGCCGCCGGCGTGAACGAGCCGGAGCGGACCACGACGCTGTGCCCGGCCAGCGGGCTGGCGGAGGTGAAGGCCGGCGGGCCGGCGCAGGTGGCGTCGTCGGGGCCGAAGAGCTGGAAGGTGACGGTGCCGGTGGGGTCGGAGCCGCCGCTCACCGCCGCGGTGTCGAAGATGGCGGTGCCGACCGGGCCGCCGGCGGAGGGATGGGTGGCGAGCGCGGGGGCGCCCTGGGTGATGGGCACCGGCTCGTCCTGGCAGCCGGAGCTGACGGGCGTGTTGCTCGCGTCGCCGCCGTAGACGGCGACCCACCGGTAGGTGCCGACCCGGGTCGTGGCGAAGCCCTCCGACGTGGCGCCGCCTCCGCTCAGCGGTGCGGTCGAGACCAGGACGGGGACCCCGGCGCAGGTGGCATCGTCAGGCGCGAAGAGCTGGAAGGTGACGGTGCCGGTGGGGCCGAAGCCGCCGCTCACCGCGGCCGTGTCGGTGATCGTGGTGCCGACGGCGCCGCCGGCCGAGGGCGTGGTCGAGATCGCCGGCGTTGCCCGCGTGATGATCACCGACTCGGCGCGGCAGCGCGAGACCACCGGGCTGTTGTTGGCGTCTCCGTCGTAGACGGCGACCCACCGGTAGGTCCCCACCGCGGTGATCAGCACGGCCCCCGAGCTGGCGCTGCCCCCCTCCAGCGGGTTGGTGGAGGTGAACACCGGCTGCCCGGCGCAGGCGGTGTCGTCGGGTGCGAACAGCGCGAAGGTGACCGCGCCGGTCGGGTCGAAGCCGCCGCTCACCGCTGCCGTGTCGTCGATCGCGCTGCCGGCCGGCCCGCCCGCCGACGGCGTGGTCGAGATCGCCGGCGTGGCGCGCGTGGTGGTCACCGGCTCGTCCTGGCAGCCGGAGCCCGAGGGCGTGTTGCCGGCGTCGCCGTTGTACGTGGCCACCCAGCGGTAGGTCCCCACGGCCGTGGTCGAGAAGGCGCCGGAGCTGGCGACGCCCGCGCTCAGCGGGTTGGTGGACGTGAACACCGGCGCCCCGGTGCACGTGGTGTTGCCGGGCGGGAACAGCGCGAACGTGACCGTGCCGGTCGGGCTGAAGCCGCCGCTGACCGTCGCCACGTCGGAGACGGCGGTGCCCACCACGCCGCCCGCCGACGGCGTCGTCGAGATCGCCGGCCTGGCCCGCGTGGTGGTCACCGGCTCCGCCAGGCAGCGGGAGGCGACGATCGCGTTGTTGGCGTCGCCGCTGTACGTGGCGGTCCAGCGATAAGTTCCGACCGCGGTGCTCGGGAAGGCGGTCGAGAGCGCGCGGCCCCCGGTCAATGCGCTGGTCGAGGTGAGCACCGGCGTCCCGGCGCAGGCGGGGTCGCCCGGCCCGAAGAGCTCGAAGGTGACGCTGCCCGTGGGATCGAACCCGCCGCTCACCGTCGCCGCGTCGGAGAGCGAGGTGCCGACCGGGCCGCCCGCCGAGGGCGTCGTCGAGATCGCGGGCGTGGCCGGCGTGGTGGTCACCGGCTCCGACCCGCAGTCGGAGGCGACGCTCGCGTTGCTCGCGTCGCCGCTGTAGGTCGCGACCCAGTGGTACGTGCCGACCCGGGTCGTGGCGAAGCCGTCCGACGTGGCGGCGTCCCCGGTCAGCGGGTTGGTGGAGGTGAACGCCGGCGGCCCGGCGCAGGTGGCGTCGCCGGGCGAGAAGAGCCGGAAGGTGACGGTGCCAGTCGGGTTGAACCCGCCGCTGATCACGGCCGTGTCGAAGATGGAGCCCCCGACCGGGCCGCCCGCCGAGAGCGCCGTCGAGATCGTGGGCACGGCCTCCGTCGTGGTCACCGGCTCGTCCTGGCAGCCGGAGCTGGTGGTGGTGTTGTGGGCGTCGCCGCCGTAGGTCGCGACCCAGCGGTAGGTGCCCACGTCCGTGGTCGGATAGGGCCCGGAGGCGGCGCCGCCCCCGCCGAGCGGGTCGGTCGACGTGAACACCGGGGTCCCCGCGCAGGTGGCGTCACCGGGCGCGAACAGCGAGAAGAAGACGCTGCCGGTGGGGCCGAAGCCGCCGGTGACGGTCGCCGTGTCGGAGACCGGGGTGCCGACCGCGCCACCGGCCGAGGGCGTGGTCGAGATCGCCGGGGTGGCCCGGGCGATGGTCACCGGCTCGTCCTGGCAGCCGGAGGCGATGCCGGTGTTCCTGGCGTCGCCGCTGTACGCGGCGACCCACCGGTAGGTGCCGGCCTGGGTCGTGGCGAAGCTGCCCGAGGTGGCGCTGTCCCCAACCAGCGGATCGGTCGAGGTGAAGACCGGCGGGCCGGCGCAGGCGGTGTCGGCGGGACCGAACAGCGTGAACGTGACCGTGCCCATGGGACTGGAGCCGCCGCTCACCGTCGCCGTGTCGGAGATGGAGGTGCCGGCCGGGCCGCCCGGCGAGGGCAGCGTGGTGATGACCGCGGGCTGCGCCACGCCGATCACGACCTGCTCGGCCTGGCAGCCGGTGGCGGCGCCGGCGTTGTTGGCGTCGCCGCTGTAGGCGGCCACCCAGCGATAGGTGCCGGCGGCCGCCGGCGTGAACGAGCCGGAGCGGACCACGACGCTGTGCCCGGCCAGCGGGCTGGCGGAGGTGAAGGCCGGCGGGCCGGCGCAGGAGGCGTCGTCGGGGCCGAAGAGCTGGAAGGTGACGGTGCCGGTGGGGTCGGAGCCGCCGCTCACCGCCGCGGTGTCGAAGACGGCGGTGCCGACCGGGCCGCCGGCGGAGGGATGGGTGGCGAGCGCGGGGGCGCCCTGGGTGACGGACACCGGCTCGGCCTGGCAGCCGGAGCTGACGGGCTGGTTGCTCGCGTCGCCGCCGTAGACGGCGATCCACCGGTAGGTGCCGACCCGGGTCGTGGCGAAGCCGTCCGACGTCGCGCTGCCCCCGCTCAGCGGGTTGCTGGAGACGAGGACGGGGGTCCCGAGGCAGAGGCTGTTGTCGGGCGCGAACAGCTCGAAGAGGACGCTGCCCGAGGGGCCGAAGCCGCCGTTCACCGCCGCCGTGTCGGTGATCGTGGTGCCGACCGCGCCGCCGGCCGAGGGCGTGGTCGAGATCGCCGGCGTGGCCCGCGTGATGATCACCGACTCGGCGCGGCAGAGGGAGGTGACGCCGGCGTTGTTGGCGTCCCCGCTGTAGGCGGCGATCCAGCGGTACGTGCCCACCGCCGTGGTCGGGAACGAGCCGGAGCTGGCCTGGCCCCCGCTCAGCGGGCTGGTCGACGTGAAGACGGGCGGTCGGGCGCAGCTGAGGTCGCCGGGCGCGAAGAGCCGGAAGGTGACGCTGCCGGTGGGGTCGAGGCCGCCGCTCACCACCGCGGTGTCGGTGATCGCCGTGCCGACCATGCCGCCCGCCGTGGGCGTCGTCCCGATCGAGGGAAAGGCAGGCGTGACGGTCACCGGCTCGTCCTGGCAGCCCGAGCTGGCGGGCGCGTTGTCGGTGTCGCCGTTGTACGTGGCGACCCAGCGGTAGGTGCCCGCCTCGGCCGTGAGGAAGGCGTCCGACTCGGCGCTCCCGGCGCCGAGCCGGTTGGTGGACGTGAACGCCGGCGGCCCGGCGCACGTCGCGTCGCTCGGCGGGAAGAGCGCGAAGGTGACCGTGCCGGACGGATCGAACCCGCCCGTGACCGTCGCCCGGTCGCTGACCGCCGAGCCGACCACGCCGCCCGCCGAGGGTTCCGTCGAGATCGCCGGGGCGGCCCGGGTGACGGACACCGGCTCCGCCTGGCAGCCCGAGCTGACGGGCGTGTTGTTGGCGTCGCCGCCGTAGGTGGCGACCCAGCGGTAGGTGCCCACCTGCGTCGCGACGAAGCGGTCCGACGTCGCGGCGCCCGCGCTCAGCAGGTTGACGGAGGTGAAGACGGGCGGCCCGACGCAGGCCAGGTCGGCCGGCGCGAACAGCCTGAACGTGACCGCGCCGCCGGGCGCGAATCCCCCGGAGACCGTCGCCGTGTCGGAGAGCGAGGCGCCGGCGGGGCCGCCGGCCGATGGCGTGGTCGCGATCGTGGGCGTGGCCAGCGGCCGCCGGTTGACGAACGTGCACGCCAGCGGCTGGGCGGCGGCGGCGTTGAACCTCGCCGTGGCGCCGATGACGATGGTGGGCACGGCGACGCCCGCGACGGAGCACCGGGCGGCGACGAGGGTGTAACCGGCGTTGACGCTCTCGGTCACGGCCACGGTCGGGGTGGAGGCGGCGGGGATGCTCACCGCTGCCCCGGCCACGCCGTTGACGCCGTTGACGACGCCGCTGGTCACCGGCGACGCGATCGTGCCCCGCGAGATGGTGTTCGAGAACGTCCAGCCGTTGGCGTCGGCGGGGGCCGGGCTGACCAGGGCGCCGGTGGGATCCTCGACCTGCTTGGTGATCGTGAGCTGGTCGCCGCATTCGCCGGCGGTCAGCGTCTGGAGGACGTCCCCGAACGCGGTGTCGGAGCTGGGGAAGTAGTCCTGGCCCAGCGTGGGGCCGGACACCGCGCGCAGGTTCTGCGCCCCGCCGAGCAGCCCGATGCCGACGCCGACGATCCTCGTCCCGCCGGCCTTGATCGCGTTGGCCGAGAAGACGCCCTGCTCGACGTCGGTGAACTGGGTGACGTTGCCGGGGTTGGGGGGGATCGGGCGGATCCTCGACGCGGTGGGCTGGCCATCGGTCAGGAAGATGACCAGGTCGAAGCCGGCCGCGACCTGGCTCAGCCCCTGGTCCCAGTTGGTGGCGCCCTGCAGGGTGGGACCGTCGGGCAGGTTTCGGATGAAGCTCTGCAGCGGCTGGGCGGTGCTCGCGTTGATCGTGGAGGTCTTCGGAACCCCGGGCCCCGGGTCGCTGCCGAACGTGTAGATGGCGACCGTCGAGGGCGTGCCGGTCAGGGCCGTGACCGCGTCGGAGGCGGCCGCCTTCAGCCGCGTCTGCTTGCCGTTGTCCGCCATCGAGTTCGACTGGTCGAGCACCAGCGCGATGTTCAGGCCGCACCGGGCCAGGGCCGGCGGGTCGTCGAGCGAGGTGGCGAGCAGGCCGCTGAACGTCTGGTTCAGGAGGTGGTCGTCGGTGTAGAGGCCGTTCGGGCTGCCGCCGGGCACGTCGACGGTCGTGCTCCCGAACAGCAGCGGCGTGGTGCGGAACGTGTACGGGAAGGGGGCGACGAACCCCGTGAACCCGGAGGCGAGCAGCGGGTCGAGGTAGTAGCCGCCCGGGGCCGCGGTCTCGGTCACGTCCCACTGGTGGCCGGCCGGTAGCCCGGTGATGCTGCACGTGCCGCCGCTGATCGTGCAGCTGAAGACGAGGCTGGAACGGTCCACCGCGGTGGCGGTGAAGACCGCGCCGTCGGGCAGCGGGCCGACCGCGCCTGCCCCGCCGCGGACGCCTCCGGCGTGCACGACGATCGTGGGGTCGTCCGCTCCGGCGGCGGGCGCGACCCCGGCTGTCTCAGCTGCCCGTGGCGCGGCCGCGGCGCCGGCGCCCACGGCCGGTCCCGCGAGCGCCGCGACCGCGGTGGCCAGGACGGGCGCGATCCGGCGCCACCGCCCGTGGGCCTGGCCAACGTCTCTCCGGCGGCTGAACATCGCCTCGATCCCGCGCTCGTCTCCGGCCCGCAACCACCGTCCACCGTAGGCATGGAGCGGGCCGAACGGCCCCGGGAGATGACCGGTCCTTAGACAAACGCCGCGAGCCGGCGGAGCGTGAGCCCGCCGCGTGATCCCCCGCCTCCGTCTCGATCAGCGGTGCCAGCGGCCCCCGCCGGCGCTCAGCCGGCCCGACGGAGCGGGATCGCGGCCCCGAACAGCGCCGTCAGGTCGCCGGACGGCCCCCAGATGCTGGGCACGCGGGGATCGGTGATCGCGAACGGGCGCACCGGCCGGCGGTCGTCGTAGATCCGCTCCATCTCCGCGAAGTACTCGATCGGGACCCCGGACGGGTCCTGGAAGTAGACCGCGATGTTGTCGCCCGCCGCGTGGCGGCCCGGGCCCCACAGCAGCTTCCGGCCGACCGAGTCCAGGAGGTCGCCCAGGCGCACCAGGTCCACGACGGAGTCGACCTCGAACGCGACGTGGAGCATGCCGGCCTGGCCCTGGCCGACGGCCACGGTGTGGTGGTCGGCGCTGCAGCGCAGGAAGTTGATCGCGACGGTCCCGTCAGGGCCCACGATCCGGTCGGAGAGGCGGAAGCCCAGGACGTCCGCGAAGAAGTCGGTCGCCGCCGGCACGTCGGGGCCGAGGACGTTGACGTGCTGGGCGCGGTGGGGCCGGACGCCCGACGCCACGTGCGCCGGCTGGCCCAGCCAGTGGTACGGCGCCAGCCCGTCCCGCGCCGGGACGCAGACCTCGACCACGTGGCCGGACGGCGCCTCGAACCGGATCGCGGCCTCGACGTTGGGCTGCGCCGGCACGTCCATGGTCAGGGCGGCGCCCGCGCCCTCGACCGCGGCGCGCACGCGCTCCAGCGCTGGGGCGCCGTCCACCAGGAGCGCGAGGTGGTCCAGCGCGGTGGATGGCCCGGCCCGGTACTCCAGCGCGTGCTGGGCGCCGCCGGCCGTCAGGTACACGGCGCCGTCGCGCCGCTCCATCTCGCGCAGGCCGAGGAGGCCGGTGGCGAACGCGACCGACGCCTCCAGGTCGGCGACGGTCACGGCGGCATGGCCGAAGCACTTGATCATGCCCGCACGTTACACGCGAGGGCGGTACCTTCCAGAGCGAGCGATGGAAGACCGGGAGGCCGCCGGCCCGCGCCAGGTCGACGCCGCCGGGCGGCGGGCGATCGAGGCGGGGCTGGCCGACGTGGGGACGCTGGTGAAGGCGGTCGCCTCGCGCCCGCCGGCCTCGGCCTCGCACGCGTGGCGGCGGGCCGAGCTCCGCCCCGTCGTCATCCGGGGCCGGACGCTCGTCCAGGTGGACTACGTCGGCGTGAAGGCCAGCCGGACCGTCAACGTCGAGCCGGAGCGGCTGGCGCCGGAGCTGGACGGGCTGTTCGCGCTCGGCTTCGCGAACTGGGTGGTGGACAGCCGGCGCGAGACGCTCACCGTCCGGGCGCTGAAGCGGCGGACGGCGGTCCACCGCGCCGCCCACGAGCAGCGGCGGCCCGCGCTCACCAACGACCGGCCCCGGCACCACCTGCTCGATCCTGCTGGTGCCCCGTTCCTCCAGGCGCTCGGAATCGCCAACGCCGGCGGCACCGTCCGGCCGGCGATGGCGGCCAAGTTCCGCCAGGTCAACGAGTTCCTCCGCAGCGTGGACGCGCTCGTGCGCGACCCGGCCGGCGACCACGTGTCGATCGTGGACTTCGGCTGCGGCAGCGCCTACCTCACGTTCGCGCTCTATCACTACTTCACGGCGATGCGGGGCATCCGCGCCTCCCTCACCGGCGTGGACCGCGACGCGTCGGTGCTGGAGAAGAGCGCGCGGCTGGCGGCGGACCTGGGCTGGAGCGACGTCCACTTCCGGGACGCCGCGATCGACGCGTACGAGCCGGACGCGCCGCCCGACCTGGTCGTCAGCCTGCACGCCTGCGACACCGCGACGGACGACGCGCTCGGCCGGGCCGTGCGCTGGGACGCGCGCTGGATCCTGGCCGTGCCCTGCTGCCACCACCACCTGCAGGCCCAGCTGCGGCGGACGGAGTTCCCGCCCGACGTGCGGCTGCTGCGCCCGCACGGGATCCTGTTCGAGCGCCTCGGCGACCTGCTGACGGACGGGTTCCGGGCCGCCCTGCTCCGGCTGTGCGGCTACGACGCCGAGGTCTACGAGTTCGTCGAGCCCGAGCACTCGGCCAAGAACGTCATGCTGCGGGCCCGCCGGCACGGCGGACCCCGGCCGCCGTCCCTCCGCCCCGCGTACGAGCACATGAAGGACGCGTGGGGCGTCGAGCCCTATTTCGAGCATCTGGTCAGAGACCGGCTCTCCAAGTAGAGTGTTCAGTCCGCCCTGCTGAGCCTCATGCTGAGCCGGGCGCCCCGGGCCGGGGAAGGGCGAGAGAGAAATGGATTGGCATGGGGCCGGATGGAAGCTGCGCGCGGCGCGCGCAGAGCTCGGCATGACCGAGGACGCGCTGGCCGCCGCCATGCGCCGGTGGGCGGAGATCCAGCGCTGCTCGCGGCCGGACATCACCGCCGAGGCGGTCGCCGAGTGGGAGGAGGGCCTCCGACCGCTCGATCCCCCGACCCTGCGCCTCCTCTGGCTCGCCCTGGAGGTGTCCGGCTGGGACGTGCCGGCGCCGCTCGACACGTGGTCGCTCTTCCGGCCGTCGCGGCCGGCCGCGAACCAGGGCCAGCGCCGGCGTGACCTGGTCCGTTCGCTGGCGGCGCTGGGCGCGCCGTCCGGGCTGGACCCCGAGCAGCTGAACGGGGCCCTCGAGGAGACGCTCAAGGTGGACGGGGCGCTGGTGGAGGGCCTGGTGTTCGTCGCCCGGCGCTTCCCCATGGAGTGGGGCCAGCACCCGCCCCAGGTGCTGCGCCAGCAGGTCCACGGCCACCTCCAGGTCATCCAGGCGCTGCTCGACGGGCTGATGCCGGGCGACGCCCGCCGCGAGCTGGAGTCGGCCGCGGCTACGGCCGCCACCCTGGCCGGCCTGATCTCGCTGCTCGTGGACCTGTACGAGGACTCGGCCGCCTACCTCCGGATGGGGGCCCGGCTGGCCGAGAGCGCCGGCGACGCCGAGGTCCAAGCGCTGGCGCTGGTGTTCGCCAGCCACCTGTCCTCCGCGATCGAGCCCGACGCCCAGTTCCCGGACCCGGGCCTGGCCAACGCGCAGATCGACGCGGCCGTCCGGCTCGTGAGCCCGGGCGCGGCGCCGATCGCCCGCGCCTGGGTGCTGCTGCGGGCCGCCCAGGAGCACGCCTGGGCCGGCGACGAGCTCGCCGCGTACCGCCTGCTCGACGAGGCCGAGCGGCTCAGCAGCATCGGCCAGGTCCCGGCCGACGGGCTGATGAGCCCGTGGACGGCCGACACGCCCATGACGTTCCAGGGCGAGGTCGCGGCGATGTGCGGGCGTCACCACCAGGCGATCGGCCTGTTCGAGGCCGGGCTGGCGGGGCTCGGGCCCGACCAGGTGGCGAGGCGGCCCCGGGCCCTCTCCGACCTGGCCGCGGCCCACGCGCGGCAGGGCAACGTGGACCACGCCTGCGACCTGCTGGCCGTGGCGTGCGAGCTGGCCAGACGGGCCGGCCTCTCGGACCGGATCCCGCGCATCGTCGCGGTCCGCGACCGATACCTGGCGGCGCATGCGGCCGAGCCAGCGGTGCGCCGGCTCGACGAACTCGTCGTCACGTCCTGACCGTCCCGCCATGCGGATCACGACCGCCGCGCGGCGCGGCGGTGGCGTGCCATTGTGAGGCCGTTGTGACGGAACCGATCCGCGACATCGCCCGCATCGGCCACGCGGAGCTGCTCACGAACCGGCCCGAGCGCAGCCTGGAGTTCTTCACCGACGTCCTGGGCATGGAGGTCGAGTCCCGGGATGGCCAGTCGGTGTTCCTGCGCGGGTACGGCGACTACCTGCGCTACAGCCTGAAGCTGACCGAGGCGGCCACCACCGGGCTCGGCCACGTCGCGTTCCGGACGTGGAGCGAGGAGGCGCTGGCCCGGCGCGTGGCCGCGATCGAGCGGTCGGGCCTGGGCGCGGGCTGGGTGGACGGCGACGTCGGCCACGGCCGCGCGTACCAGTTCCGCGACCCCGACGGCCACCTGATGGAGGTCTACTACCAGGCCGAGCGCTACGTGGCCCCCGAGCACCTGCGGCCGTCGCTGAAGAACCAGCCACAGCGGTACACCGGCCGGGCCGCGTCCGTGAAGCGGCTCGACCACGTGAACGTCCTCGCCGCGGACGTGGCCGCCAACCGGCGCTTCGCCGAGGAGGTGCTCGGCTACCGGCTGTACGAGAAGGTGCAGCTCGACGACGGCAGCGAGTCGGGCGCCTGGCTGAGCGCCAGCATCGCGGCGCACGAGCTGATCTACACGGTTGACGCGCACCGGGCCCGCGGCCGGCTGCACCACCTGGCCTTCTGGGTGGACACGCGCGAGGAGGTGCTGCGCGCCGCGGACCTGTTCCTCGACAGCGGCGTCCACATCGAGTTCGCGCCCTCCAAGCACGCGATCGCGCAGGGGTTCTTCCTGTACGGGTACGAGCCCGCCGGCAACCGGATCGAGGTGACGACCGGCGGCTACTTCGTGTTCGACCCCGACTACGAGCCGGTCGTGTGGACCCAGCGGGAGCGCGCGCGCGGGCAGGCCTGGGGCGTGCCGACGGTCAGCACGTTCCACACCTACGGAACCCCACCCGTGGAGGGAGAGTCATGACGAGCGAGCGACCCCAGGCGATCCGCAGCGAGGTCATCGGCAGCCTGCTCCGGCCGCCGGAGCTGGCCGAGGCCCGGCGCCGGCACGAGGCGGGCGCGCTGTCCGACGCGGAGTTCAAGGCCGTCGAGGACCGGGCGGTGGACGCGGCGCTGGTCCTGCAGGACGAGGCGGGCATCGACGTCGTCACCGACGGCGAGCTGCGCCGGTACGCGTTCTTCGGCCACCTGGCCGAGTCGCTGGAGGGCTTCGACCGGCGCGGCGGGTGGGCGATCCCGTTCCGCGACGAGAGCGGCAGCTCGATCGTGCAGACCCGGCCGGTCGTGGTCGAGAAGCTGCGCTGGCGCCGGAGCATGTGCGGGGAGGAGTGGACGTACCTGCGGGCCCGGGCGGCCCGGCCGGCGAAGGTCACGCTCCTGAGCGCGCAGCAGGCGGCGGCGTACTACGACCCGGAGAAGTCGGCCGGCGCCTACCCGACCCGGGACGCGTACCTGGCCGACATCGTCGACTTCACGCGGCGCGAGATCGCGGAGCTGGTCCGGCTCGGCTGCACGTACGTCCAGGTCGACGCGCCGCAGTACGCGGCGCTGCTCGACCCGGACCTGCGCGAGGGCTACCGCCAGCGGGGGGCTGACCCGGACCGGCTGCTCGACACGTGCATCGAGCTGGACAACGCGATCATCGAGGGGCATCCGGGCATCACGTTCGGGCTGCACGTCTGCCGGGGCAACAACCAGAGCCGGTTCTACGCGCAGGGCGACTACGGGCCGATCTCGCGGGTGTTCGAGCGGACGCGGTTCGAGCGCTTCCTGCTGGAGTACGACGACGAGCGTTCGGGCGGGTTCGCGCCGCTGGAGGCCGTCCCCGAGGACCGGGTGGTCGTGCTCGGGCTGGTGACGACGAAGAAGCCGCGCCTGGAGTCGCAGGAGGAGCTGACCCAGCGGATCCAGGAGGCGGCGCAGTACGTGCCGCTGGAGCGGCTGGCGCTGAGCCCGCAGTGCGGGTTCGCCTCGACCGAGGAGGGCAACCTGCTGACGCTGGACGACCAGCGAGCGAAGCTGGACCTGGTCGGCCGCACGGCCGCGGCCGTGTGGGGAGCCGCCGTGGGCGCGTAGGCCCGCACTGCGCGACGCCCCCACCCGCCCAGGGGGGCGGGCCCAAGGTACGGCCTCGGCGGAGCGGCGTCAATCCAACCTGTTAACGCGGGAACGCCGGTTGGGCGCGCAGCCGCCGCCTGCCGGCCACAGCCGTACCGACCGGAACGTCCGCGGGGTCCCGCGGACGTGTTCGACCCGGCCGAGGTTCCACTCCTGAAGCGAGGCCATCCGCGCAGGGCGCCCGCGGCCCACGGGCGGCGACCATTCTCCTCGTGCAATCACCGAGAGAACCGGTCGTCGTCGGCCGCGGGCGGCTCGGCCGGTCGCTGTCCGGCGCGCTCGACTGCCCCCTGCTGCCCGGCCGCGAGACCGTCGCGGTGCCCCCCGGCTGCCTGTGCCTGGTCGCGGTGCCCGACCCGGCCCTCGCCGAGACCGCCGCCCGGCTGCGCGGCGAGGGCGCCGCCATCGTCCACGTCAGCGGCGCCCACGGGCTGGACGTGCTCGACGCCGCGGCCCGGCGCGGCCACCCGGTCGGCGCGTTCCACCCGCTCCGCTCGTTCCCGGCGCCGCTGGGCCCGGAGGCGTTCCAGGGCATCCTGTTCGGCATCGACGCGTCGGACGCCATGCTGCTCGCCGAGCTCGAGTCCCTCGGCCACCGGCTCGGCGGCTGGACGCGCCGGATCCCGAGCGGGGACCGGGTCCGCTACCACGCCGCCGCGACGCTCGCCGGCCCGCTGCTGGTGGCGCTGGCCGCCCAGGCGGCGGCGGTGCTGGGCGAGGTGGGGTTCAGCCGCGACGAGGCACTGGACGCGCTGCTGCCGTTCGCCGCCGGCACCGTGGACAACCTGCGCGCCCTCCGCCTGCCGGGCGCCCTGATCGGCCCGGTGCGGCGCGGCGACCCCGACACGGTCGCGAGGCACGTCGCGGCCGTGAGCGGCGACGTCGCGGCCGCGTACCGGGCGCTGACGCGAACGGCCGTCGGCCTGGCGGAGGAGGCGGGCCTGGACGAGGCGACGGCCCGCCTCCTGCGCGAACGCGTCAGCGGCTGATCGCCTGGGGCGCTCCCGCCGCTCGCGGCGCCCGGGTCGGCCCGGGCGCGAGCACGGCCAGCAGGCCCGCGGCCGCGATGGCGCCGAACACCCACAGCGCCGTCCGCACGTCCGGGCCCTCGGTGCCGAGGAACAGCAGGCTGCGCAGGCCCTCGGTGGAGAACCGGAACGGCGTCCAGCTCCACAGCGCGTCGCGGTAGACCGGGTTCAGCAGCTCCGGCACCAGGCCGGCCACCGCCGGCGCCGTCAGGTACAGCGGGATGAGCAGCGCCATGCCCCGCACCCCGAGCCAGCGCAGGACGGCCGCCTGCAGCAGCGCGAACGCCAGGCCCACCAGGGCCAGGAAACCGGCGGCGTTCCAGTCGAGCGTCAGCGACGAGTCCCAGGCGCGGGCCAGTCCGGCCACCACCGCGGTGCCCAGCAGCGCCGAGACGACCGCCGCCGCCAGCGTGGCCAGCCGGCCCAGCGGGCGGCCGCCGCGCAGGCGCGGCGCGGCCACCGCGACCAGGACGGCGGTGATGAGCGCCCCCAGCCACAGCAGCGCGCTCGCGGCCAGCGGCAGCGCGCGGCCGGCCGCCGAGGTGGGGTGGATGGTCACGACCCGCAGCGCCGGGCTGGCGCCCGCGGGCTGGGTCCGCGCCGACGTGAGGACGGCCGCGGCGACCTGCGTCAGCACCGGCTCCGCGACCTGCGTGGCGCTCGGGTTGATCGCGCCCGACACCAGGACGGTCGCGGTCGGACCGCCGGCCCCCGGGCTGAAGAGGACCGCGCCGTAGATCTCCC
>VBJR01000074.1:0-13076 GCA_005880175.1 Chloroflexota bacterium
GCTCGTCGCGCGCAGCGCGCAGCTCCAGCGCCGCCGCGACCTGACTGCCGGCGAGCGTGCCCGGTTCCAGCCGCCCGTCGAGGTCGGCCAGCTCGTCGCGCGGGCCAGGAGCGGAGGCCGCGGCCGCCGCCGCGGCGGCGAGCCCGGGCGCGGCCAGCAGGTCCGGCGGCAGCCACGCGGGAGCGGCCGGCCGCCCGGCCCACCACGCGGCCAGCCAGAACGCGTCGCTCGGCCGCTGGTCGGGCAGCATCTCGGCCAGCGCCGGGTACCGCCCGGCCACGAACGCCACCGTCGCGCCGCCGGCCGGCGAGTGGCCACCGTCGGACCGGGCGTCGTCATCGTCCACGACCTCCACCACCGCCTGCTCGTCCACCCCGTCCACCCCGTCCGGCCCGTCCACCCAGGCCCGCAGCAGGTCCAGCAGCCGGCGCCGCGGGTGGCGGCGCCCGGCCAGCTCGGCGCGCAGCGCGCCGAGGTCGCGCCGGACCACCACCTGGCCGCCCCGGAGCACCTGGCGCAGCACGCCCGCCACCCGGCCGTCCACCAGGTGCGCGACCGCCGCCGGGTCCGCCCGCTCGGGCACCGCCGCGAGCCGGAGCAGCGCCGCCAGGTCGTCCGCGACCTCCGCCTGGCCCAGCGAGGCCAGGTCCTCGGCCGCCCGCTCCAGCCGCGCGCGCGGCTCGGGCCGGTCCAGCTCCGCCAGGTGCTGGGCCACGCCCCGGGCCGCCGTCGCCACCAGCCCGGGCACGTCCAGCGTCGGCGGCTCCATGCCCAGGGCGAAGCCGCAGCCGCAGACCGGCCGCATCGACAGCTCCGACTCGACCCGGCGCGTGCAGCGGGCCGCTGAGGCCATCGCCAGCGCGCGGTCCACGCGGGCCCGGTCGTCCGGGACGCCGACCGCCGCGACCTCGCTCAGCAGGGCCAGCGCCCGGTACTCCACGCTCCGCGTCACGGGCGCCCCGGCTGGCGATCTGGGTGCCGGCGCCGCTGGACGCCGGCGAGCGAGAGTTCGCCCCCCGCTCCTCGGCCGCCAGCGGCAGCGCCCGGGCCGCCAGCCCCAGCGCCTCGCCCCTGGCCTCGCGCACGCCGTCGTACGCGTCGACGTCCGGGATGCGCAGCGCCGGGTCGCGCAGGTACGCGACCGTCCCCATCAGCGGCGCCAACCCGGTCGCGCAGAACCGCGAGGCAGCCGCCACCCGCCGGGCGGCCTCGAGCAGCGCCGCCGGCTCCCCGGCCGCCGTCACCAGCGCCTCCAGCCCGCGCCGCGGGGGCGCCTGCGGATCCGTCTGACCCAGCAGCCGCTCGACCCGGCCCAGGTCCTCGGGCAGGCCGCCGAGCTGCGCGTCCGCGTGCAGCGCCGACCCGGCCAGCCGCTCCATGCCGTCGCGCAGCCGCGCCGCCTCGTCGCGCCGCGCCTCCAGCCACACCCGGGCCCGGTCCCAGCCCGCCTGCTGCACCTGCGCGTCCCACGGCTCGTGCGGACCCGGTCCGACGGCGTCGCCGAGCTCGGCGAGCCGGCCCCGCAGCTCGGGCGCCAGCAGCTCGCCGGGGCCGACCCGCTCGACCTCCTCCAGCGAGAGGAACGGCGCCTCGACCCGCCGCCGGCCGCGCGTGGCCTCGACGATGCCGCTGCGCACGGCCCCGTTCAGCAGCAGGAGCAGCTCGGGCTCGCTCAACCCGACCTCGCCGCCGGCCAGCTCCGCCGCCAGGCCCGCCCGCTCCACGGGGCCCGTGGCGGTGAGCCGCAGCAGCTCCGCCACGGCCGGGCTGCGGGCCGGGTCCGGGGCCAGCACGTACGCCTCGCCGCGCTTCCGGGCCAGGCCGAGCGGGACCAGGAATGCCTCGACCTGCGGCCGCAGGCCCTCGCGGTCCGCGGCGGCCACCGTGAGGCGCGGCTCCGCCAGCGCCACCGAGATCAGCCGGCGCACGTGCCGGTCGCTGACCAGCTCGGCGTGGGGCTGCACGTCGCGGTGCCGCGGGTGCAGGGCGTGGAGCAGCGGGGCCACGAGGCCGCGCAGCACCGCGTCGAACGGCTGGCCGCTGAGCGCTGGCAAGTCCAGGCCGGCGCCCAGCTCCGCCGCCACCAGCCGGCCCTGGAAGTAGCACCGGCGCACCACCTCGCGGGCGCGCGCCACGTCCGACTCCGAGGAGCGGCGGAGGAAGTCCAGCAGCCGGCCGCGGCCCTCGCCCATCGCCTGGCGCAGGACCACCTGCCGGCAGAACAGTTCGGCCGCGAACTCTCGCTCGCCGGCGTCCAGCGGCGCCGGCACCCAGATCGCCAGCCGGGGCGCGGCGCCGGCCAGCGAGCCCGCCACCGCCTCCAGGTCCGGCACGGCCGGCTCGGGCTCGGCGATGACCACGGCCGCCTCGCAGCGGGCCCGCTCGGCCGCGCCCACCAGCTCGTCCACCCCCTGTGCGCCCAGCTCCGGCAGCCGGGCGACGGTCAGCAGCACGTGTCGCAGCGTGTTCTGCCAGATCACCTGCCGGCGCGCGCGGCCGGCCTGGCCGAGCAGGCCGACCGACAGCGCCGGCGAGCCGCCCAGGTCCAGCAGCGTCTCGACCACGCGCCGGTCGTCGGGCTGCAGCCGCGCCCGCTCCTGCTCGACGAGCCGCGACACGGTCAGGCCGGCGTCGGCCTCCAGCTCCACCTCGTACGTCGCCGCCGGCGCGCCGGGGTGGGCGACCACGTAGGCGCCCTGGCCGGCCAGCGGCTCCAGCACCGCCCGCTCCAGGTAGGCGGCGTTGGCCTCGGCGTCGATGGAGCTCATCCGCACCAGCAGCATCGCGGCGAGCTCCCGGGCGTCCCGGCGGCGCTCCAGCGGCGAGGCCGCGAGCAGCGTCAGCAGCCGGACGGCCCGCAGCGCCAGCTCCCGGTCCGCCTCCCCCTCGACCAGGGCCGCCGCCGCCCGCTCGTAGTAGGGCAACACGCGGTCGGGGCAGAGCAGGTCGCCGGCGGGCCGGTCCTGCCAGGCCGGGATCCCGGCCCCGGGGTCCCCGCGCAGCTGCCGGCAGATGAAGTCCACGGCGCCCCGCTGCTGGGAGAGCAGGAACCGCAGCCCGTCCAGGAGCGTGAGCGTCTCCGGGTGCAGGGGGTAGCACGCGTGGAACCGCTCGGGCGTCACGCGCCAGCCCGGCTGCGTCGCGCGGAGCCCCCGGTGCACGAGCTCCAGCTCGGCGTCGGCGCCGGGCCGCAGCGGCACGAGCCGGCCCCGGACCAGGTCCTCGACGTGGCGCATCGACAGGCCCAGGCGGACCGGGTAGCGGTCGCGGATGCGGGTCAGCTCCCGCTCACTGACGCTGGCCACCTCCTCCAGGCTCTCCTGCAGCGCGGCGACGACCAGCACCGGGCCCTGCCTCGCCCACTCGCCCAGGAACTGGAGGAACCGGAGGTCCTCCGTCAGCGCCGGCCCGCGCTTGGCGCGCAGGAACTCGCTCAGCTCGTCCACCACCAGCAGCAGGCCGGCGCGGCCGGCGGCGCGGACGGCGTCCAGCAGCTGGGCCCAGGCGGCGGCCCGGTCGCTGCCCAGCGGCGGCGGCTCGCGGTCCAGCGCCCGCCACGCGCGGCGCCACGTGACGTCCTCCAGGTTGGCCTCAGCCCGGTACTCGACCAGCGGCACGGCGACCGGCAGCGACGGGCGGGCGCCCAGCGCCAGCTCGCGCGCGCGCCCGTCCCAGCCCGGCAGCGGCCGGCCCCGCGACGGGTCGGCCAGCAGCTCGGACAGCGCGGCCAGGAAATGCGACTTGCCCGAGCCGAAGTGGCCGACCAGCAGGAACCCGGCGCCGTGCGGCCCCTGCGCGGCCTCCAGCACGGCGGTCAGGCTCCGCGTCACGTCGCCGGTCAGGACCAGGTCGTCCAGCCGGCCGGGCGCGCCGTCGAGGCGCACGACGGTCTCGGCCCGGGTGACCGTGACGAGATCGGCGATCCGGGGCGCCATCACTCGGGCAGCTTGCCCAGCTCGCCCAGCTTGCGCAGCTCACCGTAGACGGCGCCCTTGCGCGCGCCGGCGATGGGCAGCAGCTCCTGGAGCGTCTGCCGCAGCGCGTCCAGCTCGCCCCGCTGGCGCTGGAGGCTGACGTACGTCCGGAACAGGATCACGTCGGCCGGGTCCTCGAGCAGGACGTCGCGGAGGAGGACGGCGGCCTCGTCCAGCTTGCCGGCGCGGCGCAGCGCGTAGCCCTCCTGGGCCCGGGCGAAGTGGTCATCGCCTGCCGGCCGGGTGCGCCGCCAGGCCGCCGCGGCGCCGGCGTCGTCGCCGACCTCCCGGCGCAGCCGGGCCAGCGCGGCGCCGAGGAACCGGTTCTCACGGCCGCTGCTGCGGAGGAGCACCTCGAGCTCCCGGCCGCGCTGCTCGGGCTCCAGCTGGAGGAGGCGCGCCTCGATCAGCCGGGCGTACGCGTACTGGTCGTCCGGCGCCAGCTCGTGAGCTCGGGCGAACTGGTCCTCGGCGAGCGCCTGGTCGCCGGCCCGCAGCGCGACGTCGCCCTGCACCACCCAGCCGACCGCCGACTCCGGGTCCCGCTCCACCGCGCGGGCGGCCGCGTCGCGGGCCCCGTCCAGGTCGTCGTCGCGCAGCCGGCAGCGGGCGAGCTGGGCCATCGTCCAGGCGTCGCCGTCGCCCAGCGCGTCGGCCTCCTCGTACGCGCGGGCCGCCTGGCGGTGGCGGTTGAGCCGGTACAGCGCGTCGCCGCGCACCCGGGCGGTGAACGCGGTCGCCCCGCCGGCCGCCTCGGCCTTCTCCAGCTCGGCCAGGGCGTCGGCCGGGCGCCGGCGCCGGAGCTGGACCTGCGCCAGGTGGGCGAGGGCGACCGAGTTCCTGGGGTCGTCCGCGAGCAGCGCCTCCAGCACGATGACCGCCTCGTCCAGGCGGCCAGACCGTTTCAGCTCGAGGGCGCGCTCCAGTTGTGCTCTCTGCACGCCCCCATGAGTCTAGTGAAGGAGCGAGCTCAGCAGTCCGCTGGCCAGCAGGCTGAACAGGCAGCCGATCCCGCTGACGATCAGGCCGGCAACGCCACCCGCCGTGCGGCCCTGGCCGAGCGCGCGGATGCCGCGCCAGAGACCGAAGATCGGCAGGATCGGGAAGTAGATGGGCGTGAACAGCGGGACGGCGATGGCCGCGACACCGAAGATGATCGACCACATCGCGTCGCCGGAGAACTGGAACGCGAGGCCCGACCGCGCCGGCACAGCCGCCCGCGGCGGCGCCGTCTGCCAGGCGGCGGCCGGCGGCCGCGCCGCCACCCGGGTACCCTGCGACGCCAGGGGAGGCGGTGTCCAGGGCGGGGTCGGGCCGGCGTCGAACGTGGATGCGTTCACGGGCGGCGGCGATGGGTAGGACGGCGGCGCCGGGGCCGGATCGTTCGCCACCCACTGCGCTCCGTCCCAGCGCCAGCGCCCGTCCGGGGACAGCTGCTCATGAGTCACGGCGCGTGACGATAGCACCGGGGTCTGGCGCGCCGGACGCCCAACCGGCGGACAAAGTCAGCCCTTGATCGCGCCCGTCAGCACACCGCGCGTGAAGTAGCGCTGCAGGAACGGGTAGACGACCAGGATCGGCAGCGTTCCCAGCACGACGATCGCCATCTGGAACGACTGGGGCGGCGGCGGCTGGCCCAGCAGCGGGTTCGTCTGGATGTCGCCCAGCGGCGTGCCCTGCAGCACGTACTGGCGGAGCACGAGCTGGACCGGCCACATCGACGCGTCGTTCAGATACAGCAGCGCGTTGAAGAAGTCGTTCCAGATCCCGACCGCGTAGAAGAGGGCGACGACCGCCAGCACCGCCCTGGACAGCGGCAGCACGACCCGCCAGAGGATCTGGACGTCGTTGGCGCCGTCGATGCGCGCGCTGTCGAGCAGGTCCTGCGGGATCGCCAGGAAGAACTGCCTGACCACCACCAGGTTGAACGCGCTGATCGCGCCGGGCAGGATCAGCGCCCCGTACGTGTTCAGCAGGTGCAGCGACTTGACCAGCAGGAAGTTGGGGATGATGCCGGCCGAGAACAGCAGCGTCCCCAGCACCAGGAACAGCGCGAGCCGGCTGCCGGGCACGTCGCGGATGCGGGTCAGGCCGTACGCCATCGTCGTGGTGAGGACCATCGCGAGGGCGGTGCCGGTGACCGTGATCCCCACGCTGACCGCCAGGGCGCGCACCACGATCCCGCCGCGCAGGATCGACTCGTAGGCGACGGTGGTGGGATGCGCCGGCCAGAGGATGAGGCCGCCGGCGAGCACGTCCCGCGCCGACGCCAGGCTGACCGCGACGATGTAGACGAACGGCAGCACCATCACCCCGACGATGGCGAGCAGGATCACCGTCTTGAGCGCCTGCGTGGAGATGGACGGCCGCTCCATCCAGATCGGCCGGCGCCCCCCCGGAGACCGACGGTTTCGCACATGGGTCCGCGCGAGCGGCGCCCGGGGCCCGGGAACCGCGCGTTGGTCGGCATGAGCGGTCTTCAGAACACGCCCTCCTCGCCCAGGCGCTTCACCGCCCAGTTGGCGCCGACCACCAGCAGCGTGCCCACGGCGCCCTTCACCAGGCCCACGGCCGCGCTCAGGCCCCAGTCGCCGGCCACCACCCCGTTGAAGTACACGAACGTGTCCAGCACCTGGCCGGCCTGGGCGCCCACGTTCGGCTCCTGGAGCAGGATCTGCTCGAAGCCGACCGTGAGAATGCTGCCCAGGCGCAGGATCAGCAGCAGCACGACCACACCCCGGATGCCCGGCAGCGACACGTGGCGCAGCCGCCGCCACGGGCCCGCGCCGTCGATGGCGGCCGACTCGTACAGGCTCAGGTCGATCGCCGTCAGCGCCGCCAGGAAGATGATCGTGCCCCAGCCCACCTCCTTCCAGACGTCCTGCAGCACCATCAGCGGCTTGAAGAAGTCCGGGTTCGCCATCACGCTGACCGTGTGCATCCCGCTCGTCCGCAGGACCTGGTTGACCAGCCTCGACTCGCTCATCAGCGAGTTGAGCAGCAGCGCCAGCGCGATCGGCGCCGGGAAGTACAGGACCAGCTGCAGGCCGCTGATGACCAGCGTGTTGACCAGCGCGGTGCCCACGTCGGGCGTCGTGAACAGGTCGGCGAAGTTCTGCAGGCCGACCCACGCGCTGTCCGCGAACCCCAGGTACGGCGAGTAGTCCTGGAACGCGATCACGTTGCCGAGCAGCGGCACGTACCGGAACACCACGACGAACAGCACGCCGGGCAGCAGCAGCGCGTACATCCAGCGCTCGCGCCAGATGCGCGTCCGCAGCGACGTCGTCACCGGTGCTGGTGGATCGCCTGCTGGAGCTCCTTGCGGACCTGGTCGCCGCCCTGGCTCCGCCACGTCTGGACGAACTGGTTGAACCCGCTCATCGGGGTCCGGCCCGAGACCAGCGCCTTCACGCTGTCCACGACGAGCTGGTTCAGCGTCGGCCCCCGGCGCAGGCTGGACGCCGACACGTAGCCGTAGGCCTGGTCCACCAGCCGCGTCCACGCCTCCTGGTCGGCGTCGCTGAAGTACTGGCTGCCCGCCGCGTAGTTGACGTTCGGCGGCGTCAGCAGCCGGAACAGGTCGCCGATGTCCGTCGTCCCCTGCGCGTTGCGCGCCGGGTTGCCGTTGGCCGAGCGCGTGAAGTGCACGCCCTCGATGCCGTAGTTCAGGAACGTGTACTCCTCGCTGCCGAACGGGGACGCGAAGTAGTCGAGGATCTTCAGCAGCTGCCGGACCTTCCCCGAGTCCTTGCCGACCTTCGACGGGATCATGACCATGCCGTTGTAGCCGGCCGCGTTGAACGTGACCGCCTTGCGGCCCGGGCCCGCCGGCGGGAGCAGGTGCCGGATCGCGTCCTTGAATCCCAGCTGGGCCAGGAACGGGCGAGTCTGGCCCGAGGCGTACAGCGCGTCCAGGTACGCGCCGACCCGGCCGCCCTCGAACAGCGAGTAGTGGTTCGCCAGCGTCTGCGCGGCGGCGTCGGGATGGAAGGCGCCCCGCTTGAACAGGTCCTGGCCGAAGGCGATCGCCTCGCGGAACTCGGTCGTCTCGATGTCCTTGGTCAGGGTGCCGTCCCGGTTCAGGCGCCAGTTGTTGTCCGGGTCCCTGCTCCCGAAGTCCACCAGCGCCTCGCGGAACGTGTCCGAGCTGGTGATCTGCGCGATCGGGACGCCCACCTTCTGCGCCCAGTCGAAGCGCAGCAGCAGCGACGTCCCGGGCACGGTGCGGCCGCGGGGCACGCCGTACGTGCGGCCGTTGATGCGCGCGTTCTGCCAGATCTTGGGCGCGATCAGCGCCAGGTTGGGATAGTCGTCGAGCGCGCTCCCGGTCAGGTGCGACGTGAGGTCCGTGAACGCGCCCTGCTGCACCGCCTGCACCTGCGCCGCCGCGGTCGTGGTGCCGACCGTGCCGCCGAACAGGACCAGGTCGGGCAGGTCGCCGGACGCCAGCAGCGCCGCGAACTTCTGCTGGAACGACGACGGGTCGGACGCCGCCCAGACCGGCGTGACTGTCACGCCCAGCCGCCGGTTCAGGTCGGCCCAGTACCGGTTGCCCGGGGCCGGCGGGGGCGGCGCGCTGAACAGGTCCGAGAACCACGTCACCTCGCTCAGCGGCCCGCCGGCGCCGGGCGTGCCGCTGGTCGCGCGGAACGGCGCGGGCAGTTTGAAGTACGCGAGCGGGATGTTGTGGTCGGTCCAGGGCAGGTCGGGCGGCGCCAGGTGGCTGTTCGCCGGCAGCGCGACGGAGCTCCCGCTCGTCGCCGCCGGCCCGCCGGAGCTCCCCCCGCCGCACGCCGCCACCAGCAGCGCGCCCGAGCCGGCGACACAGCCCTGCAGGAAGTCGCGGCGCGTCAGCTCTACGGTCATCTCGTCACCTCCATGCGGATGGCGTCGTAGACCGCGTTGTATCCAACCGTCGCCGAGTCGCCGTCCAGGTTGAACGCGATCTCGTTCTGCCCCTGCTGCAGGAGCGAGGCGGGGAACGAGAAGCTGTGCGTCAGCTCGAGGCCCGAGCCGCCGCTTCGGTACGAGGTGGCGCTCACGTCGGCGACCGGGATGTCCCAGGCCGGCTGCGTGACGCCGTTGACGCGGATGAGGACGTTGGGGTCGTGCCGGGCCGCGTTCAGCACGTTGCCCGACAGCGCGGCGAGCGCCACGGTCACCGTCGCCGTCGCGCCCGTCGCCGGTGCGTGCCGCAGCGAGAACCGCACGGTCCAGTCGGGCATCCGAGTGACGACCGGCGGCGTGGCCGGCGGGCTGTCGGGCGGGTTCAGCGGGACCGGCAGCAGCATCGCCTGGTACTGCACGTAGCCCCAGTCGCGCGCCGTGCTCTGCCCCACCACGTACGTGACCGCCCCGTTGGGGAAGCGGTCCAGGAACCGCTGCTCCTGCGGCCAGTAGAAGTTGCGCGCCTGCTCGCCGTTGAAGAACTCTGACGACACGCGGTTCGGCGTCCCGATCTGCCAGACGGTCCGGCCGTTCGACACGGGCGTCCAGGTCAGGTCCGGCAGCCGCAAGCGCTGGTCGGCGCCCACCGTGACGTCGTCGAGGGTGAACTCGCCGAACGTGCCGGTCCGGTACGCGGACAGCCGGTACGTGCCCGGCCGGACGCCGCTGAGCGTGAAGCGGCCGTCCTCGTCCGCGTTCACCCAGTACTGGTAGCCCTTCGCCGACCGCTGCCACTCGATGCCGTTCTCGGACAGGACCACGGTGGTGCCCCGCATCGAGGCGGAGGACCCGGCCAGCCGCAGCCGGCCGCTGACCGTGCTCCGCTGCTCCCTGGTCGTGTAGCCGGCGAGGCCCAGGCGGTCGTAGAACGCGCGGTCGAACCCCGGCGTCGCGAACCGCATGGCGTCGCGGCGCATCGCCGCGCCGCTGGTGCCGGTGTTCAGGTACACGAAGAACGGGCCGTACGTCTTGCTCCAGTCCTCGCCGGCGGCCAGGTCGACCGACTTGGCGCCGTAGTGCGTGCCCTGGTCCATCATCAGCAGCACCGGCGTGGTGTCCGTCTGGTGCGCGGTGAGCTCCTGCTTCTGCGGCCCGCCGTTCAGCGACTCCTTGTTGGGCTGGACCATCCAGGCCCCGAACCCGCCACCGTACAGGCCGTGCAGCACGTGGTCCTTCTCGGTGATCGACCAGTCGTACTTCGTGTAGTAGCGCTTCGGGTACTGCGAGCCGAGGCCGGACAGGTCGTACGTGGAGTCCTGCACCGTGCGCGGCGCGTCCTTGATCGCGGCCGAGATCTCCGCGGGCGTCGGCAGCGTCGACGCGGCCTGCCGCCACGGGGTCTGGCCCGGCTCGTCCTCCAGCGAGATGTTCGTGAACAGGTGCGGGTCCACCCGCAGCACCTGGCGCGTCTGCACCAGCGAGGCGGCCGGCATCGACGCCGGGTGCGCGTACTCGGTCGCGATGTGGAAGCCGCTCTCGCCGCCGCGCAGCACGTAGTGGTGCACGATCGAGAACGGCATGGCCGCCGTCGCCGGATGCGTGATCGTCACGTCCGCGAAGTCGCTGCCCAGCCGCACGCCGAGCGTCGTGTCGGCCTGCCCGAGCATGAAGTGACCGAAGCTGCCGTCCGCGTCGAAGTAGCCCATGCCGCCCGACGCGAGCAGCTCGTGGCCGGCGAGCTGCAGCGAGTCCATCACGTCGTTGCGGCTCGCCACGTGGAACCGGACCTGACCGTTGTCGACCGTGACGCCCGTCGCGTCCTGGACGACCGTCGGTGCCGGATGGCGCTCGCCGGCGGGCCCGGGCGGCGCGGCCGGCGTCGGGCCGGGCACCCCCAGGACGGCCAGCGTCGCTGCCCACGACAGGAACGCACGCCACCTGTCCATCGCCTCGTTCTCTCCCTCACTTTCGATCGTTTCGATTGCCTTCGATTCAATCGAGATCAACAAGGACCGTAATGGGCGGGGTTCAGGCTGTCAAGACGTCTCCACCCGCACCCCGGCGGGTGCGTGGACCTCCAGCACGGCGGGCCGCCGCCAGCGCACGGCGACGGGGCCGCGCTGGGTCGGGACGGTGCCCTCGGCCCACTCCAGCCCGGCGGACGGCGGCCGGACGCGCACCGCCGCCGCCCCCGGCTCGATCACCGCGACCCCGAGCAGCGCCCGCTGGATCGCGACCAGCACGGTGGCGCCCCAGCCGTGAGAGAGGCTGCGGCCGGCCTCCGGCGCGTCCCACGACTCCCACGTGAACGTGCCGCCGCGGGCCAGCACGTTGGCCCAGCCGGGGCTGTGCTCGTCGGTCAGCAGGCGGACCACGTGGCTCGTCCGGCCGGCGCCGGCCAGCGCGTCGAGCACCCGGTGCGCGGTCATCGGGCCCATGCGGATGCCCAGGGCCGCGACGTGGTCGGCGACGGCCGCCCTGCTCGGGGCCGGCGCCACCCCGTACGCCAGCGCGTACGCGTTCGCGATCTGCGAGGCGTGGGCGCTGGCCGTGCCGTCGCGGTGCAGACCGTCCACGTACACGCCGTCGTCGCGGCGCAGCCGGCGGTCGATGGCCGCCGCCAGCGCCGCGGCGGCTTCCCGCAGGTCGGCGGCCGGGCGGCCCAGCGCCGCCGCGGCGTCGGCCGTGCGCTCGAGCGCGTCCACAGCCAGGACGTTCACGGACGTCCGGGCGGCGACCGCCATGTCGTGGCCGTACCGCATCTCCGGCGGCCAGTCCACGATGCCGCCGGCGTACGGCCCGGAGCCGCCGGCCAGGTCCGTGACCAGGCCGGTGCCCGGGTCCACGTGCCGGCGCAGGTAGCCGGCGATCGCCCGCATCGGCGCGGAGGCGAGGTCCAGCGTGGCCTCGTCGCCCGACTCCAGGTAGTACGCCCAGACCCAGCCCGGGAACATCGCGGTGAAGTCGGGGATGTCGCGGCGGCCGTCCCCGTTCGGGTAGACGGCGTTCAGCCGCCCGTCCGGCCAGTACCGCCGCTGCGACTGCACGAACTCGCGGATCGCCTGCCGGGTGCGGCAGCGCTCGCCGTAGCCGGCCATCAGCGCCAGCGACTGGTTGACCGCGTCGGCCAGGAACTGGCCCTTCTCCCGCGTCGGCGTGTCCACGAAGTGGTCCTGGGCGGAGTAGAGCGCCGAGCGCAGCGCCAGCTCGAACACCCGGTCGATCGCCGGTTCGGAGCACCGGAACGTCGCCGCCCGGTCGGGGTCCACCTCCGTGTGCTGCGCCAGCGCCGTGACCTCGGCGTCCTCCGCGACCTCCAGGTAGCGGAACCCGAGCTCGGTGAACGCCTCGAACCGCTGGGGGCCGTCGCGCTGGACGAACCGGAACGACAGGTCCGTCTCCTGGGTGCCGCGCGTGCGGGAGACGGAGCCGTCGGCCTCGGTCAGGTAGCCGGCGACCGCCGGGACCTCGTGGCCCGCCGTCCCGGCCGCGAAGCGCACGACCGGCCGGGCCGCCACGACGCGGCCGAAGTCGGCGACGATCGCGCCCGACCCCAGTCGGGCAAGGCGGGTGGGGGTGACCTCGGCGACGGCCAGGCGCGCCTCGAGGCCGCGCAGGCTCGTGAACGGCGGCGTCGGGTGCGGTCCGACCACCTCGGGCGCCTCCCAGGCGCGGTCGTCGAAGCCGGGCTGGTCCCAGCCGGCGGGTTCGGCGCGGCCGTCGATCGCCTCCACGTGGTCGCGGCCGTCGTCGTTCCGGTACGGCGCCGGCAGCCAGGGTCCGCGGGCGACGCGCCAGGCGGCGTCGGTCACGACCACCCGCTCGCCGGCGACCAGCCGCAGAAGCAGGCCGGGCGCCGCCTCGGGCCGGCCCTGGCCGGAGCCGTTCCAGTGGGTGACGACGGCGATGACGAGCCTGCCGCCGGGGGCGAGGTACGGCGTGACGTCGGTGGCCTGTGAGTAGCCCTCGTCCGGATAGGCGGAGGCGGTGCCGCGGTCCACCTCCCGCCCGTTCAGGCGCACCTGGTACCGGTGATAGGCGGCGACGTACAGGCGGGCGCGGCCGGCCGGCGCCAGGTGGACCTCCCGGCGCGCCAGCGTGTACTGGTCCGGCTCGTCCGACCGGCGCCGGATCCAGTCGGCGTGCCAGTCCTCGTCGCGCAGGCCGGTGTCGAACTCGGCAGGCACCGACCAGTCCCCGTCGCCGTCACGG
>VBJR01000074.1:13150-16571 GCA_005880175.1 Chloroflexota bacterium
CGAACCGGGGCGGCCCCTCGACCTCGAGCGGCCGGGCCCGGTCCCCCACCGTCAGGCCGAACGGCCTCACGGGCGCCGCGCCCGCCGCGGCTCGTACGTCCGCGGCTCGAACGAGCGCCGGACCAGCTCGCGGCCCTCGGCCAGGGAGCCGACCAGGCCGAGCGTGGTGGCCTGGACCAGCAGGTTGCCGATCGCGGTCGCCTCGACCGGGCCCGCGATCACGGGGCGGCCGCAGGCGTCAGCGGTGAGCTGGCAGAGGAGCGCGTTGCGGGCGCCGCCGCCGACCACGTGGACCACCTCGACGGCCGTTCCGGTCACCGCCTCCAGGTGGTCGAGCGCGACCCGGTGCTTGTGCGCCACGCTCGCCAGGGCGCAGCGGACGACCTCGCCGGGCGAGGCCGGCGCCGGCTGCCCGCGCTCGACACAGAGCGCCGCGATCTGCGCCGGCATGTCGGCGGGCCGCACCAGGCGCTCGTCGTCGGGGTCCACCAGCGGGCCGTCCGTCGACGCCGCCTCGGCCATCGTCAGCAGCTCGTCGTACGTCCACTCCTCGCCCTGCCGGGCCCACGCCCGCCGGCACTCCTGGACCAGCCACAGGCCCATCACGTTCTTGAGCAGGCGGACCGTGCCGGCGACCCCGCCCTCGTTGCTCAGGTTGGCCTCGCGGGCGGCGTCGGTGACGACGGGCCGGTCGAGCTCCATGCCGACCAGCGACCACGTGCCCGCGCTCACGAACGCCGCCGGCCGGCCGGGCGCGAAGGGCACGGCGGCCACGGCGGAGGCGGTGTCGTGGGTGCCGGGCGCGATGACGCGGGTGGCGCCCGGCCGGGAACGGAGCGGGCCCAGATCGGTGCCCGGCTCGACGACCTCGCCGAGGGCGCGGGTGGGGACGCCGAGGCGGTCGAGCAGGTCTCGCGCCCACACGCCGGCCCGGACGTCGTAGCACTGGGTGGTGGACGCGATCGTCCGCTCGCACGCGGTGGCCCCGCACAGCCAGTGCGCGAACAGCGCCGGCATCAGGAGCAGGCGGTCGGCGATGTGCAGCTGCGGGTCGCCGGCCTCGGCCAGGGCCATGAGCTGGTACAGCGTGTTGATGGCCAGGAACTGGATGCCGGTGCGGGCGTAGATCTCGCCCGGCGGGACCAGGCTCCGAGCCCGCTCGACCTGGCCCTCGGTGCGGCGGTCGCGGTAGTGGACGGGGTTGCCGAGCAGCCGGCCGGCGCGGTCGAGGAAGCCGAAGTCCACGCCCCACGTGTCGATCCCGACCGACGCGACGTCGCCGGCGGCGCGCAGGCCGTCCAGCACGTCGGCGTGGAGGCGGAGCGCGTCCCAGTGCAGCGTGCCGCCGACCTCGACGGGCACGTTGGGGAAGCGGTGCACCTCGTGGACGGCGAGCCGGTCGCCGTCGAACGCGCCGGCGACCGCGCGGCCGCTCTCCGCGCCGAGGTCGATCGCGAGCAGCCGGGCGGCGCCGCCCGGCACCTACGCCCCCGGGTAGCCGCTGCCGGCCGCCGCCGTCCCGCGCTCGCGCGCCACCCGCTCCGCGTAGCCGCTGCGGCGCAGGGCCGCGACCGGGTCGGGGTCGATGCCGAGCCGCCGCCGCGCCTCGGCCAGCAGCGGGCGGACGTCCGTCTCGAACGCGTCCACGAGCGTGCGGTTGGCCTCGAGCACGTCGCCGGCCGCCTGGGCGGCGCTGAGCCGGTCGCGATCGACGCCCAGCGCCTTCGCGTGGGCGACCTGGACGTTGACCAGCGACTGCACTGTCGCCTCGACCTTCGGCTCGATGCAGTGGGACTGGTCGAGCATGTACGCGACGCGCCGGGCGCCGGCGGCGATCTCCAGGTCGGGGTCGTCCTCGGCGGCGACGAGCTCGTCGAGGATCAGGAACAGGTCGAACGGGTCGATGGAGCCCACCATCAGGTCGTCGTCCGCGTAGCGGCGGCCGTTGAAGTGGAAGCCGCCGAGCCGGCCCCGGTCGAGCAGCTGGGCGACGATGTGGGCGACGTTCGTGCCCTGCGCGTGGTGGCCGGTGTCCACCAGGACCTCGGCTCCGGGGCCCAGCTCGTGGCAGATGGCCAGGGCGGCGCCCCAGTCGGCGATGTCCGTGTGGTAGAAGCCGGGCTCGAAGAACTTGTACTCGACGAGCAGGCGCATGCCCTGGGGCAGTGCGGCGTAGACCTCGCGGAGGGCGTCGAGCAGGCGCCGGCGGCGGGCGCGGAGGTCGTCCTGGCCCGGGTAGTTGGTGCCGTCGGGGAGCCAGAGGCTGATGGTGGTCGAGCCCGTCTGCCGGGCGATGTCGATGCACTCCAGGACGTGGGCCGTGGCCTTCGCGCGGATCGCGGGCGACGCGTGGCAGAGGCTGCCGAGCCGGTAGTCGTCGTCCTGGAACAGGTTGGGGTTGACCGCGCCGATGGCCACGCCGTGGGAGGTCGCCTCGTCGCGGAGCGCGGCCCAGTCGTCCACGCGGTCCCAGGGCACGTGGATCGCGACGGTCGGGCTGATCCCGGTCAGGCGGTGGACCATGCCGGCGTCGGCCAGCTTCTCGTGGATGGTCCGGGCGGCGCCGGGCTGGGCGAACACCTTGAAGCGGGTGCCGGAGTCGCCGTAGCCCCAGGACGGGGTCTCGACCTCGAGCGCGGCGATGCGGGCGAGGGCGGCCTCGTTCACGGGCGGACCACGTCCACGCGGACCCCGCGCCGGCGCACGGCGTCGACCATGTCCCGGGGCGCGCGCACGTCGGTGATGACGCGGGTGATCGCGTCCAGGTCGCAGAACGTGGCGAACGCGACGCGGCCCCACTTGGTGTGATCGATGAGGGCGATCACCTCGCGGGCGGCGCCGACCATCGCCCGCTTGGCCTGCGCTTCCTCGTCGGTGACGTCGGTGAGGCTCTGCTCCAGTGTGAAGCCGACCGCGCCGACGAACGCGCGCTGGATGTTGACGTTGCGGAACAGCGGCTCGCCCCAGGTGCCGACGAGGGAGAACGCCTCCCAGCGCACGCGGCCGCCGGGCATGAGGACGGTGAGGCCGGGGCGGCCGGCGAGCTCGGCGGCGATGCGGAGCCCGTTGGTGACGATGGTGAGCTCGGTGTGGGCGGTGAGGTTCCTGGCCACCTCGAGGGCGGTGGTGCTGGCGTCGAGGCAGATGCTCTCGCCGTCGTGGACGAGGGCGGCGGCGGCGGCGCCGATGGCCTCCTTCTCGGCCCGGTTCAGGCCCTGGCGAACCTCGAACGCGAGCTCGGAGCTGCGGCGCCCGGCGGCCATGGCGCCGCCGTGGGTGCGGACGAGGTGCTGGCGCTCCTCGAGCCAGGCCAGGTCCTTGCGGACGGTGACCTCGGACACGTTGAGCCGGCCGGCGAGGGTCGCGACGGAGACGCTGCCGTCCTGGGCGAGGAGCTGGAGGATGACGTCCCGACGCTCGG
>VBJR01000075.1:0-1465 GCA_005880175.1 Chloroflexota bacterium
GACCCGTGATGACCGTCATCGCGATCGTGTCGGCCCAGTCGAGGACGGTGACGACGAGGAACGCGACGCTGGCGAGCGCGACCACCGTGTACACGCCGCGCAGGACGCCCTCGTCGATGCCCTGCCGGATCAGCGAGGGGCCGGCGGCGGTGGCGAGCGCGTCGGCCACGACGAGCAGCAGGCCCACGGCGAGCTGCCACCGCCAGCGGCCCAGGAAGCGCAGGAACCGGAACTCGCCCTCCTGGGCCGCGATCTCGTCCACGGCGGTGTCGGGCCGGTCCACGATCGGGGGCAGCGCGGCGATGCGGGCCTCGAGCTCGGGGGTGGGCTCCAGGGCCATGCCCCAGCTGCCTCCCGGCGCGCCGCCGGCGGCCGCCGGCCGGTGGAGCCGGCCGGCCGCCTCCATCGCGGCGACGGGGTCCACCTCGCCGTCGCGCTGCCAGAGCGCCGGCGTGACGCCGTCCACCTGCTCGCCGGGCGGCGGGGCCGGCACCTCCTCGTCCACGGCGTCCGGGCCGGCCATCAGCAGGCGGTACGCGGGCGAGCGCGCCAGGAGCTCCTCGTTGGTCCCCACGTCCGCCACCCGGCCGTCCTCGACCAGGCAGATGCGGTTGGCCAGGCGCAGGGTCGAGCGCCGGCGGGCGACCAGGATCGTCGTCCGGCCCACGAGCAGGCGGCGCAGCGTGGCGTGGATCTCCTCCTCGACGCGCGTGTCCACCGACGAGGTGGCGTCGTCGAGCAGCAGGATGCGGGGGTCCGTGAGCAGCGCCCGGGCCAGGGCCACGCGCTGCCGCTGGCCGCCCGACAGCGTCAGGCCCTGCTCGCCGACGACCGTGTCGTAGCCGTCGGTCAGGGCCTGGATGAACTCGTCGGCCTCGGCCGCGCGGGCCGCCGCCACCACCTCCTCGAGGGTGGCGTCGGGCCGGCCGTACGCGATGTTGGCGCCGACGCTGGCCGAGAACAGGAAGCTGTCCTCGAACACGACGCCGATCCGGGCCCGCAGCGAGTCCAGGGTGACGTCCCGGACGTCGGTGCCGTCGATGCGGATGGCGCCGTCCTGCACGTCGTAGAAGCGGGGCAGCAGCAGCGCCACGGTGGACTTGCCGGAGCCCGCGGTGCCGACCAGGGCCACGGTCTCGCCGGGGCGCACGGTCAGCGTGAAGCCGTCGAGCACCGGCTCGGAGCGCAGGTAGCCGAACGTGACCCGGTCGAACGCGACCTCGCCCGCCGTCACGTTGAGGGCGGGCGCGTCCGGGCGCTCCTTGATCGCGGGCGTGGAGTCCAGGACCTCGAACAGCCGCTCGACGCTGGCCCGGCCCTGCTGGGCGACGACCATCAGGTTGGCGAGCAGCCGGGTCGGCGCCTGCAGCTGCGTGATGTACGAGGCGGAGACCAGGAACGTGCCCAGCGTGATCGAGCCGTGGATCGCGAGCCAGCCGCCCAGCGCCAGCATGCCGACCTGGGC
>VBJR01000075.1:1473-7075 GCA_005880175.1 Chloroflexota bacterium
GCCGGAGCGCGCGCACGCGGCTGCCGTACAGCGACTCGGCCGCGCGGGCCAGCCGGCGGATCTCGCGGCGCTCCTGGCCGAAGCCCTTAACGATGCGGACGCCGGTCACCGTCTCGTCCACCACGCCGGCGACGACGCCCGCCCGCTGCTGGGAGTCCCACGTGGCGGGGTGCACGAGCAGCCGGAGCCGCAGCGACACCAGCAGCATCAGCGGCGCGGCGGCCAGCGCGACCAGCGCCAGCACCGGGCTGAGGACGACCATGATCGCCAGCGCGCCGACGAAGAAGACCCCGTTCGCGACCATCTGGGGCAGGAAGCCGAGGAGCTGCTGGACCAGGTTCAGGTCGGTGATCGCGCGGCTGACGAGCTGGCCGGTCTGGAGCTCGTCGTGGCGAGCGAAGTCCAGCCGCTGGAGGTGGGCGAGGATCGCCGTCCGCAGGTCGTACTGGACCTCCAGGCTGGCGCGGCCGGAGCAGTAGCGGAAGAGGACGCCGACGGCGAAGCGGATCGCGCCGGCCGACAGCAGGAGCGCGATCCATGGCGCCAGGCCGCCGTGGCGGGGCACGATGACCGTGTCCACGACGTGGCGCTGCACCAGCGGCGCCAGGACCGCGATGACCTGGGCGAGGACCGCGCCGGTGACGCCCAGCAGCACCAGGCGCGAGTGGGGCCGCAGCGCCCCACCGAGCCGGACCAGCCAGCCAGCGCCGTCCCTCAACGGGCAGGGCTGAGCGCTGGATGTGGTGTCACGTCACTACTGTACGGCCGCGGGGGAGGCGCGAATTCCCGGCCAGAGCATGTCCACGATCGCGCCGGCCTGCTCGACCGGGTCCCGGTCGGCCGGGTCGGCGCTCGCGATGAGCCGCCGGTAGAGGAGCGGACCGCTGACCAGGTCGAGCAGCGTGCCGGCGTCCAGGTCGGGCCGGATCTGGCCCGCGTCCATCCCCCGCTCGACGATCGCCATGAATCGCTCGCGGTGGCCGCGCAGGACGCGGCGGCGCAGGCTGGCCGCGAGCGAGGGGTCCTCGGCGGCGCGCCGGACCAGGTGCTGGAGGGCGGCGCCCTGGGGGCTGCGCTCGGCCTCCAGCCCGGCGTGCACCCAGGCCAGGAGCTCTGCCCGGGCGTCGGGCGCGGCGGCCTGGGCGCTGTTCGCCTCGGCGGCCGTCTCCTCCGCCGCGCCGGCCACGAGGTCGAGGATGAGCGCGTCCTTGGACGGCCAGCGACGGTAGATCGTGGCCTTGCTGACGCGGGCCTCGGCCGCGACCGCCTGCATGCTCATCCGGCGCACGCCGCGCTCCTGCAGCAGGCGCGCGCCGGCGGCCAGAATCGCCCGCTCGGCGCCGCCGCTCCGCGGCCGGCCCCGGCGCCTGGGCGCAACGGGCTGATCGTCGGACTGACGCCGTCCCTCGCATGCCATGAGCAGCCTTCCCCCGCGACGAGCATAGCGCTCGGTCGAGGTCGGATGGATTGCACAATGGCTGGATGAACCTGCGCGAGCTCCAGGCGCCGATCAAGCGGCGCTACGAGGATGATCCCGCCGCGGCCCGGATCACGATGACGGTGCGCAGCGGCCCGAGCGACCTGTCGGACCCGCTCCACGTCGCGATCGTCCCCGACGCGGCGCCGGACGTGACGTGGGCGTCGGGCGCCCACCCGGGCGTCGGCGGCACCGGCGACGTGCCCTGCTCCGGGGACCTGCTGATGGGCGCCCTGGCCGCCTGCCAGGAGGTGACGATGCGGATGGTGGCCGCCTCGATGGGGATCGAGCTGGAGGCGGTCGAGGTGGAGGTCAGCGGCGAGGCGGACCTGCGCGGCACGCTGGCGATGTCGCGTGAGGTGCCCGTGGGCGTGACCGGGATCACGTGCGCGACGCGGGTCAGGCTCAAGGAGGGCACCAACCCGGAGCGGGCCAAGCGCCTGCTCGAGAACGCCGAGCGCTACTGCGTGGTCCTGAATACGCTGCGGAACGGCGTCCCCGTTCAGAGCGACTTCCGGATCGACTGAGTCGGAGCGCAACGGCGCTCTATTGAGTAGAGTGCGCTCATGCAGCCTGCGCGGAGCCTCTACGAGATCCTCCAGGTGGATCCCCGGGCGGAGCCCGAGGTCCTGGAGGCCGCGTTCCGCAGGTTGGCCCGCAAGTACCACCCGGACGTGTCGCCGTCGGTGGACAGCGTCGAGCGGATGAAGGACCTCAACGCCGCCTACCAGGTCCTGCGCGACCCGGGCCGGCGGGCGGACTACGACCGGGCGCTGCTCGACCCGGAGGACGGCTGGGGCGGCGAGGCCTCCGGCTGGGCGGCGCAGCCCGAGCCGATGGCCCAGACGTGGCTGACGTGCCGCCAGCACTCGGCCGAGCCGGCGGTGGCGACGTGCCCAACCTGCGGCGTGGGCATGTGCGAGCACTGCTTCGCGCGGTTCCAGCCGGCGAGCTGCCTGACGTGCGCGACGGCGTGGGAGCGGGCGCCGCGGCGCCGGTTCCTGCTCCCGGCCCTCTGGTTCTTCATCCTCCTGGGGGCGATGGCGTACCTCCTCGCGAACTCGAGCTGGCTCGTCGCGCACGTCGTTCCGTAAACGACGGCGCAAACGTATCCACTCCGCGGGCCCACCGACTATGCTGTCGGTGACATGGCCGTTCCAGCCGGCGATGGGCGCGAGCTGCGCAGCTCACGCATCGCTCGGCCGGAGGTCGCGCTGGAGGCGCTGTGCGACATGGCGCTGATGGCGAGCGAGCCGCTGCCGCTGGACCTCCTGGCCAAGCGAACGGTGGATCTCGCCCGCGACGTGCTCCGCGCCGACGGCGGCTCCCTGTTCCTCTGGCGCGACCGGTCGGCCCGGCTGGAGCCGATCATGGCCAACGACCCGGGCTGGGACCTGCGGGCGGTCCGGACGTTCCAGCCCGGCGAGGGCGTGACCGGCGCGACGTACGAGCGGGGCCGGCCGATCATCGTGCAGGACTATCAGACCTCGCGGCACGCGATCTCGACGGCGGTGGCGCAGGGCCTGAAGAGCGGAGTCGCGGTGCCGCTGCGGATCGGCCGGCGGCGGGTCGGCGTGCTGTCCGCGCGGAGCTACCGGCACCTGCCGTGGACCCAGCAGGACGTGCGCCTGCTGTCGCTGATCGCCTCCGTGGTGGCGCCGGCGCTGGAGGCGGCGTCGAACGCGGGCCGCGTGTCGGCGCTGCGGCTGACGCCCAAGGAGACGCAGGTCCTGGCCGACCTCATGGCGGGCCGGAACGCGAAGTCGATCGCCCGGTCGAGCGGGCTGTCCGAGGCGACGGTGCGGACACACATCCGATCGGTGCTGGCCAAGTTCGGGGTCAACTCGCAGCTGGCGGCCGTGGTGCTGGCGCGGGACCTGGGCTTCGACCCGATGACTACGTACTTCGGGGGGTTCGACGCGTCGGGCGAGCAGCAGGCGGCGGACGGAAATGGTGCCTCCTCATCAGTTTTGGGGATTCGACCGGCTCGCGGCCTCGCCTAACGTCGAGATCGGTCAAGCGGTCGCTGCGCGGCGGTGGTCAACTCCCCCTGGCCACCCCCCAGATGGCGGTTCGGAGGGCCGCGAGGAGCGTCCTCGCACCCGGCGGACGGCCGCAGCGGTGCCGACGATCAGGCGATCCGAGGGGAGCCGTGTACGACCCGCGGCTCTCCTCCCCAACGCACGCGCTAGAGTGCACGCATGTCGACTCACCAGCCCACGTCGTGGGCCATCCGGTTCTTCGTCCCCGGCTACCTGATCCTGGTCGGCGTGGGCCTGATCGTGGGCGCGGTGCTGCTCGCCCTGTACCAGCCCGACGAGTGGTTCGTCGCCGCGATGGCCGCCGTGGGAGGCGCAACGATGCTGGTCACGACAGGCGCACTGGTGACGGTAGCGCGCGGCCGCTGAAGCGGCCGGTGGTAACCTTCGGTCCGGCCCGGCCCTGTAGCTCAGGGGATAGAGCAGCGGTTTCCTAAACCGCGTGTCGGAGGTTCGAGTCCTTCCAGGGCCACCACCCGCCGAGTTCAAATCGCTGGCCGGAGGCGGCCGGGTCAGCCATGCTCGCCCTCAACGTGTGCCCTCCGTGTGCCACAGCGGTTCCCACACCCAAAGCGGGTAGAATCCTCCGTCCATGTACCGACCTGAAGAGAAATGCGCGAACTGCGGCCACCACCGAGCGCACCACGCCTCGGACGCAAGCTGCCAGCACCTGAGCCCCAGCCCCGAGGACAAGCCTGATTGCAAGTGCAAGAAGTTCGTCCACTCCGAGGAGGCGTGACCGAACAGGTCCGCTAAACGAGCCATGCGTCTCAGAAACAAACCGCCGCGAAGCTTCGGAATCCGACCACACGTGTTCCACATCTGGGCAGACCACAACATCGCGGCCGTCGAGCTGCAGCATCGCCGGTTGCTCGACGACGGCGTCCGTGTCCAGCCCAACTGGACAAGTCAGGAGCTGAAGTCGGCGCTCGATGCGAGCTTCAGGCAGGCCAGCATCGACTTCCAGTTCTACTTCGTAGCCATGCGTCGGCTGCTCCGCACGGCCGAAACGGCAATTCCCGAGGGCTATGGCGGTCCAACGCTCAAAGCCGCTATTAAGGAGTTCAAAGCACGGATACCCGGCTTGGTGCAGGTACGTGACGCGGGCGAACACCCTGACCACCTGCTCATCACTGGTCGGACGTATTCGAGTTCAATGGGCCTTGGTGGCGGACTCGATGCCACTTTCTCTCATGGCGACAATCAGTTCCAGATCAGCAAGACCACCGACGCTGCCCGCGCCCTGTACCGAGCATTGAAGGATACTGTGCCACCGGGCGCTCCGAATAGGATCGTCAAACACCTTGGCCGCGGCGAGCCTGACCGTGCGATCGCTGAGGCAACGTGGGTAGCCAGCCCGCCGGGACGCGCTCCATCTGAACACCGGTAGACAAGCCGAATTTCAAATCGCCCACTGAACACGGCTGGATCACCCGTCCTCGGCCTCAGCGTGTGCTCTTCGTTTGCCACGCGCCCGCGCCTCGCGCAGCGCCGCCGCCATCGTGCCCCATGCGCGAGGCGATCGTCTTGGACGGAACCCCGAGCGCGTGCATGATGCTGGCCATCGTCCGGCGCAAGCTGTATAGGTTCACGACCGGCAGTCCCGCGTCCTCCAGAAGCCGTTTAAACGTCCTGCGAAGCCGGTACTGGTCGATGGGCCCCCCCTGGCCGTCCGTGAACACGAGCCCGTTGTCCCGCCAATCCGCAGCCGCCAAGCGCACCGCCGCTTGAGCGCGCCGCTGCTGACGTAGCAGCGCAACCTCATCGTCCACGAGCGCGATCGGCCGCTCGCTGCGATGACTCTTGACGCCGATCACCCGCACATCGTGTCGAGTCAACTGCCAGATGCCCTGTTGAACGATCAGGCGCCGCGCCTCCAAATCCACGTCTGCCCAGCGCAGGCCCACGTACTCACCTGGCCGCATACCAGTGCCGAGCGCGAGCCGAAAGATGTACTCGTACTCATGACCGGACAGCAGATCCACAAGCCGCGCCGCCTCGTCCGTATCGAGCGCCATCGGCTTGCCCTTCGGCACTTTGACCGGCGCGACCGCATCGCACGGATTGACTACCAGCAGACGCCATC
>VBJR01000076.1:0-3888 GCA_005880175.1 Chloroflexota bacterium
TCTCGCCGGCTCGGCCTCGCCCTCCGCCTCCAGGCGTTCGAGGCCGTACTCCCGGATCGTCTGGAGGACGGTGAACCGCGGCTCACCCGCCGACTCCTCACGCCTGACCAGGTTCTTGTCCACCAGCGCCCCGACCAGGTCGTCCACCGGCCCGGCCGCCCGGCCCGCCGCGGCCAGCGTGAACCCGCCGGCGAAGACGCAGAGACGCCGGAACAGGCGCCGTTCGGCCTCGTCGAGGAGGTCGTAGCTCCAGGCGACGGCGTCGCGCATCGTGCGCTGGCGCGCCGGCAGGTCGTGCGGGCCGGCGATCAGCTGCGGCAGGCGCCGGCCGAGGCGGGCCAGCAGGGCCGCCGGCGGCAGCAGCGGCACCCGCGCCGCGGCCAGCTCGATGGCGAGCGGCAGCCCGTCCAGGCGGCGGCAGATCTCGGCCACGGCGCCGGCGTCGGGGCCGCCGTCCGCCAGGCGGACGCCCATGGCCGCGGCGCGCTCCCGGAAGAGGTCGGCCGCCGGCGAGCCCGCCAGCGGCGCCACCCGGAACACGCGCTCGCCGCGGACGCGGAGGGCCACCCGGCTCGTGACCAGGATCGCCAGGCCCGGGCACGCGGCTGTCGGCCAGCAGCAGGAGCCGCCGCGGTCCGATCGCGGCGGCGACGCGGTCGGGCAGCGAGCCGGCGTCCCGCTCGTCGATGGCCAGCCGGGTCGCGATCGCCGGCAGGACCAGGTTCGGCTCGCGCAGCGCCGCCAGGTCGACGAACATGGCGCCGCCCGCGAAGGCGCCGGCGGCCCGCGCCGCCACCGCCAGGGCGACGCGCGTCTTGCCCACGCCGCCCGGTCCGGTCAGGGTGAGCAGCCGAACCCCGTCGCGGCACAGCCAGCCGGTCAGCTCGGCGACCGCGTCCTCGCGGCCGATCAGCGGGGTGAGCGGCCGGGGGATCCCGCCCGGCGGGGTGGGGGCGCCAGAGTCGGGCCGCGCCGCCACCAGCAGTGCCGCGCGCTGGACGGCGTCCAGGTCGAGGGCGTCACCCAGCGAGGCCACGCTGTCCAGCCGGGGCGTGCGATCCGGGTGGCGCTCCAGGTCGCTGATGGCCCGGGCGCTCAGCCCCGCCCGCTCCGCCAGCGCCTCCTGCGTCAGGCCCGCGGCCAGCCGCAGCCGCCTGAGCAGCACCCCGAAGCCCTCCATCCCCCGACTGATGGTAGCGGCCGCCTTGTGAGTGTCCCGGCCGTGTGCGCAATGTCGGGAACGGTGGGTGCTCGGTGGGCGCTCGTCGTGGTGAGACCGAAGGCGGGTCACGAGAATGGTCGCACCGCGGCGCCACCCAGCGCCGTTCTGTGGGGTTGTCTCCGCGAGCGGAGACAGGAGGGATTCGATGCGCTCACGCCTGCGCCGCCTGCTCGCGCTCGCCACGGTCGGCGCGCTCCTGTTCGGGGGAGCCACCGTCTTCGGGTCGAACGCCGCGCCGAGGCCGACGTACGCCGACACAGCCGGTCCGCCCGACACGTCGTGCGCGGTGGTGCTCGACCAGACGTACTGGTTCTTCGACCCGTGCATCGACTTCTCGCAGCCGCTGCCAGACGACGTCGTCGCGGCGCTGGCCGAGGTCGATGCCGAGCGCGCCAACCCGTCGCCGTCGCCTTCGCCGACCGACACGACCGCGCCATCGCCGCTGCCCACTGCCACGATCGCCCCGTCGCCGGTGCCGACGGACACGCCGACGCCGCTGCCGACCGACACACCGAGGCCGTCGCCCCTGCCGACTGTCACGGCGTCGCCGACACCGTTCCCCACTGACACACCGACGCCGTCACCGCTGCCGACCACCACAGCGACGCCGTCGCCGCTGCCCACTGACACGCCGACACCGTCGCCGGTTCCCACCGACACGAGCACGCCCACGCCGCAGCCCACCGACACCTCATGCCCGGCCGGTGACGAGTCCACGCTCACCGCGTCCGACAAGGACAACCTGGCCGACGCGGAGAAGGACAACATCCCGCCCTCCGACGGCCGCGACATCAGCAAGATCCCGTGCGACAAGCGGATCATCCTCACCGCGACCGGCGACTCGATGACGTCGGCGCACTTCCAGTTCGGCTTCGGTGCCTTCTGCCAGAACACGGCGGCCGACCAGCGCGGCCTGACCGGCAACGCCGCCATGTTCAGCTACGCGGGCCGGTACTTCACGCTGAACCCGAACATCTACAAGTACTACAACTTCGCCCGCACCGGGTTCACGACGACGCAGATGCTGACCGCGGCCGGCGCCGGCGTGACCGACGGCTGCGGCAATCCGTGGGCGCGCGTCGCGTCGCCGGTGGACCTCTCGGTGTCGGTCATCAAGCAGGCCAACGACACGAACTGGTCCACCGTGCTCCAGCAGGTGAGTCAGTGCCGCGCGCTGGAGTGGGCGCAGGCCAACCTCATCGGGCCGGCGCGGAGCCGGATGGTGTGGACAGGGCCGGGCGGAAAGGCCGGCCAGATCCCGAACGGCGGGGGCTGTTACCTCCGCATCTTCTCGCCGACGGTCGTCGGCATCCCGGTGGCGCAGGACGTGTTCATCCGCGTCGGCGTGCCGGCCTACAACGGCCCCGCGATCTACCCGACCGTCACCAAGAACGTGACGGCCATCGTCAACAAGATCATCGCGGCCGGCGCGGACAAGTTCGTCTGGATGCTGTACCACGACATCACGCTCGGCCAGGTGGACGTCGCGAACTTCGCCCTCACGTACATCCGCCGGTGGGCGAACGCCAACGCGCCGGCGTGGCTGGCGGGACTCCTCCCACCGCGGATCGCGGCCACGCTGATCGCCCTGGTCGATCCGGCCCACGTGGCGGCGACGAAGAAGGCGATCAACGACCTCAACGCCGCCATCGTCAAGGGCATCCCCAACAACGCCAAGGTCAAGACGGCCGTCTCGCCGATCGCGGTGGCGGCCGACATCCAGACCACGGCCATCGGCGGGTCGCCGCACCCCAGCGCGGCCGGCCACACGAAGATGGCCAACACGCTGAACGCCACCTTCAACGCGATCTGAGCGCGGCCGGCGGTCAGGCGGCGTGCAGCATGCGCGCCGCCGCCACCGCCGTTCGCCGCACGTACGGCGTCGTCCAGCCGCACGTCCGTGGCGTCGCGGAGCAGGTCGAGCAGGGCGGTGCGGGCGTCCTCGCTCAGGAGCTCCGCCCCGTCCGCGCGATAGCAGCGGCGGAACGTGCGCAGGTCGGACGGGGCCCCTCGCGACCACCGGAACGCCCGCGCCCGCAGCCCGGTCAGCGGCCACGTCCGGCCCGGCGGGAGGGGGACCAGCACGCGGAGGCACTTGCCGGTCGGACCGCCCATCACCTGGACGCCGACCTCGACGGTCAGGCCCGAGGCCGTCACCGACGCCGTCCCGTAGTCCGGCACCGGGCCGTACTCGTCGCCGTCGTCGCTCACGCCCATCACCTGGCGCGGCCCGATGAACTCGCCGCCCAGCTCGGCCGCCAGGCCGCGCAGGACGGCGGCGACCCGCTCGCGCTCGGCGCGATCGGAACGGTTCCAGCGCCGCATCGCGATCGGGACGCCGACCGCCATGAGCAGGGCCATCCCGCTCAGCGTGAGGAGCGGGACCCAGAGGTCGACGGGGTTCCAGCCGAACGGCGCGGGCACGGCGCACAGTATCGGCGAACCGGTCCGCGGGCCCCTACGTCTTCTGCCCGAAGGCGACCGCGACCGGGTACGCCATCCGCCCGGTCTCCCACTCGACCTGGGCCTCGCGGATCAGGTCGCGCGCGGCGGCGGCGGACAGCAGCCCGCGCGCCTCGTAGATCTCGCACAGGCGGGTGGCGGCGGCCCGCAGGTTGGTGACCATCAGCGACCCGACCTGGCCTCCCCAGTGGCCGATCGGCTTG
>VBJR01000076.1:3954-11047 GCA_005880175.1 Chloroflexota bacterium
CTCGACCACCTCGACCCACCCGCCCGGCCGCGTCACCCGCGACAGCTCCTCGATCACGACCGGCCAGGAGGCGAGGGGCAGGCCGGACACCAGGTACCGCTGGTGCACGAAGTCGAACTGGCCGTCCGCGAACGGCAGGCCGTGCAGCACGTTGCCCCGCACGTACCGGTAGCGCGGCGGCTGCCGCGGCTTGCCGGACACCAGGTCGAGGCCCACCACCAGCGCCGGCTGGAACGCGTCGCACATCTCGAACGCCCACTGGCCGGTGCCGCAGCCGACGTCGAGGACGCGGACCGGGCGGTCCACCGGCGCCAGGTGGTTGGCGCCCAGCGTCTCCCGGATGGCGTAGTGCTGGATATCCAGCCGGTCCATCTCGCCGGGGTGGCGCGGGAACAGGTAGTGCTCGCTGTCCGTCGCCGGCTGGTTCCTGATCGCCGCGGCGATCTCGGCGTCGCTGGGCAGGCGGAGCTGCCAATCTACGAGGCCCAGCTCGTTCGCCGTGCGGACCAGCGCGCGGAGCACGTTGAGACGGCGGTCGATCGTCGCCGGCGCACGATCGCGGCGTCGGAGGTCCACCGTGTACTCGAGGACGGCGCGCCACGCGGCGTTGGGGCCGCCCGCCAGCACCCGGGCCGTGGCCCTGACCGGCGCCGTTCCGAGGAACCGCGCGAAGTCCTCGACGTCCGCCCGGTAGGCCTGCACCGTGTGGTCGTTGCGGTCGGCCCAGAACCGGTCGAGGAGCTCGCGGGCACGGGCGAGCGCGCCGCCGTCGACCTCGTCCTCGACCATCTCCATGGCTTCCTCCGCCCTCCGGGGTGGCGTCCGCCACCAGCGACGCAAGTGTGTATCATCTCGTCCGGGTGAGTCAACGCGTACTGGCCACGCACCAGGCCGAGACGGCCGCGAAACAGCTCGGCGAGATCCTCGGCAACGTCACGGCCCAGCTGGTACAGCTCAGGCAGGCGGGACAGCGACTGAGCAATCCGGGCGTCTGGGACGGTCCGATGGCCGACCAGTTCCGCACGAGCCACTGGCCGCAGATGTGCACGACAGTGGACAACTCGCTGTCACAGATGGAGCGGCTCGGACACACCTCGTCCGCGGTCATCGCCGCGGTCATGGAGGCGGGCACGAACGGCGCGCTGAGCGCGCCCGCCGCGCCGGCGTACACGCCGCCCGGACCGCCGGGCCCGGCCGAGCTCGCGCAGCGCAGCGCGTGGTGGGCCGGCTTGACAGAGGCGCAGCGCCAGCAGTATCTGGCCGCCGACCCCGGCGACTACGCGTACCTCGCGACGCCCGCCGAGCTGCACGCGGCCGGCTTCAACAGCCTGCAGGACGTGTACCGGCGACAGTCGTACGCGGACGCCGGTGTCAACGCCGCGTCGTGGATCCCCGGCCTGGGACTCAAGGCCAACGATCGCAACGTGCAGGCCGTGTACGCGTTCTACCAGCACCTCTGGGACACCGATCACAACCTGCAGTGGGCGGGGATGGGAAAGCTGGCCGGCGCGCCGGTGTACGGCGGCGTCCAGGCGGCCTGCAGGAGACGCAGTGGTACGAGACCAAGTTCCTGACGATGCAGAAGAACATCTTCGACGACCTGGGCTGGCAGCACGACGCGTACGAGCACGGCGGCATCGACGCGATCCGGGCGCTGGCCGCCAACGGGTCGATCGACCCCCTGACGGCGAAGGCGTGGGAGCAGATCAACTCGGGGATACCGAGCCAGGTCGCCACCGGCAACACAGCGTTGCTGCGGCGGGAGCAGTTCAACGTCCTCCAGGGCCTCTACGACCAGGTGCGCAGTCACAATTCGCCGGAGGGTCGGATCTTCACCGACCTGCTCTCGGAGAACACCAACTCACCGATCCCGGGCGGCGAGCCGTTCCGTGACTCCGGCGGGTTCCACGTCGAGATCTCGCTGGGTCCGCTGCAGCTCGGCTACGACTCGAGGGACATCACCCAGTTCCCCGACCGCTGGCACTGGATCACCTCGGACATGCTGCCGAAGTACCAGGCGCTCCTGAAGGACCCGCAGCAGGCGCAGCAGCTGATCGACACGCCGTTGAGCCAGCGGGCCAGCGGCTTCCGGATGCTGCCCTGGCTGAACGTGGACGGCTACTGATGCGGGCGGGGTGCGGCGGAGGAGGATCGTCATGTCGCCACGGCGACTCCTGTCGAGCGCTGCGATCGCCGGCGCCATCGTCGTGGCCGGCTGCATGATGGGCGGCCAGTCGGTGCCCCACGTGACGTGGAACCTGCGCCAGAGCCACACGAAGTCGGACGTCGGCTGGAAGGACAGCCTCGACGCCACGTCGGTGAGCCAGACGGTGGACGTGACGATCCTGCTGCCCGCCGAGCGCACCCTGTCGATGCGCGCGGTGCGCGAGGACTTCCAGGCCAGCGGCAACGACCTGCAGTCGGTGGCCGTCCTGTACGCGCCGACGTCGAACGACGACGGCTATCAGCAGGCGAAGGACGTCGCCCGGAGCTGGGGCCTGGGCACGGCCGGCCTCGACGAGTGGCACCAGCAGGTGGTCCAGTCGAGGCAGCACGGCCTCCCGGAGTCGCAGGTGCCGTCGTACCCGCAGATGGTCGGCACGCCGTTGGGTGGGCCGAGCGGGCCGACGCCGGTGGCGACGGTGCTGAACTCGTACGACGACGCCAGGCCGTTCCAGCTGCGCCTCGAGTTCCAGTGGGTGTGATCGCCGCCGCCTGAGCGGAGACGGCCGGTCGTCAGGCCGGCGCCTTCCTGCCGTAGGCGATCGCGAAGCGTGCGGAGCTGCGGTACTCGTCCCACTCGTTGTCCATCGCGGTGATCAGCTCGTAGCTCCGCTGGCGCGGGACGCTCAGCCTGGCCTCGAACGTGTCGCTGAGCCGCATCATGCCGGCCCGCACGCCCGACGCCAGCAGCGATCCGGCCTGGCCGCCCCACTCGCCGACCGGGATGCTGACCGACTGGCCCTGGACCTCCTCCAGGCCCGCCCGGTCCAGGTCGTCGGCGAGCGAGTCGATGATCGTCGCCTCGGTGTCCAGGCCGAGGCCCCGGCCGATCTGGCGGACCAGGCGCCACAGCTCCTCGGTCGCCGGGCCGGGCGAGTCCGTCCGCGGCGCGGCCTCCACCAGCTCGAGCCAGCCGCCGGCCCTCGTCACGCGGACCAGGTCGCGCATGACCGCCGGCCACGATCCGGCCGGGACGCCGGAGGCCAGGAGCAGCCGCTGGTGCACCAGGTCGAACCTGCCGTCCGCGAACGGCAGGCCGTGCAGCACGTTGCCCTTCACGAAGTGGTAGTTCGCCGTCCCGCCGGGCTTGCTCGGCTCCAGGTCGTACCCGATGACCAGCGCGGCGGGGAACTCGGCGCACATGTCGTACGCCCACTGGCCGGTCCCGCAGCCCACGTCGAGCACGCGGGCTGGCGAGCGGATGGGGGCGACGTAGTTGCCCCGGAGCGCCTCCCGCAGCGCGTAGTGCTGGACGTCGAGGCGATCGATCTCGCTCTCGTGGCGCGGAAACAGGTACGGCGCGTCGCCGCTCACCTCGGCGCGCATGGCGCGCGCGATCTCGTCCTCTCCGGGGAGATCCAGATCCCAGTCCACCAGTCCCTCGCTGCGCGCTCGCCGTGTCAGCGCCCGCAGCGTCCAGAGCCTGCGAACGATGGTGTTCGTGGCCCGGCGCTGGCGCCGGAGGTCGAGCGCGTACGAGGATGTTAGCCTGACCGCTTCCCGCGGGCCCGCGGCCAGGAGCTCGAGCACGGCTTCCCCGCGCGACCGGCCCCGGAAGCGAGCGAACTCGTCCAGGTCGTTCGCGTACGCAACGCGCGTGCGGGGACCCCGGTGAGCCAGGAATCCGCCGACGCAGCGCTGCACAGCGGCGAGGGAGGCGACGTCGTCGGCAGCCAACGCCATCAGCTTAGCGGTGAGGACACGGGTGGTCGAACGGCGTGCTCTCTAGAGGCTGGCCAGGCTCGTGTTGCGCAGGTCGGTGACGAGCATGCAGCCCGGCGCGTGCGTGATGCAGAACTCGGGCCGCACCTCGGCGATCACCGCCTGGGGGGTGACGCCGCAGGCCCAGAACACGGGCAGCTCGCCGTCCCTGACCGGCACCGCGTCGCCGTAGTCGGGCCGGGCCAGGTCGGCGATGCCGATCTCCTCGGGCAGGCCGATGTGGACCGGGGCGCCGTGCACGGACGGGAACCGGGACGTGATCTGGATCGCGCGGATGGCGTCGGCTGGCCGGAGGGGGCGCATCGAGACCACCAGTGGCCCCTGGAACGGGCCCGCCGGCACGCACTCGATGCTGGTGCGGTACATCGGGACGTTGGAGCCGCAGGTGAGGTGGCGCAGCTCGATCCCGTCGTCGGCAAGCGCCTGCTCGAACGAGAAGGAGCAGCCGATCGCGAACGTGACCAGGTCGTCGCGCCACGCGTGGCGCACGTCCGCCGGCTCCTCGACGAGCTCGCCATGGCGCCAGACCCGGTAGCGGGGCAGGTCGGTGCGCACGTCCAGGTCGTCGCCGAGCTGGGGCAGCCGGGGATCGCCGGGCTCCGAGACGGCGAGGACGGGGCACGGCTTGGGGTTGGCCTGGGCGAACCGGAGGAAGTCGTGGGCGAGGGCGGCGGGCAGCACGACGAGGTTGGCCTGGACGCTGCCGGGCGCCTCGCCGGCCGTGGGCCCGGCGAGGTCGCCGGCACGGATGCGCCGCCGAACCGCGGCTCCGGGCTCCTGACCACCCATGGCTCTATCGTAGGTCGGCCGGCGTCAGCCGCCGACCGACTCGAGCCCGCGGCGCAGTAACGCCCGCTCGGCCTCGTTCTCGGTCCGCGCGATCGCCGCCTCGTACGCGGCGGCGGCCTCGGCCTGGCGGCCCAGCCGGCGCAGCAGGTCCGCGCGGATCGCGTGGAACAGGTGGTAGCCGGCCAGGTCCAGACCGTCCACCAGCGCCAGGGCCGCGTCCGGGCCCTCGACCTCGGCCACGGCCACCGCCCGGTTCAGCGCCACCACCGGGCTCGGGGCCAGCCCCTGCAGCAGGTTGTACAGCTGCAGGATCTGCCACCAGTCGGTGGCGGCCGCCGCCGGCGCCGCGCTGTGGACCGCGCTGATCGCCGCCTGGACCTGGTACGGGCCGGGCTGGTTGCGCCGGAGGCACGCCCGGACCAGCGCCTGCCCCTCGGCGATCAGTGCCTGGTCCCACCGGCCCCGGTCCTGGTCGGCCAGCCGCACCAGGTCGCCCTCCGGGGTGGTCCGCGCGGTCCGCCGCGACTCCAGCAGGAGCATCAGGGCCAGCAGCCCGGCGACCTCCGGCTCCTCGGGCAGCAGCTCGGTCAGCAGCCGTCCGAGCCGGATCGCCTCCCGGCACAGCTCCTCGCGCACGAGCCGGTCGCCCGCGCTCGCCGTGTGGCCCTCGTTGAAGATCAGGTAGACGACCGCCAGCACCGCCCGCAGGCGCTCCGGGAGGTCGGCCTGGCCCGGGACGCGGTAGGGGATGCCGGCGTCCCGGATCTTGCCCTTGGCCCGGACCAGCCGCTGGGCCATCGTGGCCTCGGGCACGAGGAACGCGCGCGCGATCTCGGCCGTGGTCAGGCCGCCGAGCAGGCGGAGCGTCAGCGCGACCCGGGCGGCGGGGCCCAGGGCCGGGTGGCAGCAGGTGAAGATCAGGCGCAGGCGGTCGTCGCGCACGGGGCCCTCCTCGACCGGCTCGGCGCGGGCGTGGAGCAGCGCCGCCTGGGCGTGCCGGTCCTCCCGGCTCGCCTCGCGGCGCAGGCGGTCGATCGCCCGGTTGCGAGCGGTGGTGATGATCCAGCCGGCCGGGCTCGGGGGCAGGCCCGAGTCCGGCCAGCGCCGCACCGCCGCGGTGAACGCGTCCTGGACCGCCTCCTCGGCGACGTCGATGTCGCCGAAGGCGCGGACCAGGACGGCCACCGCCCGGCCGTACTCCTCGCGGAAGACACGCTCGATCTCCGACGTGGCGACGGCCGGCATCCCGGCGCTCAGCCCCGGGTGGCCTGGAACGGCCGGACCTCGATCGGGAGCGTGATCGCCCGCGCGTAGCGGCGAGCCCACTCCAGCGCGGCGTCCAGGTCGGGCGCCCGGAGGATCAGGAGTCCGCCGATGTGCTCCTTGCCCTCCACGTAGGGCCCGTCCGTGGTCAGCAGCTCACCGTCGTGGAGGCGGACGACCGTGGCCGAGCTGGCCGCGGCCAGGCCGCCGCTGAACACCCAGGCGCCGGCCGCCCGCATCTCGGCGACCAGGGCGTCGAGGTCCCGCATGATGCCGGCCAGGACCTCGGGCGGGGGAGGGGGGCCGTCGGGCTGCTGGATGCTGAGCAGGTAGTCCTTCATCGGGTGGTCCTCCTGGACTGTACCGCCGGCGCCGCCGCCGGCTCTTCACCCTCTACACGAACGCTCCCGGGCCGGATCGACACCCGCGACGCCGATCAGTCCAGGCCGGCGGCCATCGCCTCCCAGGCCATCCGGTCCTGCTCCGGCACGTCCGGGGGCGATGCGCCCAGGCGGGCCAGCTCGAGCGTGATCCCGTACAGCGTCTCCAGGTCCACCGCCGCGACCGTGGCCTCCTCCACGCTCCCGCCGGTCACCGTGATGCCGTGGCCCCGCTGCAGGCACGTGGGCGAGGCGCCCATCGCCCTGGCGAGCTCCTCGCCCAGGTCCCGCCGCGAGATGAGGATCGACCGTGGGTACACCGGGATCCCGGCGATGGCCATGCGCAGCGCGGGCATGTTGTACGAGCCGATCACCGGCCGCGGGGTCAGGTCCGCCAGCCCGCACAGCAGCGCCGCGCGCGGGTGGGCGTGCACCACCGCCATCACGTCCGGCCGCGCCCGGTACAGCTCGGTGTGGATCCACAGCTCCTTCGGGAGCTCCCAGCCGTCCAGGTCCTCGAGGGGCCGGCCGTCCAGGTCGATCAGGCGCACGTCCTCCGGCGTGGTGCGGCCCACGCCGCGCTCGTGCGGCCCGCGGCACCGGATCAGCACGCCGCCGCCGGGCGCGCGCGCCGAGAGGTGGCCGAGCACGCCCGTCACCAGGCCCTCCCGGGCGAGGATGCGGCACCCGGTCGCGATCCGCCCGCGGAGGACCTG
>VBJR01000289.1 GCA_005880175.1 Chloroflexota bacterium
GCTCAACAGCGGCGGAAACCAGCTCCAGGTCATCTTCGGCGGCCGCGCCGGCTCGTCCGCGGTCGCGATCAACGGCCTGTCAGCCTTCGGAGCGACCGTGCACGTCCGGCTGGAGTACAGCCCGTCCCTCGGCCGCACGACCGCGGTGAGCGGACCGATCGTCATCTCCGACACCGACTACACCGTCAGCGGAGGCTCCATCACCGTGCCGGTGGTGACCAACGCCTCCGACGGCTATCACCTGGTCATCACGCCCAGCGGCACCTCCACGACGCTGGCGGGCCGCTACCAGATCACCAACAGGAACAGCGGGCTGGCCCTGGACACCCAGAACGACGGCACCGGGCAGGGGAGCTCGGTCGTCCAGGCGACCTCGACCACCGGCACCGACCAGAACTGGACCCTGACCGCTGCGGGCGCCGGACTCTACAAGATCGCCAACCAGAAGAGCGGCCTCGTGCTCGGCATCAGCAACGAGAGCACCAGCGATGGTGGTACCGCGCTGATCTGGGGTGACAACGGCACCCCCGACCACCTCTGGCAGTTCATCCCGGCGCCCGGCGGCCGCTTCAAGATCGCCAACTTCAACAGCGGCCTGGTCCTCGGCGTCAGCAACCAGAGCACCGCGACCGGAGCCCAGGTCCTCCAGTGGGACGACAACGGCACCCCGGACCACCTGTGGACCCTCACGGCGCGCTGATATCACTGCCTGGCAGGCGGCAGGCCCGATCCCTTGCACTTCCGGCGCTTCGTGCGGATCTCCACGTGCCCCCTGCCAGGCACCGTCTCGGCGACGGTCTCCTTGTCGTAGTGCAGGGGCAGCGTGCCGTCGCTCAGCTTCTTGCGCTGCCGGCAGACGGGGCAGGTGCCGTTCACCGGCTCCTTCCGTCGAACACCGGCCGGGCCGTTCCGGCGCGATGCGGCCGCACCACCTGGGGACGGCGCGCCGCGCATGCGCGCTCGGCGCTCGAGCTCCTGCCTCATCCGGCGCCAGTCTCGCGCGGCGGCGATCTCGCTGGTCACCATGGCGCGGTCGGCGTCCACCGGTAAGGTGTGGTAGACGATGTCGTCGTCCAGGAGCGCCTGGTCGAGTATCGGCGTGCACCCCTCGCACGGTTCGCGTTCCGTGTAGATGGCGGCCGGCCCCCGAGCCCGGTTCCGATAGTTGGCGTAGGGCGGGTCGCCGTCGTTCCAGCCCACCCGACCCGCGATCAGCACCTTCTCGGTGTGCTGGTGGTCACCGGCGGAGAGGGCGGGAATCAGCCCCTGCGCGTCCTTCAGCGCGCCGGCGTTGTCCGTGCCTTTGAGCTGGTTGGTCCCGATGCGGTGATCGAGCGCGGCCCTGGCCAGCTCGTTGGAGTCGTACGGGACGAACTTCGGGATCCACCGCTGAACGACGGGTTCCGGCCGTCGGGCCGAGGAGTCGAGCAGGGCGGTCACGGCCGCGTTGCCCGCCAGGCGTTGGAGCTGGAGCAGCAAGGCAGCTGACGGCGGCCCGAGCGCCCGCTCCGGAGGTTTGCCGGCCTGCGTCATTGGACGCTTCTCGCGCGTGACGTCGTCCATCCACCGGCGAGCGTCCACCACCGTCACCCCCGTTCGATCCCACAGCCTGCTACCCGCCGGATGCCTCCGGCGTCTCCACGCCGAGACTAGCAGAAGGGCCCCGGCGCGGCTCCCTGGAAGCTGACACGAGGCGCCCGGCGCTGCGGTATGTTGATCCCGGCGATGGGTCGATACCCCGTCCCAGGAGGTTGGACCGTGGGCATTCTGAGCTGGATCGTCGTTGGCCTGATCGCCGGGGTCGTCGCCAAGCTGCTCCTACCGGGACGAGATCCGGGCGGTTGCATCATCACGATGCTGATCGGGATCGCGGGTGCGATCCTCGGCGGCTTCCTCGTCGGTCTGTTCGTGGGCGGGAATGTGGTCACCGGCGTCAACCTGACGACCGTCCTGGTGGCCGTTCTCGGGGCGATCATCCTCCTGCTCCTCTACCGACTCCTGCTCGGCCGCCGCGCGTCGGCCCCCTGAGCAGGCGCCGTCGAGCTCGACAAACGATCCCGCTGTCGTCGAGCACGCCGGCCAGTTGCTGGGGGGCAACGATCGGGTGGCCGCGATCCGGCCCGACCTGCGGCGTCAGTGTTGGCTGATCCGGCGCTCCGCCACCTGATCGAGATGCGACATAATACGAACAAATGTACTATCATCCGGCGGCGTATGAATGCCGAAGACCTCCTCACCCTGGTCCGATACCATGCGTGGGCCAACGAGCGGATCCTCGCGGCCGCTGAATGCCTCTCCGACGAGGAGCTCCGCCGCCCGGGCACGCTCGACCATGGCAGCGTCTTCGATACCCTGCGCCACCTGGTCGACGCGGACTGGAGCTGGCGGGAGGTCTGCATCGGCCACGACGCCTGGGAGACCTACGTCTGGGACCAGGGGTTCGTGCTCGACGACCTGGTCAGCATCCGGACATTCTGCCGCGAGGAGGATGCTCGTCTCGTGGCGTACGTCGAGGGCCTCGACGAGGCGGCCCTGGCCGAGCGGCTGAGCCCCCCCGCGTCCTGCACCAGATGGGTGAGCATCGCCCACGTCGTGAACCACGGGACGCAGCACCGGAGCGAGCTGGCTCGCTACCTCACCGACTGCGGCCACTCACCGGGCGAGCTCGGACTCCTCACTATGCTCGACCTGGCATAGCGGCCCGTCGCATGGCCCTGCGGGGGCGCCCGGCTTCCCGGCCTCGTGGATCGTGCGGCACCAATCAAGCGCGGTCAACCTCGTCGGCGCCCGGTTCCCCGGCCGACCAGGCCCGGCACCGCGTCGCGAACACAACCGCCGCGTAGGCGTTGAGCAGCGCCACGAGGTCGAGCAGCCCCCGGTAGCCCGAGAGCCCTGACAGGTCCATGTAGACGGCCGTGAACTGACGACCGAGGTCGAGCACCGCGCGGAGGTCGAACGCGTCGAGCGGCCTGAACTCGACGTCCGGATGTATCTCTCGCGCGCGGGCCAGGCACTCGCGGCTGACGTCCGTCCCGAGCACCGACCTGGCGTGCCTGGCCAGCAGCGCGGTGGTGGTGCCCCACTCGCAGCCCACCTCCAGCACAGAGTCGTCCGGCCGCACCACGTGCGGAATGGTCGCCCGATATTCGCGGACGCCGCGGGTGGCGACGAACGCCGTCTTGGTCTTGAACTGGTTGTCGTTGGCCATGTCGACCCTGCGTCTCCTCCTCCGCCGGGCCGGCAGCCTCGGCGGAAACGAAGAGCGCCCGAAGCCGTGTCGGGACCGCCTGCGAGCAGGCATGTCCAAGCACGGCCCCAGGCGCTCTCAGCTTCACCGAAGCTGGCCTGAGCTACGCAGCCCGCCTCGGGGCGGGCCGCCGACCTCCTGAAGGCCAGTTCTGAACTTGTCGGGAACAAACGCTACCCACCGGGCCCGGCCCGGTCAAGCGACCTGGAGCGCGGCGGTCAACCCAACCGAACGACTGCGGTGTGTGTGTGGACAGTGGCTGCATCGTTCGGCCGGGCATCGAGTCGAGGCGGTGGTCCCATCCGCCTCGACGGCCGGCGAGCGGAGGTCGCCCCGCTGCCGGCCGCTCCCGTCGCCTACACGCGCTCGTAGATGCCGCCGTTGCTGCTGACGATCCAGGGCAGTCCATCCGGACCGACAGAGATCGCGATACCGCCGCCGGGCACAGCGTCCCAACCGGTTCCGCTCCAGCGGTAGATCCCGAAGCCGCCGCCTACGGGGTTGAGCCCGATGATCCATGCGGAGCCGTCCGCGCCGACGCCGATGTCGATGGCCAGGCCGGGCAGTTGCTGCCAGGCAGTTCCCGTCCAGTGCCAAATGGTCCCGGCACTGTTCACCACCCAGGGCGAGCCGTCGGGGCCGATCGCGAGCCGCACGCCCCCACCGGCGAACGGGCTCCATCCTCCGCCGTTGAAGAACCACAGGCCGTAGCCCCCGCCGGTGGCGTTGACCCCGATCACCCACAGCGAGATGTTCGCCCCGCTGGCGACATCGAGGCCGGCGCCGGCCAGAGCCTGCCAACTGCCGTCGTTCCGCATGAAGAAGATGCCGTTGGCGTTGTTGACGATCCTTGGCAATCCAAACGCGGCCGTGGCGATCCGTACGCCGCCGCCGGGGAAGGGCACCCACCCTGGGCCCGGGCCCTCCCAGGCCCACACGCCGCCGCCGCCGCCCACCTGGTTGAGGCCTATCAGCCACGCCTGGCAGTCCGCGCCGACGCCGATGGCGCTGCCGAGGCCCGGTAGGCCGACCCAGCTCGTGCCATGTGGGTCGCGCAGCGCGCCGGTCACGCTGCTCACGGTGCCTGCCGTCGTGGCCGCGGACTCGGTGATTGCCGACGTGAAGACGGCGGGCAGGCCGGTGCGCGTGTCGGACCAGAGCGGATGCGCGGTGCCGGCGGCCGCCGCGATCTGGAGGTAGTCGCCAGTGCCGTTGCAGTCGATCGAGGGATCGGACTGCGTGTCCGCCACTGGGATCTGCGCGGTGAACTGGGCCAACCCGCTGCCGTCGGCGGCGGACTCGCTGTAGTAGGGCCGGTACAGCTTGTTGTTAGGGTCGTCTCGGCGGTCATACCAGGTCAGGACGACGTTCCCGTTGCTCTGGTCGACCGCCACCGAGGGTTCCCACGAATCGTTCCTGGTGTTGCCGGAATCGATCTGGACCCGGCTCGACCAGGTCGTGCCACCGTCCTTGGACTCCTGAAGGAAGATGTGCATCCGGTGCGCAGAGGGCACCGTGGAGGCCAAGATCTGACGGTCTGCGCCGTCCGCGTAGACGACATATATGGTCCCGTTCCGGGCGCCGCCGCTGTGGTCGATCGCGATCTGCGGCTGCGGGCCCACCGGACGTGCCGGGCAGCCTGCGGTGCACTCGGTGGCGTAGTTGGGCAGGATGGACCCGAAGCCGGTGGTGGTACCCGCGATCCGGACCGGCGCGCTGAGCCACGTCGTCCCGCCGTCCGCCGACTTTGAGAGGAGGATCTGGCCGGAGGGGTTCGGACACGACGTGAGGGTCGGGACGGTGCTCGGGGTCCCCCCGCAGTAGTCGTCCCACACCACGTAGACCGTGCCGTTGCCGGCGACCGCCGGCCAGGCGCCGATGTCGCCGCCGCTGTTCCACACCTGGACCGGAAAGCCAAACCCGAATCCGTCCCTGTTGGCCGCGACCATCAGGGGCTGGCCCGACCCCGCCGCGCTGGGGTTGGTGTCGTAGCCGATGTAGACAGGGCCGTTGCCGGTCCGCGGATCGGTGGCGATCATCGGTTTGTCCGGCTCGTCCCCCGAGGTGTCGATACTCGAAGCCGCGATAGCGGCGTTGCTCGAATCGTTCCTCGCGAACTCCAGCTCCGTGTTGCCGGCCGCATCGACGCCGAGGATCGAGTAGTAGATGTGGTTGCTCCCCACGGCGCCGGTGCCGGTATCCCAGGCGACGCCGGGGTCGGCGAAGAACGCGGGGCTGGCCACGGACACCTCGAGCGACGATCCCCACGTGGCTCCGCCGCTGGTCGACGCGAACACGATGTGGTTCTCCGACGTCAGGAAGTTGGCGCTCGCCGCCAGTCGCTGACCGGTGGGATCGGTCGGATCGGCCGCGACCGCCGTCTCGCTGAACCGGTCTGTGCTGGTGGTCGGGCTAACCTGGACGTTCGGGCCGACGCCGCTCGGCAGAGTCACGGAGGGTCGCGCGGCGCCGGCGGGCTTCGGCGTCGCAGTGCTGGCGGTCGCTGGCCGCCGCACCGGCAGCAGCTGGCGCCGAATGGTCGTCAGGTCTCGATTGACGCTGGAGACCACCGCCGGGCCTGCCGCGGGCAGGTCGCGACCGGGCGGCAGGGGCTTCGGGCCGGCAGCGTCTGCGGGGGCAGGCGCCAGAGCCAGGAGACCAAGCAACGCGGCCAGGACCGCGCCTGGCACCCTCCCTCGGTACATGGTCCGAGAGGCTACTTGTCGCCCTACGTTGACACAATGGTCAAGTTGTCCTGCTCGACCCCCGGCAAGTCAACGTGCTCCATCGCGACTTGGATCAGCGACCGCCGCCGTCGCGCCTCCTTGCCACCACCGACGTCCGCGTGGTGCCTGCGGGCCGGGTCGACCTGACGTTCGCGCGGAACGAAGGCGGGGGATGCGACGCCGTTGCCGACTGGCGCACCGCGCACGAGCGGTTCTGGTCCGATCGGGCGATCAGCGACGAGACACTGGTGGTCTGCGAGCGGTCCCGGCTGATCGCGTGTCTCAGCTGAGCCGCCCACGGACATGGGCGCTCAGTCGCGGTATCGGTAGACGACGCGGCCCCGATTCAGATCGTATGGAGACAGCTCGACCCGGATTCGGTCGCCGGGCGTGATCCGAATCCGGAAACGCCGCATCTTGCCAGCCGTGTAGGCGATGAACTTGTGTTTGTTCTCCAGCTCGACCTCGAACATGAGGTTCGGGAGCGCCTGCGTCACGACTCCGTCCATGACGACGACCTCCTCCTTCTGGACTTGCCCCTCGGGGTTGGTCTGCCGGCTCCGGCCTGAGCGACGGGGACCACGTCTCTGCACTGATGATCTTGCCAAGTTGTCAAGTCTACGCATGATCGCGATTCGATGTCGCTGACTGGCCCGAGATGCGCGGCGGCTGCGGACGTCATCTCATGGGACCGGCGGCCGTGACCATGCCCGCCGCGCCGCCCCGGCCTGCATCGGAGCGCGGCCCCTGGACCTTCTTGTGATCCCGTGGCCTGACCAGCCGCCGGCACACCGTCTCGTGACCGCCGGCACCCTCGGCCGGCGAGCCTGATCAGCCCCGCCCCGCCGCCTGCCTCCCGAGGCGCCGACCAGGTCGAGGGCCGCGGGCCGCGGGCCGCGGGCCGCGCTTCGACTGCGCGTCACCCCTGCCGACGCTCCGATCCGCGCCGCCTTCATGGCGCGACCTCTCCGCGACGCGCCTGTGGTGGACTGTGCCGGTCAGGTTGTCGTCGATCTGCGGCGTCGGCGTCGCCACACACTGAGTTCGGGGGGACGCCCGGGGCACGGGTCCATCGCGACCGCTGGATGCACCTCGATGCGGTGGAATGCATCGGGTAGGCCAGCCAGCCGTGCGGTACGGGCGCCGTGGTCTCCGACGTAGATCACGCACTCGCCCTCGTAGAAGCTGAGCGCCTCCCACAGAGTCGAGTACGTCGGCGGCCAGCACAGGAAGAAGCAGCGGTCGGCGTGGTTCGACAGGACCGGCAAGTCGCCGGCCTCGACGTCCGTCCAGGGACTGACGTCCAGGTGGTAGCGGTTCTCCCGAGGTCCGTTGACCGGCGCGCTGTCATAAGCGATGAGGTCCACGCCCATCAGCCGGAGCAGGTACGCCCAGTAGCCGGTCCCGGCACCCAACTCCACCAGCGGCGCGTACCGTTGCACGACCTTCAGCAAGTGTGACTCGGGGAGCACGTACGAGAAGCGGCGCGCCAGTCCCTCACGGTATCGCTCCTCGGAGCCGATGTGAACCCTGCGCGCGAAGCATCGGCCGAAGGGATCCTGAGATGGATACCCGGTGCGCGGCTGCGGTGTCCTTGGCCAACGTAGAGTCCGCGGCTGTGGCCATCTCAAAGTCCGCACCCCTCGGCTGACCTGAGGGTCAGACGGAGAGTCCCCGGTGCGAGAACGTGTTGGTGTCTGAAGCCAACGTCGTCGCACCG
>VBJR01000290.1 GCA_005880175.1 Chloroflexota bacterium
GGGGTCGGGCTGGTCGATCGCCGGCCGGGTTCGGCCTCCCGCTGGCCCCCTGAATGCTGCGAACCATCAACCTTCCCTGCGCAGGTGCGGGGGCGGGCGCGTGCCTGCCCTTCGCATCTGCCGGCGAGGGTAGGACGGAGGGACGGATCGTGGATGACTGGTCGATCGTCGCCGGGAACGCGAACGGTGTGCCTGGCCTGGAAGGTCCACCGCTGGGGCAGACGGTGAGGGAGATATGGCGAGCGCTGGACGCCGTGGGCCGCTACGTGACGTTGATGAGGCGGGCCAGTTCGGAGGGCGAGCGTCAGGCGTACATCGCGGCCATCGACAGGCAGTCGGCGCGGCTCGACGCGTTGGGCCGCGTGGTGGTCGAACAGTGCCGGGCGGGCTTGATGGGCGCGGCGGACGGCTGGGACGTGATGGGATAGCGGGAGGGCGAGCTGTGGGGAGCGTTCTTGCCGATGGAGTCGGTCAGTGACGGGGCGGTGCGGCTGGTCAACTTGGTGGCGTTCGCGTTGCTCCGTGCGTGGCTGCGGTTCGGTCGAGCCGGCCTGACAGTGGGTCTGGTCGTGTACGTGGTGGTGCTGGTCGCTGTCGGGCTGGTGATGGGCGGGGCGGCGTTGTGGACGGTTGTCACGACACGTGGCGCGGACCGTCCTTGGCCGTGAGTGAGCGTATGGCGGGTGCGTGTGGGCAGGTTCCCGGCGGGGTCGCCAGCGTCGAAAGGCAGACGTTCCGCGTCCCCGCACGGGAGCTTCGCCAGGGGATCAGGCGATGTAGAGACTGGTTCCTATCTGGAACGGCCGTCAGGCGAGTAGCGAAATGGAGGTAGAGCATGAGCGACAAGGACCGTGAAGCGGAGCTGGAGCGGGCACGCATCAGGCAAGCGGAGGAGGCTGAAAGGCAGCGACGGCGCGAGCAGGAGCAGCGTGAGCGGGAAGCGCGGCGGGCCGCTGAGCAGGAGCGGGAGAACCGACGGCGCTACGAGGAGGAGCAGAAGCGTCTCAGGGAGGAGGACGAGAAGCGTAGGAAGGAAGAGGAGGACCGGCGCAAGGAGGCGGACAAGAGGAGGTAGCTACAGAGTGGCGTCGGTGCGGGGATGAGGGAGCTTGCGGGCGTGGCGTCGGCGGGCGGTGCGGCCGGCGGGCGGGCCGGGGCGGGGGGCGAGGTCGAGTCGTGCAGGTGTTGCGCCCTGCGTGACGGTGGGCGCGGGGTGGTCCCGTGCGGTGCGGCGGATCGGCTACGAACCTCTCATTCGGGGGCGTCGGGGATTCCCGGCGCCCCTTTTTGAGTTCGCTTCCGTGATGTTTGACGGGTATTCCCGTCATTTCGAACGTGGACGGGCGGGTGGGGGTGTGCCAAGCTACGCGGCGAGGACGGCGGCGGTTGAGCCGTCCGCATTGAGCGGCTTCTGACAGGCGAGCGGTTCGCGCTGCGGAAGCACGATGAGCGACGCGGAGGGTCCGCGCGGGCAGACCGCGCACCCGTTGAGGCGTCGCAGTGGTGCACGACCGTGTACGTGCGCGCGTGTCGCAGTCGGCATTCAGACAGGAGGAGCACGCCTATGGACGAACTGACAGTGTCTCGCGTTCGCGCTGGTCGCGAGCGCACGGCCGTGAGTGGAGAAGATGACGTGAACACGAACAGAACGATTCGTGCGAGCTGGCGGTGGACGCGCCGTGGAGTGGTGCGGGGCCGGATGCGGCGGACGCGGGGTCCCGAGCCATGAGCCGGACGTTCAAGGAGATGCGCGCGGCCGGTGACCGCAAGCGCAAGGCGGTCCTGAGCCGCCAGCAAGCACGAAGGTGCGCGCAGCAGTCGCGCACGTTGTCAGACGGGTACGAGCGCCGTGGGAGGCGCAAGGAGGAGTTGCCATCGTCAGAACGGACTGAAAAGGAGGACGTCACATGAACAACGTACAGCTCATCGGGAACCTGGCTCGCGCGGTGGAGCTGCGCGAGCTGGGCGGGAACAAGGTGGTCGGAAAGACGCTGCTCGCGGTGTCGCGGATGCACAAGGGCACGCGCACGGGAACGGACTGGATTCCGATCACGCTGTGGGACAGGACGGCGCAGTCGGCGGCGCGCTATCTGGAGAAGGGGTCGCGGGTGGCCGTCCAGGGCCGCTTGCACGGCGACTACGTGCCCATCAAGGGCCAGGCCGAGGGCGAGGCGAAGCGGTCGCGCCTGGTGCTGGAGGTGATCGTGGACCGGATCACCTACCTGAGCGCGGTGAAGCGGCCCGGCGAGGGCCAGGCCGGGGAGGCGGCCGAGTCCAAGCCCGCCGAGAGCGGCGGAAGGTCCGGACGATGAGGACGAAGATGCTGAGGTGGACGGCGGGACGGCGGGCGCTCGTGGTGGCGCTCGTCGTCACCCTCACCGTGCTCTGGCAGTGGGCCTCGTGGTCGGGGGACCGGGGGCTCTCGATCCTCTACGCCGCGTGCGCGTTCGTGTACGTGTCCGGCGCGGTGGCGGGGTCGGTGCTGCTGTCGCGCTGGACCTGGCGGCACCGGGCGGTCGCGGTGGTGACAGGCATGGTGGCGGGCCACTCGCCGGCGGGGGAGAGCCTGATGGCGTCGATGCCGTTCGTGCCGCTGGGGCGGCGGCTGTTCCACGCGCCGCGGCTGTGGTCGTACTGGGTGGCGGGCAACGTCACGGAGTACGACTTCGTCATGCCGGCGGGGATGACGCTGACGCTGCTGAACAGGTGGCGTGAGGCGCTGGAGCAGGCGCTCAACCGCAAGGTGGACTGGCGGTACGGGAACCTGCTGTTCACGCTGCGGGTCATCAAGGCCGAGCTGCCGGCGGCGGTGGCGTTCGGCGAGCTGGCGAGGCTGGGAGCCGGGCAGGCCGGGGAGCTGGTGTTCTGCGTGGGCTGGGGGCTGCTGGGGCCGGTGTGGGCGGACCTGGCGGCGCTGCCCCATCTCCTGATCGGCGGCGTGCCGGGCGGCGGGAAGTCGGTGTTCCTGCGCCAACTGGTGACCTGGCTGGCGCTGGCCAACCCGCCCGAGCGGCTGAGGCTGGCGTTCATCGATCTCAAGGGCGGGATGGAGCTGAACCTGTTCAGGCGGCTGCCGCACAGGCTCCGGCCGGTGCTGCGGCAGTGGCGGGAGTGTGGGTCGCTGCTGGAGGAGCTGAACGGCGAGCTGGACCGGCGGCAGGCGGCGTTCGACCGGGCCGAGGTCGTGAGCCTGGCCGAGTGGAACCGGGGCTACCCGGAGGCGGGGCTGCCGCATGTGGTCCTGGTCATCGATGAGATGGCCGAGCTGACGGCGGTGGAGTCGGGCGACAAGGCCGAGAAGGCGGCGCGGCAGGGGCAGCTCTGGCTGCTGATCCGGCTGTGTCGGCTGGGCCGCGCGGTGGGCCTGCACGTGGTCTGCGCGACGCAGCGGCCGGACACGGACGCGGTGCCCGGTCAGCTCAAGGCCAACCTGCCGGCGACGATGGCGTTCCGGGTCCGCGATCCGGTGAACAGCCGGGTCCTTCTCGGGGACGGCCATCCGGAGGCGGCGAACCTGCCCCCGATGCCTGGTCGCGGCATCTGGCAGGTTGACGGTCAGGTGGAGGTCCAGACGCCGTGGCTGGACCGCGCGGAGGCGGCGGCGCTGCTCGCGAGCGCGTACCCGGAGCTGGCGGGCGCGGGCCTGCGGCTGGTGGAGCCGGACGGCGAGGGGCCGGCCTGGGGGTCGGAGCGGTGAGCGGTGCGGGCGCGGGCCTGCCCCGCCGTCAGACGGCCGGCAGCAGGGGCGCAATGTGGGGTCTGGCGCGGAATGGTGCGGCCGGCAACCGGCGCGGTCCACTGCCGGGGCTGCTGATCGTCGTGGGTGTGGTCAATGAGCCAGCGGTGGCGGCGTGCGTCGAGTCGTCAACCGGGCGAAGCGCGCGAGCAGCGGAGCGGCGCAGCGCGCTTTCGATCCGGGAATGCGCTCTCGAACGCACGGCCGGCACTCGCGCAGGCGTCCGTCCGACTCGTCGCACGCTCCGAGGGGTCGAGCTGGTCCCGGTCGTGGCCGGGGAGCTGGGCGGCGAGGCGGCGCGGGTCCGGAGCGGCGCGTTCGGCCGGTTGCCGGCGCGGACGGTCGCTGGTGCCATGAGGGGCCTGGCGGCGATTGCGGAAACGGTCCATGCCGTTGACCATTTCGGGCGGCGGGCGCTGACGGCGAGGACGGGCCGGAGGGGCACCGAAGCTGTAACACAGTGCCCCCTATCTCCGGTCGAAGTGCGGTGGGACTCGGCCGTGGCAGGCATATCGCTATGGCCAGAGGCGGGTGGTGGCGAGCAATCCACGTACCCACTGCGTGACGTCGTGAGGGCTGCCGCCGAGCGCCATCGCCGCGAGGCCACCAAGGGTGAGCACGACGACGATGAGGACTCGACCTTCAACGAAGAAGGTCAGCACGCTCCGCTCCTTTCGGAACAGCATGGCTGTCACTCCAGCGGGTCGGATTGCCCGCGTTACGTCAGCCACACTCACGTGAAGATGCTTCTGCGAGGAGGGATCTCCGAGGATTTGATCCCTGCTACTCGCCCATCCACCGAACCGTGGTTCGCGACTGCGAGTCTACCGCACCGGGCCAGCCCGCACGAGGGAGAGCGGCGATGAGCCTGCGAGTGCTGGCGTCGGGCGTGGACCGGCTGGAGCTGTCGGCGCGGGGCTCGCTGCGGAACGAGGTGTTGCCGGTGCTGGAGGCGGCGAAGCAGGAGGCGCAGCGAATGCGGGAGCCGGAACCGTTCCGGTTCGCGGAAGGCGGCCGGGGCTTCCTGGTGCAGCCTGCCGGCCGTCGTGCATACCCGTACCTGCTGGCCGGTGCCGACTTCGAGCTGAGCGTGAGGCCGAACGGGGCGCTGCCCCCGGTGCTGGTGCAGATCGGGTCCGACTACTTGCACCAAGTGAGCGCGGA
>VBJR01000291.1 GCA_005880175.1 Chloroflexota bacterium
CGATGTGGAGACCGCGAGGGGACTGCCAGAGTCCGTCGAATCCAATCTGATTGGGGACTCCAGCGTAGCGTCCAAAGGTCACCGCGTAGCCGAGCAGCCGTCCGGTGTGATTGACCAGGTCTTGGAGCGCCCGGCTGTATTGGGGACCGGGCTGCCGAAGGCACTCCTCGACATAGTCACGGACTTGGCCGGCTTGGGTAACGTGCTCTTGTAGATAGCGACGAAACCGCTCACGGGGCACGTCCTCGCCGGACGAGTCGTCAAGCCGGCCTAGTAGCTCGAAAATTTCGTTCAGACTGGTGATCGCCACGGCCCGTGTAGGTTAACGGAGAGGAATCCAGCGCGGAAAGTCGGATGCGTGCGGGGCAACGAGTGTCGGTGTGGTCGCGACGTCGGACGATCGAATCGAGACCGAGGGCGACCATTCCCATGTCAGCGCCACGGACTGCTGAGAGGGCGGGGATCGCAGTCCGCCGGGTGAGGAACACGGCTGGGTGCCGGGCGGCGCCGAGCCATTCCACGTCGAAGATGTCGCCGCGATTCAGGTTCGCGGCTCGTCCTTCAGAAGTCGACCCCCCGTCTCCAGGCCGGCACGGCCGACCCATTCCTCCTGGGGTGCCATGCCGTATCCGCGCTCGTACGCCTCGGCGATCCGGCGCTCGCGTTCCTGGAGATCGACCATGACCTCGGCCGCGACCAGCTCCAGCACGGCCATGACCTCGCCGAGTCGCTCCTCGGGGAGGCTGTCAACGAGTCGGTGCAACCGTTCGCGTTCGGAGCTCACGTTCAGAACCCAACCGCGAAGGTCGATGTGTGGCGCATCGGCCGTCAGATGCCGCGCGACCGACCCGCTGGCCTGCTGGCCGGCGCCGCCTGCGGTGGCGGGGTGTCGCCGGTCGAGCGGCTCGCCCACTCCAGCCGCTGAGCGCGCCTCCGCTCCACCACCGCCTCCTGGAGCTTGTTGACGATCTCCGTGAGAGACGCGACCTGTCCCTCCAGCATCTCCAGTCGTCCGTCTTCCTGCGGCTGAGATCCATCGGCCCGCCTCGTCACGTCGTCGATGGAGATGCCCACGCTACGGGCCACCGCCAAGAGGACGTCCGCCGGCGGCATGGCATCGCCACGTATCCAAGCACGGACCGATGGCGGCTTGTAGTGGAGCCCTTCCCGCTCGGCCAGCAACTGGGCCAGCGCCTCGCCCTTGTTGACCTTCTCGTCCAGGGCCGCGGCTGCCCGCCGATCAGCATCGGCGACCAGGGCACGGACGACAGCAGCGTGATCGGTGGCCATTCCAGGTCTGTCTAGCTTACATCGCCTGCCCTCCGGTAATTGACCATTAACGCCACCTTGGGTTACTCTCGTAATCAATGGTTATCGGAGGCCACGGCGGATTCTCCCATGAAGGCGCCTCATCAAGGGTTCCGGCGGTGCCCGACCGCCGGAGCTCCGGACCATTCGGCGTAGCCATGCGGAGTGACGTGCTGCGACATCAGATGTGGCTCCGCGGGCTGACCGGTGCGGACCTCGGTCGCCTGACCGGCCTGTCCGACAGCACAATCTCCAACGCGCTGGCGGGCCGCCGCGTCCATCCCGGCACGTTCCGCAGAATCGTGGTCCACCTGGCCAAGGTCGCCGTCGTCCCCGGCGCGGAGTCCCTCGCCGTCCTGGACGAGCACGAGGCATGACCTCTCCGGCTGCGGCCCGCCAGCGGTAGCCCGGGCGGTCCGGCTGGATAGCTGGCACCGACATGCTGAGTCTCGCGCAAGATCGGGCGCGGGCGCGAGGACTACCACCTGCGCGCGGTCGGTGCCGACGCCAGCGCGTACTACTCCGAGCGCGGCGAGGTGGCGGGCTTGTGGCTCGGCGGCGGCGCAGCCGTGCTCGGGCTGAGTGGCCGGGTCGAGGACGATGCCCTGCTGGCCGTGCTGGCCGGCCGCGATCCCAGCGCTGCTCAGCAGCTCGTCGCTTCACCCCCGACCGGCCACCGCATGCCCGGCATCGACGCGTGCTTCAAAGCGCCGAAGAGCGTGAGCCTCCTCTGGGCGTTCGGCGATCGTGTCGGCGTCGGCGGCAGGACGCTGGACCGAGTGGTCGAGGCGGCCCACGACGAGGCCGTCGAGGCCGCGATGTCCTACCTGGAGTCCGTCGCGGCTCGCGGGCGCCGGGGCCGCGACGGACTGGTTCAGGTGGAGACGAGCGGGTTCGTCGCCGCTGCCTTCCGCCAGCGCACGTCACGGGCGGACGATCCGCATCTCCACACGCACGTCCTGATCGCGAACGCGTGCCAGGGCACCGACGGCCGGTGGGGCGCGCTGGACGCCCGGCTGATCTACGCCCACGCGAAGGCGACTGGCTACCTGTATGAGTTCCATCTCCGCCACCGGCTGAGCACCGACCTGGGCGTGGACTGGACGGACGTGGAGAACGGCATCGCGGACGTGGCCGGCGTGCCCGAGGCGATGATCGACCAATTCTCGAAACGAGCGCGCGAGATCCGGGGCCACCTGGACAAGGTGACCGATCGGGTCAACGCGGAGCGCGAGCGTCTGGGCCTAGCGCCGGTCGAGGCCGACTCGGCGGAGGCGATGGACATCGCGGCCCGGCAGACGCGCGCCGCCAAGCTCCACCACGTCGCGCCGGCGGACCTCCGCGCCCGCTGGCGAGCGGAGGCGGCGGCAGTCGGCCTCGATCCGGGCCGGCTGTCCGAGGCGCTCAGCCGGACTGGTGCGCCATCGATCGTCGAGCCTGACGTGGACCTCCACGGGCGCGTCACCGCCGAGCTGACCGAGCACGCCTCTACGTTCGGTCGCCGCGACGCGGTGCACGGCGTGGCAGCCGACGCCCGGTGGGGCCTCCCTGTGCCCGAGGTGCTGGCTCGAGCCGACGCGCTCCTGACATCGCGTGACGTGATCCCGGTCGTCGGCACGACGCGAGACCAGGACGTCATCCGCCGCGACGACGGCACCGTGGCGCGGGTGCCCACCGACCTGCGGCGCTGGTCGACGCCGGATATGCTCGCCATCGAGCAGCGCCTTGTCGCTGCAGCGCTGGACCGTCAGGACGCAGGGGTGGCGGTTGTTCCTCCCGACGTGCTGGACGACACGCTGCGCGCTGGGCCTGGAGCGCCTGGCCAGCCTGGGCGCGGACCAGGTCGAGGCGGTCGCCAGGTTGGCCCGATCGGGTGCCGGCGTCGAGTGCGTGGAAGCCGGACCCGGGTCGGGCAAGACGACGGCCCTCGGCGTCTACGTCGCCGCCTGCCGGCGCGCCGGCCTCGCCGTGATCGGCTGCGCGCCGAGTGCGCGGGCGCGCGACGAGCTGCGCCTGGGCGCGCGGATCGAGCCCTGCTACACGGTGGACGGGCTCCTCCTGGCGCTGCGGCGTTCGGCCCTCGCCCCGCGCTCGGTGGTCATCCTCGATGAGGCGAGCATGGCCGGCAGCCGCAAGCTGGGCCGGCTGCTGGGGCTCGCGGCGGCAGCCGGCGCCAAGGTGGTCCTGGTCGGCGATACGAAGCAGCTCTCGTCGGTGGACGCGGGTGGCGGCTTCCGCGGCCTGGTGGCGCGCCTGGGCGCCCACCGGCTGGTGGAGAACCGTCGCCAGGTCGAGGGGTGGGAGCGCGAAGCGCTCCGAAACCTGCGCGAAGGCCAGGTGCGCCCCGCGTTGACGGCGTACGCGGCACGCGGCCGCCTGCAGATGGGCGACCGCGAGGAACTGGTCGAGCGCATGGTGGACGACTGGTGGACGGCCCGAGCCGACGGCGAGGCCGTCATGCAGGCGTCCACGTGGCGTGACGTGCTGGAGCTGAACGATCGCGCCCGCGGGAAGCTGGTCAAGGCCGGCGAGGTGGAGCGCGAGGGCCTGGACATCCGCGGCGTGACGATCGGCGTCGGCGACCAGGTGATCGTGCTCCGCAACGATCGAACGGTGGGCGTCATCAACGGCACGCTGGGCACGGTCACCGCGGTGGACCGCCAACGGGGCGACCTCGTCCTGAGAACGGTTGAACCCGACCCTCGGGACGTACGCCTGCCGGCCAGCTACTGGAATGCGAAGGGGCGGCGGCGCGTGTCCCTCGCCTACTGCCGCACCATCTACAAGGCCCAGGGCGCAACGTACCGGGGCGAGAGCTTCACGCTCGCCGGCGACGACACGATCCACCTGGAGGCCGTGCATGTGGCGCTGAGCCGCGGCACGCGGGCGAACACGCTGTACTACGCCGGCGATCCGCCGCTCGACGAGGACCACCACGCCGCCGAGGCCCCCGCGCCGGAGTTCGAGCAACTGGTCGCAGCGGCTGGCCGGTCTCGCTCCCAGGTGATGGCACTGGACCTTCTGGCGGACGCAGCGCCGATGACCGAGGCACAGGTGGCGACGCTCGCGCGATGTGGCGTGGTGTCGGAGAGAAACCTGACGTGGGTCCAGGCGTCGCTGCTCATCGACGACGCGAACGGAAGGGAGCGAGGAGAACGAGCTGCGAACTGGCTGCGCGCAAATGGCGCGCAGCCGAGCGAGGCCGCGAGAATCGTCGCGACCGCTTCGCACGACATGAGAACATGTGCGCCGCTGCGCGCGGCCAACGCGATGGACGTCCGCCTTGCGGTGCTCGAGGCTGCCGCCGGCAGCGGTCGCCAACTCTCGCAGGCGGCAGCCGGGGAGCTCGCCGCGCTGCAGGGTTCAGGGGCCGTAGCGCGCGCCCGGCGGCGGGAGAGTCGCGAGAGGTGGGCGCGGCAGGCGCCGGCCGAACCCACGCCGGCGAGCCGGAACGGCGTACTGATCGACATAGGCTCCGGCAGGCCGCCTCCGCGCGCAAGGCGCTGACGGTCAGGGCCTTTCGTGGATGGTGGTGGCGACGCCAGGACGAGACGCGCCTCGCTGTAGCCCATACGCGACCGTGGCGACCGCCGGCATTGGGAAATGCAAGTTCACCAGCGTGATTGATTGATCGTGTGGCTGGCGATATTGGGCGGGATTGATCAGCGAGTTCGTGCGTTGATTGTGGTGAGGGAAAGGTGCCATGGGATGAGATGGAGATACTGAGCACCTTCACCAGGAGCATGTGCGGGGTACACGCCTTCCCCGTGCAGCACATCCACACCGGCGGCGCGCAGGGTCTCCACGCTCCTCCCCCATGCCGGATGCTTCGCCTGCGCGCCGTTGACCGCGGGGATGGTGGCGATCGGAGTCCCTTGCCGATCGCCTCCGTGATCCAGCCCAGGGCCAGCGTGTCGCTGATCCCGGCCGCCCACTTGTTGATCGTGTTGAACGACGCCGGCGCGACGATGATGGCATCGGGCAGGGGCAGGACGTCGGGTTTGCCCGGCTTCTTGTACTCGCTGCGGACGGGATGGCCAGTCCGGACCTCCAGTGCCGTCGCATCGAGGAAGTTGCGGCCGAGGGAGTCAATATGCAGCAGACGTCCCAGCCGTCCGCCAGAGCCATCTCGACGAGGATTCCGACGTTGCCGGCCGGGCCTGCCGCGCACGTGACGACGTACAGCACGCCCGAGGTCTTCCTCACCTCACTCATCGCCTGACCATGCCACGGCCCGCACGATGCGAAGATGGCGAAAGCGGCGCGCAGACTGCGAACCACTCTCGCCGAAAGGAGAGACTCGACGCTCGGCTTGATCAGGCCGAGCCGGCGCCGTCATCGAGGTTGATCGGCGTGAACACCTGCTCGAACCGCAGCTTCAGCTTGTCCAGCACCGCCAGTGCCACCGGCAGACTCGTCCGACGGCCGGCGAAGAACCGCGACACCGTGCTCCGGCTGCGTCCGATCGCGTCCGCCAGGCCCTCCATCGAGTCGAACTCACCAGCCACCTGACGCCGCACCAGCGCCATCCGGCAGACCACCACGTTCATCTCGTGGTCGATGCCCCGGAAGTTGACGATGGCCCGCCGGGGCCGCCTCATGCTCGCCATCACGACTCTCCCCCGCGCAGGCTGCGCAGCAGCTCGGAGGCCGCCTGCTCGACGTCGCGCAGCGTGCCGGGGCCGGCCGGCTCGCGGAGCGTCAGCCCCAGCGCCTCGACCACCCGGGCGGCCCGATGGTCGTTCAGGCTGCCGATCTCGTTGCGTGCGGCGTCGAGCTGGAGCGCGAACGCCCGGCTCTGGCCGACGAGGTGGAGCGTGGCCGAGAGCAGCGCGTCGTCGGTGGAAGGCCTCACCGCGATCAACCGACTGCCACCACGGTCACGCCGACGATGCCGCCGGGTGCCCGGAACCTCACTCGCTCGCCGACCTGGTGGCCGAGCAGCGCCCGCCCGAACGGGCTCTCGGCCGAGATCCGGGCCGCGAACGCGTCCGCCTCGCACTCGGCGACGATCGTGAACTCCTCCTCGCCGTCCTCGTCGCGGATCCGCACTCGCGAGCCAACTCGGATGGCGTCCTGTACGACCATGCTCGTTCTCCCGGCCGTGCCCGGCCCTACTCAACGGATGTCAGCTCCGGTAGGCTCGTTCACGCGCATGGGGCACAGGCAGGGCAGCAGCAGGGCACCGCTTGGCGAGCTGGTAACTATTCAGGTCCGCGCGTAGGCGGCTGAGCGGGCCGGAGCCAGGGCTTGGCGGATGAGGGTCTGCGGAGAGGTGGGGCGGTTGGTTATG
>VBJR01000292.1 GCA_005880175.1 Chloroflexota bacterium
TACAAGCCCTGCGCGGCGCCCAAGACGAGATCCGGCGGGCTCACGGCACCTGAATAGTTACCAGTTGCGACAGGCCGGAAGCAACGAGCGCCCCTCAGGGCACTACGACGACGACCGGCGAGTCTGGATCGGTGGTGAGGGTCAGCCGTCCTATCGGATGCGCGGATACCAGTACACCGTCAGCAACAACCAGCTCGACGACCAGACCGGCTAGGCGACGCGGAGGACGGAGGGCTGACGCTTTCCGTCCTCGTTCCGAGGAGAGGCAGATTGCCGTCGATCTTGATCATTACCAATCGTTTCGATCCGCACGTGGACTTCATGGTCGAGAGGTTCAACGCTGCTGGCCACCCGTTCATTCGGTTCAATACCGATGACTTCCCTCGTCCGACATCACTGTCGGTATCCTGTGGTCGGGACGGTGGGTACGTCACAATTCTTCGCGAGGCGGGCCGGATCGTACATGAACAGAACATTGGTGCCGTGTGGCACCGACGGCCCGGCGAGTTCCCAGCAGAAGGTCTGGACGCCGAGTCGCGGCGCTTCGCGCGACAAGAGATGCGAGAACTGGTGCGCGGGTGGTGGTCACTGCTGTCGTCCCACAAATGGGTCAGCGATCCCTTCGCAATCGACCGGGCGCGTCACAAGGTGCTGCAGCTTCAACTGGCCGGAGCTCTTGGCTTCCGGCTCCCACGAACGCTGATCACGACTGACCCTGACGAGTTCCGCTCGTTCTGGGATTCGTGTGATGGCGTAGTGGTATACAAACCACTCGGACTCGCTGTGAGTTGGGACGAAGAAGACAGGTACCACTTCACTCCAACCCGGCTTCTGGATCAGTCCTTCCTGGAGCGCGTCGAGGGGATTAAGGCCGCTCCGTGCATCTTCCAGGAGTACGTTCAGAAGAAGTTCGAGCTGCGCATAACCGTGATCGAACGGCGGGTCTTCTCGTGTGCGATTCATTCCCAAGACTCGTCTGAGAGCAAGATCGACTGGCGGTTACACAGCGACGTCGGAAAGCTGAGGCACGCTGTCTACGACCTGCCGGCGCCCATTGAGCACCGCTGCATCGACTTAGTGGCAAGGCTCGGCCTGAGATCAGGAATGATCGACATGGTGGTGACGCCTGAGGAGGAGCACGTCTTCCTTGAGGTCAACCCCAACGGTCAATGGTTGTGGGTCGAAGAGATGACGGGGTTGCCGATATCCGACGGTCTCGTCGCTGCACTGACATCCTCGGGGACCTGACCAGTCCCCACTACCTATTATGAACGAGCTACTTAGACATGCTTTATTGAAGATGGAACGACGCGATCAACAACTCTGCGAGGAGGTCTTAACCGCTGTCGTGTCCGGTGGAGAAGATGGAGCAGCCGAGGTTGTGGAGAAGATGAATGCTGACCGTAAGCGAAATGTCGAAGCGCTCCAAGAGACAATCGACGCATATGGTTGGCCCACTGTATCCGCAGTCGGGGACGACGGGGCCGAAGCCGCTTGGATCATTGCTCAGCACGCCGACCACGATCCGGGGTTTCAGGAGAGCGTCTTGACCCTAATGCGTCCGTTGCTGAGGCGCAATGAGGTGCCTAAGAAGTGCTATGCGTACCTGAGCGATCGCGTAGCGGTCAACAACGGACGGCCGCAGCCGTTTGGTACACAATTCCTTGAGGTTGCTGGCCGTATGGTTCCTCGGCCGATCATGGATCGGGCTCGACTCAATCGCAGGCGGACAGCCTATGGTCTGGAACCGTTCGAGGAGTATGACCGGCGCTTCGCCGGCAGTCCACGTGAGGTGATCCGTAGAGGAATGACCGAAAGCGAGGACGACGCGGCTCGATCAGCGGCCTAATCCCGACCGTCAGTTTCAGCTTGCACCATCAGCACCGACACCCTGACCTGTAAAGCCCGCGAGACCTTCTCGATCGTGGAGAGCGCCGGGTTCCTGGCCCCGCGCTCCAAGCCGCTGATGTAGGTCCGGTCGAGTCCGGATTCGGCCGCCAGGTCCTCCTGTGACAGGCCCCGCGCCAGTCGCGCGGCCCGTACCGCTCCAGCGTCCCCGTCGATCTGCATGAGGGCGGCGACGCGTTCTACGCGGGGGATACGGCAACTCACGGTGCCAGCAGCCCGCGGCGTCTGGGGGTGGCGATCGTATCCTCCGATCCGTACACCTACGCCAAGTACGTGGTCGAGCAGAGCGTGCCCGGTCACTACCCGAGATCCGGCGGATACAGCCGGACCATCCCGCCCGGCTTCTCCGACTTCGTACCGATGATCTTCGGCGTGGCCGTGACTGCTCACCCGTCCTTTCAGTTCGAGCTGGTGACCGAGGCTGGCGCAGTGGCCGTGCCGATCCAGCCGGCGCCGAGCGGGCCGCAGGTTCCGGTGGGGTGCTGGCGAGCGTCGGTCAGCCACTCAAGGCGGGCGGTCTGACGGCGACCCTGAACGCGATCGCACCGAGTGGCACGCCGAGTGCCGATGAGGCGCAGAGTAGCTCGGCGATGTTCATCTTGGCCGCCAACCCGATGCTGAGCACCTACCCGTGGCTCAAGGCGAGCTGGACCATCACCAACTCCGGTGGGCAGAACGACGGGGCCGCGTTCACCCCATACCTTGTGACGGGTGCTGGCATCCTCCACCCGGAGGAACTGTCGTCGTTCCTCAACTGCTGCTCGGTCGGCCCGGGCCAAAGTAAGAGCGTACCGTCGTTCTGGGCAATGCAGTCGGGCGAGACTACCGGGCCGGCCTACGTCGTGCTGCTAGCGGTGCGCAACGATGGAACGTCGGTGACGGCGGTTTGGAAGGCCCGTTAAAGAGAACCGACGGCCGCCTCGGGTCCGCCTTCAGGCTACATCGCGATACGCGCAATCGCCACCCGGTAACCGAGCCGACGAATCAACCTGGCATGTTGCAGGAGGTTGACCTTGCTGAAGAAGAACAGCGACGATGCCAGGGGCTCGGTGCTGTTCGTGCCAATGGCATAGACGAAGGTCCCCTCGCTTCGACTTGGGACAGCAATGTCGCCTTGTATGCGAAGCTGTTCCTCGACCTTGGTAAAGAACTCAGGGCTGTCGGCCAGCAGATCAGCGGCCACGCTCCCTTGGCTAAACAGGTGGCTGAGGGTCGATGATGACGATGCGCGCTTGACGCAGATCAAGCGGTGATCTGGAGTTAGAAGGTCGCAGACCTCAACGCGTTGATAGCGGCCAAGGTCGATTGCCTTGCGATCGAGCGAGGCCCAGCCCTTGGCTGCCGCCACGCGGACGTTGTAGTCCTTCTCAACCTCCTTCGGTCCCCACGCGGGCAGCGCCAGCTCGTCCGTCACGTCCGCCAGCTCGGCAAGCTGCCGGTGCAGCTTGCCGATGTAGGTGGTGTCGACCTCGAACCAGTGGCCAAGCGAGAGGACGTAGGTCTTGTCGCCGCGCTGTATCTCTGCAACGAGGTATTGCCGCAGGGTGGCGCGGCGGCTGACCACTGCGCCATCGGCATCCTTCGCGTGGACATGGATCTGCTGCAACGGATGTTCGAGCCCCGGCGTTGCCGTGAGAAACGCGAACAGCGTGGCAAGTGACAGCTCGTCATACGATAGGCCATGACGGCCGCCGGTGAAGTGCCAAAGGTCGATGCGGTCGTCGTCGACCACTTCCATCGGAGCGATGTTGATCCGTTCAGCAGACTGGTTGATGAGTCGCTCCGTCAGCTCCGATTCGAGTTCCTCGATCAGCGGGTCGCTACGATCTAGCGGCCGATGATAGTCAATGAACTCGAAGTATTCGCGGTAGCGGGTCGAGCGAAACAGCTCCAGCAACCGTCGGCATTGGGTCGCGGCGTCACGCACCGTCCATCTCACATTGGCCGACAAGGAGTCGGAGCCTGATAACGAGGTGGCTACGCCGTCGTCAGCTCGCGGAGGCCGGCCGGCAAGGTATCGAACCCAGTCGCGTATCGGCTCCAACTCGAACTCGGTCAGGGTTCCCCCGACGCTGAGTTGGATCTTCTGCTGTCTGGTGACGACGTCGATGTTGCGGGCGTCGATCGTTCGCAGCTGCTCGGGGTCAACGGTGTTGGCGACGACCCGTAAACCGAAGTTGGGCTCGACGACCGAACGGTCGATGGCCTGGTGTCCGAACCCGAAGGTCACGGCCATCAGGCGGCCGTCAAGGGGTATGACCAGGACGAAGCCAGAGCCTTGGTTACGAACGTTTAGGTCGAAGTGACCGCCGAGGAACTTCAGCCAGCGTGGCGGCGACGGGTGGGTCGGTAGGACATAGGCATTGCAGTCGTAGGGCAAAGGCTGGGTCGGCAACACGGCCACCAGGCGCTCGGTGTATGCCTCGCGAATGGCCTGATCGGCAGTCGCCAGGTGGTCCTGGAAGAGGTACACGGTCAGTTTCACGACGACCTCCGCCCGGCGGCGACCAGCGACGACCAGATCGAGACGAATATCCACGAGGTACCACGCGGCCCCATTTGCACAGTCATGCCATTGACCTTCTTCCCCGCACCGGGCGTCTCCCGGCTGCTATTACCTCGAAAGGTAGCACTTGGTGTCGGATTCGGCATGGGACAATGCGGGACGCGGAGCCGGGCGTTAGTCCCGAGAACGAGCACCGCCGCAAAAGCCGCGCGCGCCCTCCTCTGCTAAGCAGCCTTCCACAACTTCTGTCCGTAACCCGGTGGTAGCCAGGGCGTATTGAAGGGCGACGCGGTGGCCAGCA
>VBJR01000154.1 GCA_005880175.1 Chloroflexota bacterium
CTCGGCGAACGGGGTCAGCGCTCGCAGCCGGGCGCCGAGCTCGGCCGCCGGGACCACGACCCGGGTGTCGGACGCGGCGGGCACCAGCCGCAGCAGGTTCGGGTACTGGCCGTCGATGACCCGCGAGACGAGCTCGACGCCGGGCGCGGCGAGGGCGACCTGGTTGCCGGTCGCGCTCACGGCCACGTCGAGGTCGCCCTCGACGGCCCGGAACAGCCGCGCGGCCTCGGCCAGCGCCCGGGCCGGGACCGTGATGCCGCCGGTGGGCAGCGGTTCGGTCGCGGTGTCCACGCCGCGGACGGCCAGGCGGTGGCCGTCGCTGGCCAGGAGCGTGAGCCGGCCGGCGCCGGTCTCCAGGCGGACGCCGGTCAGCACGGGCCGCGCCTCGTCCGTGGAGGCCGCGACGAGCGTGTCCGTGAGGGCGCCGACCAGCAGCGGCGCGGGCAGCCGGAGGCGGTCGCCCAGGTCGCCGCCGGTCACGGGCGGGAACTCGTCGCCCGGGACGCCGTTGATCTCCGTGCTGAACGAGTCCGAGCGCAGGACCAGCCGGCCGCCCGGCTCCTCCAGGTCGATCCGGAGCTCCTCGCGCGGCAGCGCGCTGGTGAAGTCGGCCAGCAGGCGGCCGGGCACGGCGACGGCGCCCTCCTCGGCCACGGCCGCGGGGACCGTCCGGCGGATGGTGAGCTCCAGGTTGGTGGCGGTGAGCCGCAGGCCGTCGTCCGCGGTCTCCAGCAGGACCATGCCGAGCACGGGCAGGCTCGTCCTCGATGCCGCCGCGCGCATCACCACGGCCAGCGCCGCCGCCAGGTCGGCCGAATCGCAGGTGAGCCTCATGGGCCGATCGTACGCGATGGCGAGATATCCTGTAGATATCGTGACATTGCGATATCGCGCCCCGCACGTGAAGGTCCCCATCGCGTTTCCCGAGGAGCTCTACGAGTGGCTGCGGGAGACCGCGTTCCGGCGTCGCGAGTCGATGGCGCAGCTGGTCCGGGAGGCGGTCGAGGAGCACCGGCGCCGGCTGGACCCGCAGCTCGACCTGCCCCTGGCCGGCCGCTGAGCGACAATCAGCAGCCGTGACACCGGCGGAGGAGCTGCGACACATCCGCTTCGGCGCCGGCGGGGAGGCGGCGCCCGGCGAGCTCGACACCCTGGAGGCGCCCGGCGGCGCGGGCACGCTGGCGCGGGCGCGCGAGGTGCTGGCGCCGGTGGTCGGCCGGGAGCCGGACGGCGAGTGGCCGAGCGCCGGGGAGTGGGGCTCCCTCCTGCCCGCCTGGTTCGTCGCGGCCTGCGTGGACGACGCCGAGGTGAAGGACTGCGTCCTGGACAAGTGGTCGCTGCGGGCCTGGACGTACTGGTTCCAGCCCGGGCTGCGGCAGTGGCGATGGTGGGACGCCCGGGCCGAGGACGGGCGCGTCGTGGTGGAGCTGCTGGTCCTCCAGCGGCCGTACCTCCGAGGCGCGCTGGAGTGGCTGCTGCAGGTGGCCCGTGACGCTTGAGTCGGGCGAGACGCTGGAGGGGCTGCGCCTGAGCGGGCAGCGGCTGGGCGGCGAGCGGCTGCGCATGGCCGACCTGCGCGGCTGCCGCCTGGTGGACTGCGACCTGTCCAACGCGGAGTGGGAGCGGTGCAGCTTCGACGAGGTGGTCCTCGAGCGGTGCCGGCTGACGGGGTTCCGGATGACGGAGTGCCGGGGCCGCGACCTGAAGCTGGTCGACTGCCAGGCGCGCTACCTGCAGGTCGAGCGCTGCCGGCTGGAGGACGTCCGGTTCGAGCGGTGCCAGCTGCCCGAGTCCAGCGTGATGGCGACCGAGCTGATCCGGGCGGTCCTCACCGAGTGCGACCTGTCGCTGGCCGTCCTCTCGGGCTCACGCCTGCGCGGGGCCGACCTTCGCGGCTGCGGGATCGGCGGCATCCGGGCGTCGCTGGACGATCTGTCCGGCACGATCCTGGACCCGGAGCAGGCGGCGGCGGTGCTGATGGGCCACGCGGAGATCCGGGTGGTCCCCCTCGGCGTGGACCTGGAGAGCTGACGAGCCGGGTCGCCGTACCCGCGCCACGTGGCGGCCGGCTCACGGGGTGGCGGTCGTACGCGCCCGCCGCCCCGCGGGACGCGTCAGCCGGCCGGCACCCGCCAGACCCGGACCGTCTCGTCGTCGCCGCCCGACGTCAGCCACGTGCCGCCGGGGCTGACCGCCACCGCGTTGACCGGGGCCGAGTGGCCGGACAGCGTGGCCCGCGGCGTGCAGTCGGCCGTGTCCCACAGGCGCACGGTCGTGTCGCTGCCGGCCGAGACGAGCCACGTGCCGTCCGGGCTGATCGCCACCGCGTTGATCGTCCCCGAGTGGCCGGACAGCGTGCCCCGGAGCGAGCCGTCGTTGACGTTCAGCAGGCGGATCGTCGCGTTCCGGCCCATCGTGGCGAGCCAGGAGCCGTCCGGGCTGATCGCGATCGACGACTGGCGCACGCTCGACCAGCGGGCCAGGTTCTTCAGCGAGGTCCCGTCCGAGGCCCGCCGGAGCATGATCCAGTCGTCGCCGCTGGACACCAGCCACGGTCCGTCCGGGCTGATCGCCACCGCCCGCGCCGGCCCGGCGTGGCCGTGGGCCGTCGCCAGGTTGGAGCCGTCCCGCATGTCCCACAGCCGGACGGTGCCGTCCATCGCGGCGGACGCCAGCCACGTGCCGTCCGGGCTGATCGCCACCGCGTTGACCCCGTCCGAGTGGCCGAACAGCACGCGGCCGAACTCGGTCTCGAGGTTCCAGACCCGCACCGTGTTGTCGGCGCTCGCCGAGACCAGACGCGTGCCGTCGGGGCTGATCGCCACCGCGTTCACCGACCCGGTGTGCCCGCTGAGCACCGCCCGGATCGAGCCGTCCACCGACGTCCACACGCGGATGGTCCCGCCGGCGTCCCCGGACGCGAGCCACGAGCCGTCGGGGCTGATCGCGACGGCGCGCACCCGGCCGGCGTGGCCGCTCAGGATGTACCCGCTGTCTCCGGCGAGCTGCAGGGCCTGGGCCGCCGACCAGCGCCGGTCGTGGGCGAGCGTCTCCAGCTCGGCGCCCTCGGGCCCGCCGTCCACGCCCGCCCCGCGCAGGTGGTGCGCGAGGTGGCGCCACAGGTACGGCTCGTCCGGGCTCATCGCCCACCAGGCGGTGCGCATGCCCTCGTCGCCGGGCGGCAGCAGCGCCCGGTGGCCATCGAGCAGCTGCCGGTGGTAGCCGGCCAAGCGCCGCGTGCTCACCCGCAGGACGTCGCGGGGCCGGATGCCGGCCGGCCCCCGGTCGTCGACCAGCTCGTAGTCGGCCAGCTCCCGGACCTGCCGCGCGACCTGCGCCTCGTCGATCCCCCAGTAGCGGCTGAGCGTGGACAGCGGGACGTCCACGTCGTCGGCGAACACGCCCAGCTGCAGGTAGTTCTCCAGGCGCTCGGGCCGGCCGTCCTCGAGCAGGCGCAGGCTCGCCCTGCCGACCGGCGAGTCCATCACGTCGAGACCGCCGCGGGCCAGGCACGCCTCGACGTACGCCGCGGCCAGGTCGACGCTCGCCCCCAGCTCGCGCCGGTAGCGGACGGCGCGGCGCGCCATGCGGACCACGAGCGGCGAGCCGCCGGTGCGCTGGCCGAGCTCCTCCAGCTCCTGCACGCCCTCGCCGTCCAGCCCGTACCTGAGCAGCTCCAGCGCCTCCGGGTCGGTCATCGGGCCGACACGGACCGGCATCGCGTCCTCGGGCAGGAGCGCCCGGTCGCGCGTGGTCACGATCCGCTTGCACCGGCCCTGCAGGAACGGCGCGAGCTGGTCGTGGGTCCGGATGTCGTCCACCACCAGCAGGCGCTCCTCCTGCTCCAGGAGGCGGCCCAGGTGCGCGCCCGCCGCCTCGGAGCCGCCGAAGTCCGGCCGCTGGTCGGACAGGATGAAGGCGAGGTCGTTGATCCTGGTGAGCAGCGCCTCGTTGGTGTCCACGCGGTCGCCCAGGGTGACCCACAGGACGCCGCCCCCGAAGCGGCTGCGGACCTGGTGGCACACGGAGATGGCGAGCATGCGCTTGCCGGAGCCGGCCGCGCCCCACAGGCCGATCGTCCGCGGCGCCGGGTCGTCGAGGAGGTCGATGACGTGGGAGACCAGCTCCCGCCGCTCGACGTGCGGGTCCGGCAGCTGCGGCGCCATGAACGGCGCCGCCCGGGGCCGCCGGCCCTCCGTCCGGACCGGACGGTCCAGCTCGACCAGCGCGTGGTGCAGCGAGAGCTCGAGCTGCTGCGGCGTCGAGACCTTGACCACGGTGAGGTCGGAGTGCATCAGGCGGCGCCTGAACTCCTCCTGGCGGTAGCCGCCCTCCAGGTCGCGGATGTGCCGGGCAGGCAGCGGGACGACGCCCTCCGCGTCGAGCAGGAACACCAGCCGGGGGAGGCCCAGCTCCGTCGCCTGCTGGAACTCCAGCTCGGTGTACGACAGCTCGGGGCGGTCGCGGACCGGCGAGCCGTGCCGGAACCCCGCGATCAGGACGTAGACGTCGGCCTTGCCGACCTCCTGGCGGCAGACGTCGGCCGGCCGCTCGCTGCGCGCCGAGAAGTACGCCATGTCGGTGACGACCAGGCCCGCCCGCGCCACCGCGTCCGAGGCGGCGGTCACGAACGACCGCTCACGTGGGTGCTCCCGGAGCTCGGACGTATGACTGAGGAAGACCCGTGTCCCCCGCTCCACGAACCGAAAGATACGGTCTCGGCGATCGGACCGGCCTGTCGGGCCGCCGGGCTCTGTCAGGTGCGGTGGTCGCCGGCCGCCCGCTTCCGCTCGCGGGGCGGGGCCGGCAGCACGGGCATCAGCACCACGTTGCCGTCGGAGTCGGCGGGCTGGGCGCGATGGAGGGCGCAGAGCTTCGCCAGCTCGGGCGTCGGGTGGGCGTGCCCGTCGCAGCGACCGGTGTCGGCGCTCACGCCGACCCAGCCCTCGCCGTCGATCTTGACGGCGAACGTTCGGACCTGTTTCTGGCTTCGATGCAACGCGTTCGGTTGTGGAACGAAGTGTTGGATGTGTGGCGAGACGCTGTGGCGGGCGCCGGCCGGTGGCGGCAGCGCAAAGACGAGCTTCCCACGAACAGACGGTCGAGCGCAAGCCCGCCGAGGGGCGGCGGCCAGGTGCCGAAACGGGCGATTTGGCGCCAAATGGCGCATTCCCCAACGCTCGAATGGGCGCTTTGGCGCCAAATCGCCCGAGGGCCGGGGGCGAGGTCGGGGTGGATCCGCCACCCGGCGGAGCCGGGGGCCAGGCGGCCGCCCGCGTCGCCGTCGTGCTGCAGGTAGACGACGGGCACGGCGCGCTCGCGCGCCCGTTCGATCAGCCGGCGGATGCGCGAGATCGTCTCGGCCGGCCGGCTCGCGTTCTCGAACAGGCCGACCTGGGCGTCGATCACCAGCAGTGCCGGGGAGTTGAGGGTCAAGGTGTTCGCTCCTCTCTGCAACGACCAGCGCACCGCCGCGTGTCGCGGCGGTGGCAGTGCACGATCGGGTCGTGTGGAGCTAGCGAACCATTGGACCGAGCCGGTGCGGATTCTAGCGGTCAGGCAGCCGGCGCGAGCCTCCAGTCGCCGGTGACGACGCCGGGCCGGGCGACGTGCACCGTGCCGCGCCGGGACGCGTAACCCGGGCCGCCGACGGTGACCGCGTAGTCCCCCGGGTCGTAGAACGCGAAGCCGTAGTGGCCCTGGCCATCGGTCGTCACGCTCGCCCCGCAGCGCCAGGGCTGGTGTCCCTCCGCGCAGAGCTGCACCTGCAAGACGGAGGTGATCGTCGCGCCGGGCAGCGGCCGCCCGGTCGCCGCCGAGCAGACCGTTCCGACGATGAAGACGCCCGGCACCGGAGCGTCCGGGAAGCGGCTGTCGGGGGTCGGAGCCGGCACGGGAGGCCGGCTCGCCGATGCGCAGTCCGCCGGCGCCGCGGGCGGCGGGCCGGCGGGCGCCGGCGCCGCGGTGGGGGTGGCGGTGGCCGCCGGGCTCGGGGTGGCCGGCGCCGGGGTCGCGCTGGCGGCCGGGGCGGCGGCGCGCGGCGCGGTCGCCTGCTGGCTCCCACACGCGCCGCCGGTCAGCGCCGCCGCGAGGCCGGCGGCGGCGAGGAGCTGGGCGCCCGGAGAGGTCCGCGACCAGGACGTCGGGTCCCCAGACGGCCTGGCCGGCGGGCCCAGCCGCGACCGTCCTGCCCAGCAGGTGCTGGTCGTCGAGCCAGGCTTCGGCGAGGAACCGGTCGATCATGGTCTGCGAGTTCGACGCCACGTCGACGACGCTGGTCGCGGTGGCGATCCGGCCGCCGCAGCCCGTCTCGCCGAACGTGCTGACGAACAGTCGGGTGCCCGACGGATCGATGCCGGCCCCGACGACGGGCAGCTGGTAGCTCCTCGTGATCCGGGCCCTCCCCGTCACGTAGACCGTCGGCTCGTCCGCGTCCTTCGCCACCCGGATGCCGGCGTGGACGTCCAGCGGCCAGCGGCCGTCGCCGAACAGCGAGGCCTCGCCTCCCGTGGCGGGATCGACGAGCGACGAGCTCTGCGGGTAGGCTCCGCAGCTCGGACCGAGCCTGACGACGACGATGCCGGCGTCGCTCCACTGGCTGGCGCTCACGGTGTAGCCGCCGGTCCACGTCCTGACCCGGCTCGGGCGCTGCCCGACGCCGGCGACCCACAGGCTGCTGGTCTGCGGAGCCGGAGGCTCGGTGGTCGAGTCGACCGTCGTCCACGCCCAGCTGAGGCCGGTGGGAGCCGGGAAGATCGGCTGATCGGCCGCGGCGGTGCCGCGCCCGATCACCGTGCCCGAGCGGTCGATGACGGCGACGCTGCCGCCGCCGTACGCGAGCAGGTTGGGCCCGTTCGTGACGAGCGCCGGTTTCGTGATCCCGAGGTGGCCCGGGTCGAACGACCAGGCGAAGACGCCGTCGGGCGAGACGGCCGCCACCATGCCGTTCGGCGAGCTGACGATGGCGAGCGGCCGCGAGGCCGTCGCCGTCTGCGCCGGGGAGGTCGGCGACGGATCTGCCGGTGGCGCCGGCGCCGCGGGCGACGGCGTGGGCCGGGCCGCCGGGGGCGTGGAGGCCGCGCGAGCCGGGCCTCCGCCGCAGGCGGCCGCGGCGAGCAGCAGCCACAGCCCGAGGGTGAGGACGAGGGGGGGTTTCATGTCGCCCGTCAGATGCCAGGCGCCGGCGATCTGTTTCAGCCGGATTCGCTCAGGACGTCCCCACGCGCACGCCCAGGCGCGCCAGCCAGCGCCGGTACGCGATGGCCGTCCGGTCCGAGCGCAGGTGCAGCTCGGCCTGCAGGTCGAGGGGCAGCAGCTCGGGCCGCTGCGACTCGACCACCGGGATGTCCTGGCCGATGATCTCGTCCTGGAACCGGCGGACCTCCTCGTCGGTCTGGTCGCCGTAGTCCATCGCGACGTACATCCACGCCACCGACTCCCGCTCGCCGGCGGGCGCGACGGTGAAGTACATCGCGAACTGGGGCCCGGCCGACGTCTTGACGAAGGCCGCGGTGAGCGGGCGCGGGACCCGGTACGTGTACGTCACGCTGGCGCCCCGGCCCATCCCGTCGGGGTCCGGCTGCCACACCGTGATGTCCCGCGCCGTGACGCCGTCGGGGCCGATCTCGGCCGTGTAGTCGCCGACCTCGGGGTGGGCCGGATCGCCCAGCAGGCCCTGGTGGACGAACGGGAAGTGCGTGACGTCGAGGAAGTTCTCGATCACGCGCGGCGCGCCGGCCCCCGGGTCGCCGAGGGAGACCCAGACCCAGCCGAAGCGCTCGACCGCGCGGTACGTGGTGGCCCGGGCGGTCGCCGGCGGCGACTGGTCGGGATGGGCCGGGAAGCGGACGCAGCGGCCGTCGGGGTCGTACGTCCAGCCGTGATAGGCGCAGGCGAGCGTGCCGTCGTGGACCGTTCCCAGAGAGAGCCGGGCCCCCCGGTGGACGCACAGGTCCCGCCAGGCCAGCACCCGCCCGCCGGCGCGCCAGAGGACGAGGTCCTCGTCGAGCAGGCGGACGCCGGCCGCCCGGCCCTCCACGACGTCGGCCGAGCGGGCGACCACGTGCCAGTCGTCGACCAGCACCGGATCGTCGAGCACGAGACCGAGCATAGGCCCGGTCCCGGGGTCAGGCGCCCGGCACCACCAGGCCGCTCTCGTACGCGGCGACCACCAGCTGGGCCCGGTCCCGCGCGTACAGCTTCGACATCACCCGGCTCACGTGCGTCTTGACCGTCGCCGGGCTGACGAACAGCTCGCCCGCGATCTCGTCGTTGCTCTTGCCCTGGCCGACCAGCGTCAGCACCTCGCGCTCGCGGTCGGTCAGGCCGTCCAGCTCGCGGGCCGAGACGCGCCGCTGCGACGGGCGGCCGGCGAACGTCGCGATCAGCCGGCTCGTGACGGACGGCGACAGCAGCGCCTCGCCGCCCGCCACCACGCGGATGGCGCGCAGCAGGTCGGCCGGCTCCACGTCCTTGAGCAGGAAGCCGCTGGCCCCCGCTCGCAGCGCCTCGAACACGTACTCGTCGGCCTCGAACGTGGTCAGCACCAGGACGCGGCAGCCGGCCAGGTCAGCGTCGTCCGCGATCCGCCGGGTCGCCGCGATCCCGTCCAGCACGGGCATCCGGATGTCCATCAGCACCACGTCCGGCCGCTCCGAGCGGGCCAGCGCGACCGCCTCCTCCCCGTTGCCGGCCTCGCCCGCCACCGCGATGTCGGGCGCGCTCTCGATCAGCACCCGGAAGCCGGCGCGCACCAGCGCCTGGTCGTCCGCCAGCAGCACCCGGATCACGCGGTCCCGGCCTCCAGCGGCAGGGTCGCCCGCACCGCGAAGCCGCCCTCGGGCCGGGCGCCGGCCTCCAGGCTGCCACCGGCCGCCCGGACCCGCTCGCCCATGCCGGACAGGCCCTGGCCGGCGCCCTGGCGAGCCTCAGCCGCCGCGGTCGCCCGGCCGTCGTCGGCAACCTCCACGACGAGCGCGTCCGCCCGGCGGCGGACCGTCACGGTGGCGGCGGCGCCGGGCGCGTGCCGGACCACGTTGGTCAGGCCCTCCTGGATCACGCGGTACGCGGTCAGGTCGATCGACGGGGGCAGCGGCCAGCCGTTCTCCGCCTCCAGGTCGAGGGCCACCTGGACGCCGGTCCGGCGCACGTTGTCGGCGAGCGCCGGCACCTGGGCCAACCCGGCCACCGGCGAGCGCGGCTCCGCGTCGTCGCTCTGCCGGAGCAGGCCCAGGATCGAGCGGAGGTCGCGGAGGGCGTCGCGGCTGACGCCCTTGATCGCGACCAGGGCGGCCCGCGCCTCCTCGGGCCGCTCGTCCATCACGTGGACCGCGACGCCCGCCTGCACGTTGATCATCGAGATGCTGTGCGACACCACGTCGTGCAGCTCCCGGGCGATGCGCAGCCGTTCCTCGGCCAGGCGACGCTGGGCCTCCGCCTCGTGTGCCTCCGCCGCGCGGGCGTTCGCCCTGGCGCGCGACTCCGCGAGGGCCTGGCCGACGACCAGCGCGCCGAGGAGGATGAGCGCGAAGGGCAGGCCGGCCAGCGGATCGGCCGGGTAGCCGGGCCACCCGGCCGCGGAGAAGAGGACGACGATCAGCGTGCCGAACACCATCGCCCGCAGCCGGGAGTTGGCGGCGGCCGACAGGTACGCCGTCACGCCCAGACCGACGAAGAACGTGCCGTCGTACGGGTAGCCCAGTCCGAGGTACGCGCTGGTGGCGGCCAGCGACGCCGCCAGCGCGGGCGCCGGCCAGCGGCGGGCGAACCCGCTGGCCCCGGCCGCGATCACGAGCAGGACGACCGCCAGCAGGTCCACGGGCCGGCCGGTGCGGTGGGCGCCGGCGCCGCTGCCGCCGAGGGTGACGAGCTCGGTCAGCGCGACGGTCACCAGCGGCCATCCCCAGCGCGAGGCGACGGTGCTCACGGCCGCGATCGTATCGCCGCCCCGCCGGCCCGTCGTCACCCCCTGGTCGTATTCACGTACGACCGGGGGAGTACGCGCGGAACCACCCGGCGGTCGGACGACGGCTACGGGAGCCGGCCGAGATGCTGCGGGCCACGGCGGGCGGATCGCCGAACCAGCACGGGAGGTCCGAAAGCACCCCATGAAGGAGATCCTTCGCAACCTGCTGCGGCGCAAGATGCGCTCGGCGCTGACGATCTCGGGGATCGTCATCGGCATCTTCGCGCTGACCACGATGGGCGCCCTGGCCGAGCACTTCAACTCGCTGCTGAACGTCGGCGTCCAGTACGCGGGCAGCTCGATCTCGGTCAAGGCGCCGGCCGAGCAGGCCGGCGGCCTGCTGCCGCTGGGCAAGCGCGACGAGCTGGCCCGGGTGCCGGGCGTGGCCGCCGTGTACCCCGCGTACCAGGTGGCGGCGGACCCCAGCAGCACCGCCATCAACCTCGGCGCCCCGACGATGATCACGAACGAGCAGCGCGGGGTGAGCGCGTACGGCATGCCGGCCACGACGTTCGCGGCCGGGCGCGACCTCGCCCCGGGCGCGCGCGGCGAGGTGATCCTCGGCAGCTCCATGGCCACCACGTACGGCAAGCACGTCGGGGACACGTTCGACCTGCCGGTCGCGCCGGCGCACCCCCGGCCCGACTTCGTCAACCACCGCTTCACCGTGGTCGGCGTCCTGGCCAGGACCGGCACGCCGGTCGACACGTTCGCCTCGGTCAGCGACGCGGACGCCCGCATGCTCCTGGCGGACACGCTGCCGCCGGCCATGCGGTCGGCGATCGACGTGGACACGATGGCGCAGGGCTTCGCGGTCTACGCCCCCAGGGGGACGTCGCTCGCCCGGCTCGACGCGATCGCCCAGCGGATCGACGACACGGTGCCCGGCGTCGAGGCGCCGAAGCCGTCCGCCCAGGTCGCCAGCTTCAAGTCGGCCAGCACCACGTTCACGGCGGTGTTCACCGGCGCCGCGATCCTGGCCCTGGTGATCGGTGGCCTGTCCGTGGTCAACACGATGATCATGGCCGTCAACGAGCGGATCCGCGAGATCGGGCTCAAGAAGGCGGTGGGCGCCCACACCGGCCAGGTGATGCGCGACTACCTGCTGGAGGCGGCGACGATCGGCGCCGTCGGCGGGCTGGTGGGGTACGGCCTGGGCCTCGGGCTCACCACGCTGGTGACGGCCGCCGGCGGCAGCAGCCTCGACATCTTCCTCGTCACCCCCCGGCTGAGCGCGATCGCGCTCGGGTTCGCGGTGGCGATGGCGACCCTGGCCGGCATCCTCCCCGCCCTGCGCGCGGCGCGGCTCGACCCCGTCACCGCGCTGCGCAGCCTCTAACAGGAGATCAGTGAGATGGCAGACATCCAGCTCGTCCACCTGACCCGCACCTATCGCCAGGGCTCCCACACCGTCACCGCCCTGGCCGGCGTGGACCTCCGGATCGCCAGCGGCGAGTTCACCGCGATCGTGGGCCGGTCCGGCAGCGGCAAGACCACCCTCCTCGACCTGGCCGGGCTGCTCCTGCGGCCGACCTCGGGCACCGTGCTGCTCGACGGCGAGGACACCGCGACGCTGAGCGACGGCCGGCGGGCCGACCTCCGGGCCCGGCGCCTCGGGTTCATCTTCCAGGAGTACAACCTCCTGCCCGGGCTGAACGTGATCGAGAACGTGCTGCTGGCCAGCCGGTACGGCGGCGCCGACCGGCGCGAGAGCCGGCGCCGGGCGCTGGAGCTGCTGGAGCTCGTCGGCCTGCGGGACCGGCTGCACCACCGGCCGGACCAGCTGTCCGGCGGTCAGCAGCAGCGGGTCGCCATCGCGCGGGCGCTGGTCAACCGGCCGGCCCTGGTGCTGGGCGACGAGCCCACCGGCGCGGTGGACAGCCAGACGTCCGACGAGCTGGTCGGGCTGATGCGCCGGCTCAACCGCGAGGAGGGCGTGACGTTCGTGGTCGTGACGCACGACCTGGACCTGGCGGCCAGGGCGGACCGGATCGTGCGCCTGGCGGACGGCCGGGTGGTGGCCGACGACCGGGTGCCGCTCGCGGTCACCGCGTGACGAGGGCTCGCGAGAGACGGCGGCGGACGTCCTGGGGGCGAGGAGCGCCCGGGACGTCCTCGCCCGGGCGCGGTGGCCAGGCGTCGGCCAGCCACGCGTTCCTACCCTCCGGCTCATTCGCTCCCGCTCTGCCATGAGGGCAGGCCAGGCCGCTGGCACCCCGGCTGGCGTCGTGATGTACGCCGGGAGAGAACTGAGGCGTGCGGCGATCGCAGGTGTGCCGCAGTCGGCCCGTAGGCGTGCGGAGAGACGTTGAAGTATCGGAAGTTCAACCTCTCCTTGGCTCCGGAGACGTGCAAGTATCGATGGTTCAACGTCTCCGTCGCCGGCGGAGCAGACGTTCTGGCCGACGCCAGCCGGCAGGGTCCCATCCTGGCCGGGCGCCCCAGCGCCCGGCCAGAATGGGTGCCGGGGTGCCAGCGGCCTCGCCTGAGTTTCACATGGCGGAGGGGAGCGTCTGAGCCGGAGGTTGGGAATGCGTGGACGGCCGGCGACGAGTCACCCCATCCGAGCCTGCGGCGCGTGCGCCCGGCCGCTACTTGGCCAGGGCGGCGCGCTTGCCGCGGGCGGCGTCCGCCGGCCGCGCGGTCCAGCCGTACACGACGCCGCGGATCGCGATGCCGCCCGGGCCGACCTTCCAGCGCTGGCGCGCCGCGGCGGCCTCGGCCAGCTCCAGGAAGCCGGCGGCCGCCGAGCCGGTCGGCGCCCAGGCCCGCAGGGCGGGCGGGTTCGAGCGCTGGGCGAGGTCCTGCCGCACCAGCTCGAGGAGCTGGCGGCCGACGCCGCGCCGGCGCTGCTCGGGCATCACGTAGAGCCGCCGCAGCTCGACCAGGTGGCCGCCGTCGCCGACCATCAGCCCGGTCACCTGGGCGAAGCCGACGATCCGGCCCTCGCGCTCGGTGACGTACAGGAGGTTGCCGTCGTCCAGGTCCTCGAGCAGACGCAGGGCCAGCTCGGGGGACGACAGCTCCTCGTCGTCGTGCAGGGCGGGCAGGTCACGCTGGGCCTCGCGGTTGGCCGCGACGGTCAGCCGCGCCACCGCGGCGACGTCCGCGAGCGTCGCCCTTCGGACGACCATCTCAGCGGCTGGCGGTGGTTATGGCCGCCGTCCCGGCCCGAAGACCGGGGACGGCGACCATTGAGAGAGGGAGGATGTCAACTTGTTCCCAGGAGGGCACCGCCGCCCTGGCCGGTGCGCACGGGTGGAGGCGACCGGCCGGCGGCGGCAAGAGAAGGGGGAGGCCGCGGCCCGCGGGCTTCACGAAGTTCGCCAACTGGGGTGATCCTCCTGGGGTGGTACGAGTCCGCTTCAACCGCGACCACCCCATTGCACCTCCCATCCCTTGGAGGACCGTTACGCCGGGCTTAGAGGAGCATAAGAATCGGCGCGGGCCGATTCAGCGCAGCTTGAGGCGCATCAGCGTGCCGCCGTCGGCCGGCAGCTCCGCCGTCACGGTCCCCCCGTGGGCCTCGGCGACCTGGCGCACGATCGACAGGCCCAGGCCCGAGCCCGGCATCGCCCGCGCGGCCGGCGCCCGCCAGAAGCGGTCGAACACGAACGGCAGGTCGGCGCGGTCGATGCCGGGACCGTGGTCGCGCACCAGGACCTCGCGGTCCACCACGCTGACCTCGACCGTCGTCCCCGGCGGGCTCCACTTGCCGGCGTTGTCGAGCAGGTTGGAGATGGCCCGGTCGAGGCGGCCCGACTGGCCCATCACCACGGACTCGGCCAGCCGGGTGTCGAAGTAGACCAGGGGCCAGTTCGTCGCCGCCCGCTCAACCGCCGAGGCGACGATCCAGTCGAGGCGGACCTCCTCCTTCTCCTCCGGGGCCTGGTCGCCCCGGGCCAGGTCGATCAGGTCCTGGACCAGACGCGTCAGCTGCTCGACCTGGGACACGACGTCCTTGAGCAGCCGGTCGCGCTCGGGCCCGACCAGGGAGGGCGAGCGCTGCAGCACCTCGATGTTCGTGCGCATGCTGGCGAGCGGGGTCCGCAGCTCGTGCGAGGCGTCGGCGACGAGCTGGCGCTGCGTCCGCAGCGACTGGTCCAGCGCCACCAGCATGCGGTTGAAGTGGGCGCCGAGCCGGCCCAGCTCGTCGTCGCCGGTGTACGGCACCACCTGCGACATGTCGCCCGTCTCGGTCACGTGGTCCACGGCCTGGCGCAGCCGGTGGATCGGGCGCAGGCCAGTCCGGGCGATGAGGTAGCCCAGGAGGGCGGCGAGGGCGACCCCGCCCCCGGCGACCAGCGTCAGCACCACCCGGATGGTGCTCAGCGTCCGGTCCATCTCGGTCAGGGACCGCGCCACCTGCACCGTGTACCCCGTGTATCGACCCTCGGAGTCGACCACGCGCTCGGTGAAGATGCGGACGTGGATGCTCTGGAGCGTGTCGTCGCGCCAGTACTCGGGGATCGAGCCGTCGACCACCTGCCGGTCGCCGTCGGTGACGGGGAGCTGGAACGGCGGCGGGGAGACGTTCAGGGAGGGCAGCGGCTGGGCGTCCTTGTCCAGGATCTGGGCGGACGTGGCGGTATTGCCGAACGGCAGCTGCGTCACCGTCACCCGGCCGGCGCGGATCTGCGTGCTGTCCGCGTCGGACCGCAGGCTCTCGTTGACCTGCCCGTTCAGCACGTACCAGGCGACGAAGTAGATGCCGCCGGCGGCGATCGCGACGGCGGCGGCGAGGGCGATCGCGGTCGTCAGCGTCAGTCGCGCCTGGAAGCTCAGACCGCTGAGCTGCGCCCCGATGTAGCGGCTAACGGAGCGTGTAACCGACACCCCGGACGGTGTGGATGAGCCGGGGCTCGCCCTCGGCCTCGAGCTTGCGGCGCAGGTACGAGACATAGACCTCCAGCGCGTTCGAGCTGGCGCCGAAGTCGTAGCCCCAGACCTCCTCGAAGATCCGTGAGCGGGTGAGCACGACGCGCGGGTTGCGCATGAACAGCTCCAGGAGGCGGAACTCGGTGCGCGTGAGCTGGAGCTCGCGGGGGCCGCGCCGGACCTCCATCGTCTGCAGGTCCAGGACCAGGTCGCCGAACTTGAGCACGCCCTCGCTGGGCGTCGCGGTCGTCCGCCGGAGCAGCGCCCGGAGCCGGGCCAGCAGCTCGTCGAGCGCGAACGGCTTGACCAGGTAGTCGTCGGCGCCGGCGTCCAGCCCCTCGACGCGGTCGGTGACGGCGTCACGGGCGGTGAGCATCAGCACCGGGGTGCGGTCGCCGCGCTCGCGCACCCGCCGGCACACCTCCAGCCCGTCCATCAGCGGCAGGCCGAGGTCCAGGATGACCGCGTCCTGCGCCGCGCTCGTCATCATCTGCAGCGCCTGGCGCCCGTCGTGCGCGAACGAGACCCGGTAGCCCTCGAGCTTGAGGGCGCGGTCGAGCGCCGTGCGCAGCGCCGGGTCGTCGTCTACGACCAGGATCTCCAACGTGGCCAACGATAGAAACGCTTCCTTAGGCGGAGCTTAGCGCTCCGCATCTCAGGCACATCAAAGGCGAGCTTAATCCTCTTCTAAGGGTCCTCTGATCCACTGTGGCGCGAAGGCGGCACACCCCCCACCGTCGCTCGTCCGCCAGGAGGCAACCCGAGATGAACGTCTCGACGCAGCAGAGAACGAGGAAGAGCACCACCCGGACCCGGTCGCTGGTCGCCCTCCTCATCGCCGGTCACCCCGAGGAGGCGGACCGGTACGCCGTCAAGCTCCGGATGGACGGGTACGCCGTCGTCCCCGCCACGGGCCTGGAGCAGGCGCTGGAGCGCGCCGAGGCGGCCCAGCCCGACCTGATCTTCGTGTGCGTCGGCCCGTGGGCCGTGCCGGCGCTGGTGCTGCTGGTCCTGCGCTCGGACCAGGCCACGCGGGGGGTGCCCACGGTGCTGGTCTCCGACCACACGCGCGGCCAGCTCGCCGCCGAGGTGGGCGGCCTGCTCAGCACGGAGAACGTGGTGCCCCGGAACGCGGCCGTCCACGCCGCCCGTGAGGAGCAGGCGCTGAGCGGCCGGCCCGCCGGCTGCGGCCGCCGCCCCGGCTGGGAGCAGTGGCTCAGCCCGAAGCGCGGGTAGCGGGGTCCTGCCGTACCGTGGCCACCTCTCGGCCAGACGGTGACGTGGCCGCGGTACGGCACCGCCGCAGCGCCGGCGGCTCGCTAGACCGCGACCCCCAGCGCCTCCGCCGACGCGGCGATCTGGTGCCACGTCGCCTCCGGCAGCGGGACCGCGGCCGCCCGCGCCTCGCGTGAGCGCGCCTCCGGGTCGCCGGGGGCCATGACGCGCTCGAACCCCGGCGCCGGGGGCAGGTCCCGGATCTCCTCGGCGAAGCGGCCGGCGCTGGCCGCCGCGGCGTCCGCCGGCCGGAACAGTCCCGCGTCCACGGCCAGGAAGAACGCGCCGGCCCGGGTGAACGGCCCCCGGTCCTGCCCGTCCGCCAGCGCGTCCGCGCCGGTCAGCGCCTGCCCGAACAGCTGGGCGAAGAACGCCAGCGCGTAGCCCTTGTGCGCGCCGAACGGCAGCAGCCAGCCGCCGAGGGCGGCGTCCGGGTCGGTCGTCGGCCGGCCCTCGCGGTCCAGGGCCGAACCATCCGGCAGCGGCACGCCCCTGTCCTTCGCGACCATGATCTTGCCCCCGGCCACCGCGGTCGTCGCGAAATCGAGCAGCAGCGTGCCGGCGGGTCCGCCCGGGAACGCGGCCGCCATCGGGTTCGTGCCGTAGATCCCCCGGCTGGCGCCGTACGGCACCGCCGACCGGTACGCGCTCAGGCCGCCGAGCCACAGCATCGCGACCAGGCCGCGGTCCGCCGCCCGCTCCGCGTACGTGCCCAGGCGGCCGATGTGCGTGGCGTGGACGAGCGCGGCGGCGCCCAGCCCGGCCCGTGCCGCGCGGTCGCACGCCGCGTCCATCGCCACGGTGGCCGCCGGGTGCCCGAAGCCCCACTCCCCGCTCACCAGCGCCGCCGCCGGCGACTCGCGCAGGACGCGAGGCCGCTCCGCCGGCCGCACCCACCCCTGGCGGATCTGACCCAGGTACCACGGGATGCGGAGCACGCCGTGCGAGTCGTGGCCTGCGAGGTTGGAGGCGACCAGGTGGTCGGCCACGTGCTCGGCGATGTCCGTCGGGGCGCCGGCCGCCGCGAAGATCCGGCGGCCCAGGTCGCGCAGGTAGGCTGGCTCGAACTCGGGCATGCAGGACACGCTACTTCCTGGCCGGCCGGCGCTGTCCTCCGGCGCCCTCGTCGTTCGATAGAGGAGTGAGGCCGGCGCCCGGACCGGCCACCCACGTATGGAGGCGCGCACGTGAAGTACATGCTCCTGCTCAACCGAACCCAGGACTCGCTGCCCGAGGCCGGCTCGCGCGAGGCGGCCGAGCTGAACGCCGCGTACGCCGAGGTCACGACCGCGATGGCCGAGGCCAGGGTGCTGGTGGACTGCGGCCCGCTCCAGCCCGAGTCGGCGACGACCACCGTCCGCGTCCGGAACGGCGAGACGCTCGTCACGGACGGCCCGTCGGCCGAGATCAAGGAGCTGCTCGGCGGGTACACGATCGTCGACTGCGCCGACCTGGACGAGGCGCTGCGCTGGGCGGCCCGCATCCCCGCGGCACGGGAGGCGTCGGTCGTGGTCCGGCCGGTGGCCGGGCTCCGCGCCCCGGTGTGACCACCGAGCTGGAGGCGCTGGTCCGCTCCCACTGGTGGCGCGCGGTGGCCTCGACCACCCGCGCCGCCGGGGGCGACCTGGGCCTCGCCGAGGACGCGGTCCAGGAAGCCTGCGCGGCGGCGCTGGCGCGGTGGCCGGCGGAGGGCGCGCCGCCCAACCCGCTGGGCTGGCTGATCGCGGTCGCCCGCCGCCGGGCCATCGACCGGCAGCGCCGCGAGGCGAAGCGAACCGAGAAGGAGGCGGCCGCCGTGCACGAGCGTCCCGAACCCCCGCCGGACGCGGCGGCGGGGGGCTCCGCCGCTGACGACCTGGGCCTGGTCCTGATGTGCTGCCACCCGGCCCTCGACCCGGCCACCCGCATCGCGCTGACGCTGCGCTGCGTGTGCGGGCTCGCCACGGCCGAGATCGCGGCCGCGTTCCTGGTCCCCGAGGCGACGATGGCCAAGCGCCTGGTGCGCGGGAAGGCGAAGATCCGGGACGCCGGCATCCGCTTCAAGGTGCCCACCGGCGAGGACGCCCGCGAGCGCCTACCGGCGGTGCTGAAGGTGATCTTTCTCGTGTTCACCGAGGGCCACATGGCCAGCGGGGGCACCGCCCTGGTCCGGGGCGAGCTGTGCGACGCCGCGATCGGGCTCGCGCGCGGCCTGGCCGAACGGCTCCCCGACGAGCCGGAGGCGGCGGGGCTGCTGGCGCTGCTGCTGCTGACGGACGCCCGCCGGGCGGCCAGGACCGACGCGGCCGGCGACCTGGTGCTGCTGGAGGACCAGGACCGCGCCCGCTGGGACCGCGGCCTGATCGCGGAGGGCGAGGCCGTGCTGGAGCGCGCGCTCCGGGCCGGCCGGCCCGGCCCGTACCAGCTCCACGCCGCGATCGCCGCCTGCCACGCGGACGCCGCGACCGCTGCCGAGACGGACTGGCGCCAGATCGCGCTGCTCTACGGCGAGCTGATCCGGCACGAGCCGACGCCGGTCGTGGAGGCGAACCGGGCGGTGGCGGTCGCGATGGCCGAGGGGCCGGCGGCGGGACTGGTCATCCTCGACGCGGTGGGCCACCACCCCCAGCTGCGGCGGTGGCCCCAGCTCCACGTGGCGCGAGCCGACCTGCTGGCCCGGCTCGGCCGCGCTGAGGAGGCCGTCGCCGCCTACCGGACGGCGCTGGCGCTGGAGCCGCCCGAGGCCGAGCGGCGGTTCATCGGGACCCGGATCCGGCGGCTGCTGGACGGCTGAGCGGGCCGGTCAGAGCCCGGACGGCTCGTGCGGGCCGAGCACCAGCACCTCGAACAGGCCCCAGCCCACCTCGCCCTCGCACTCGAACCGGGCCAGGTGGTCCACCAGGCCGACCAGCCGGACCCGGTCCTCCGGCACCGACGGGTCCAGCGTCAGCCCCTGGACCTCGAACGGGCCCTGATACGCCCCGTGCCGCCACGTCGCGTCGCCACCGTAGCCGCCGACGCTGAGGTTGAGCGGGACGACCGGCTCCACGCGGACCTCGAACGGGCGGCCGCCCGGGGGCGCGAACGCGAGGGTGGCGGCCCGCAGCGCCCGCGTGCCCGGCTCCAGCTCCAGCCGGTGCTCGGGCCGGCCCAGCGGCTCGGCCGGGCGGCCGGACGACTCCGGCCAGACGCACACCGCCTCCTCCAGGAGCCGGCCCCCATGGCGGTCCTCCTGCACGATGACCAGGATCGAGCGGTCGGCGAACTGCATCGGCGCGTAGATCCAGAAGAAGCTGGGCGGCTCGGCCGAGCGGATGCCGGGCGGCTCGGGCTCGCCGACCGGCCGCACGCCCCACGAGCGGTCGCGGAAGCCCCACCAGTGGTCGGGTGTGACCTCGTGCGTCTCGCCCGCGACCCGCAAGCGGCCGCTCCAGCGCCCGGTCTGGGCCATGCGCACCGAGTCGAAGACCACGCGCTCGAAGTGCCGGAGGTGGTGGCGCGGCTCGCGCGTCGCCGGGATGCCGCCCTCGAACGTCAGGTCGAAGTCGAGGCCCCACTCGTTGGGCTCGAGCGCGATGCGGAGCCGGCGCAGCCCTTCGAGCACCTCGACCCGGAACGGGCCGGCGGTGGTGTCCATGCGGTCGGCGCCGAGCTCGCGGGACGCCCGGACGACGTGATGCTTCCCGCCCGTGACGACCGCCGCGAACGCGTCCACCACGCCCAGGTTCGGGTATTGGCCCAGGCCGGCGGCGAGGAACAGGTCGGGGCCGCACGGGTGGCAGTTGAAGTAGTAGCGGTCGTAGAAGTTGCGGTCGCTCGTGGCCACGTGGCGCATGACCTCGGCGACCTGGTGGATCGGGTAGTCGTCCAGCGGTGTCAGCATCGCTGCTCCAGGATGACGCGGAGCAGCCGCGCCGCGGTGTTCGTCGTCGGGTAGTCGCTGCCGAGCGGCATCCAGCCGACCTGCATGAACAGCACGCCGAGGCGGGCCATGATCACGGCGAAGCGGAGCGCGGCGAGCACCTCGTAGTACGCGAGGTCGCGCATCGGCCGGCCGAGCAGCCGCTCGTAGCGCGCGACCGTCTCCTCGCGGCTCGGGAACCCGGCCAGGCGCGGCGTCTCGTAGCCCTCGCTGTGGTGCCGGTCGAAGTACAGGAACCAGGCCAGGTCCACCTCCGGCTGGCCCAGCGTCACCATCTCCCAGTCGAGGAGCGCGCGGGGCTCGAAGTCCCGGAAGATCACGTTCCCGATCCGGGCGTCGCCCCAGAGCAGGCGGAGCGGCCCCGTCTCGTCGGGCCGGTTCGCGCGCAGCCAGGCCAGGGCCCGGCGCGCGTCCGCCAGCTCGCCCGCGCCGGCCCACTCCAGGAACCGCTCGTAGTAGCCGAGCTGCTGGTCCACGCCGGTCCTCCCGAACTCGGGCCGGTCCACGAAGCCGAGCCCGAGGGCGTCCACGTCCAGCCGGTGGACCTGGGCGAGGGCGTCCACGGCGCCCCACCACAGGCGCGCGCGGTCCGCCGGCGACGCCTCGACCAGCCAGCCGTCCTGGTGGTACGTGGGCACGTCGCCCGGGACCTGGCCGGCGACCTGGTCCATGACGACGAACGAGGCGCCCAGCGGCTCCGGGTCGGCCTCGAACCAGCGCACCGCGGGCACGGGCAGGCTCGTCTCGGCGGCGAGGATGCGCATGACCCGGCACTGGTCGGCGAACCGCGGCTCGGGGAACAGCTGGTACGCGGTCGGGGCGACGCGGACCACCAGCGGGAGCCGCTCGCGGTTCCCGCGCTCGTCCCACTCCGCGTCGAACAGCAGCGTCTCGCCCGAGAACCCGCCCGACGGCGTGCGGAGCCCCGTGACGATCAGGTCGTGGGCCTGGGGCAGCCGTTCGCGCAGCCACCCCTGCAGCAGCGAGCAGGTCAGCCCCGGATCCCGCTGGTCCGGGACCGGCATGTCGCCGGACTCTACCTGCCCGCCCGCACCTCGTCAAGCCGCGGCCACGGGGCCGCCAGGGCCGGCTCCGGACGCGCCGGCGCGGCGCCGTCCAGACTGACCGCGGACGGCTCGCGCCTCGCCGCCCGGGCGTCGGGCGGCGCGTCGTCACCGCGGTACCACTGCCAGCGCAGCTCGAACGTTCCGCTCACCGGCTGCATGACCGCTCCCCTCATTGGTCTGTCCAACCTCCCTTGGACCAGCGTGCCAGGCTCAGCGCGGCCCGTCTTCATGTGCCCCCGACGAGGCCGCCACCGCATACCATGGCACGCTGACACATGCACCGGGTGGCGATTCTCGACGACTACCAGCAGGTTGCCGCCGGCCTCGTGGACTGGGCCGCGGCGGTGCCCGGCGCCGAGGTGACGGCGTTCGCCGACCACCTCGACCGCGAGGACGACGTGGCCGCGCGCCTGGCCGACTTCGACGTGGTGGTCGCGATGCGCGAGCGTACCCCGTTTCGGCGGTCGCTGCTCGCCCGCCTGCCCCGGCTCCGGCTGCTGGTGACGACGGGCATGCGCAACGCGGCGATCGACGTGGCGGCCGCGGCCGAGCTCGGGATCACGGTCTGCGGGACCGCCGGCTCGGGCGCCAGCACGGTCGAGCTGACGTGGGCGCTGATCCTCTCGCTGGTCCGGCACGTGCCGCTCGAGGACGCGTCGATCCGGGCCGGCGGCTGGCAGCGGACGGTCGGGACCGACCTGGCCGGCGCGACGCTGGGCGTGCTCGGCCTGGGCAACCTGGGGCGCCGGGTGGCGGCGATCGGGCTCGCGTTCGGGATGGACGTGATCGCCTGGAGCCAGAACCTCACCGCCGAGGCGGCGGCCGCGGCCGGCGCGCGCCGCGTGGAGCGCGAGGAGCTGTTCCGGCTCTCCGACGTGCTGACGGTCCACCTGGTCCTGAGCGACCGGACGCGGGGCCTGGTCGGCGCGGCCGAGCTGGCATTGATGAAGCCGGCCGCGTACCTGGTCAACACGTCGCGCGGCCCGATCGTGGACGAAGCCGCGCTGACGGAGCACCTGCGCGCCGGCCGCATCGCGGGCGCGGCCCTGGACGTGTACGGGGTGGAGCCGCTGCCCGCCGGCGATCCGCTGCGGACGCTGCCCCGCTCGGTGCTGACGCCGCACCTCGGCTACGTGTCGGAGCGGACGTACCGGACGATGTACGGCGAGGCCGCCGAGGACATCGCCGCGTTCCTGGCCGGCCGCCCCGTCCGGGTGCTGACGCCGCCGTCCTGACCGGGACGGAAGCGTTGAAGTGTCGACGCTTGCACGTCTCGGGAGGCGATGAGAGGTCGAACTGTCGACACTTCAACGTGTCGCGGGCGCGGCCCCGCCGCCGGCGGCGGCCAGGTTCAGGCGCAGCCACAGTTCGCCCGTCGCGATGTGGGCCGCGGCCAGCGCCCGGGTCAGCTCCGGGTCCCGGCTCGTGATCGCCTCGTAGATCCGGACGTGCTCCGTCAGCGTCGCGGCCAGCGCCTCGCGGTCCGCCAGGCCTCGCCACAGCCGCGCTCGCATCGTCCGGGCCGCCAGGCCGTCCAGCAGGGAGCTCAGCACCGTGTTGCCGGCCGCCTGCGCGATCACCGAGTGGAACGCCATGTCGGCGTCCACAAGCTCCTCCACGTCCTCCGCGGCCTGCATCCGCTCCAGCTCCAGCCGGAGGGTGGACCGGTCGCGGTCGTCCATCCGCACCGCCGCCAGCGCCGCCGCCGCCGGCTCCAGCAGGCGCCGGACCTCGAACAGCTCCAGCACCGTGTGCTCCTGCAGCAGGTGCGCGACGAACGCCGTCGTCTCCAGCAGCAGGTCCGGCTCCAGGCTGCTGACGTACGTCCCGTCGCCCTGCCGCACCTCGAGAACGCGGACCAGCGCCAGCGCCCGGACCGCCTCGCGCAGCGAGTTGCGCGACAGCCCCAGCTCGAGCGCGAGGTCGGACTCGCGGGGCAGCCGGTCGCCGGGCCGCCACCGGCCCGAGACGATCAGCTCGCGGATCTTCGCGATCGCCTCGTCCGTGACCGTCGGCCCGCGCCCCCGGGCGGGTCGCCGCGCCTCCGCCATCCCGCCCAGAACTGTAGTTCAGGCCGCCGGGTCGCGGACGAGGCCGGTCGCCCGCAGGTCCGCCCACAGCTCGTCGGGGACCTCCCACCCGAACAGGCGCACGTCCTCCTCCAGCTCCGCCGCCGACCGCGCCCCCACCAGCACCGCCGCGACGGCCGGGTGCCGGAGCGGGAACTGGATCGCCGCGGCGGCCAGCGGCACGCCGTGGCGATCGCACACCTCGGCCAGCCGCAGGGCCCGCTCGACCAGCTCGGGCGCCGCCGGCAGGTAGTTGTAGTGGACGCCCGGCCGCGGGTCGGCCAGGATGCCGCTGTTGAACGCGCCGCCGGCGATCACCGCGATGCCGTCGCGCTCGCACAGCGGGAGCAGCTCGTCGAGGCCGGACTGGTCGAGCAGCGTGAACCGGCCGGCCAGGAGGAAGCAGTCGAACCGACCCTCGCGGGCGAACCGCGCCAGCATCGCCGCCTGGTTCATGCCGGCGCCGACCGCCCGGATCCGGCCCTCGGCGCGCAGCCGGTCGAGGACCCGGTACGCGCCGCCCAGCGCCTCGCCGTAGTGGTCGTCCGGGTCGTGGATGTGGAGCACGTCCACCCGGTCGAGCCCCAGCCGCTCCAGGCTCTCGGAGAACGACGCCAGCGTGGCCGCCTGCGAGTAGTCGAAGACCGGCTGGTCCGGCGGCGGGTCCACCCAGATCGACCCCGGGTCGGGCGGCACGCCGGCCCGCAGCACCCGGCCGACCTTCGTGCTCAGGACGAACTCGTCGCGCGGTCGCGAGCGCAGGCCCGCGCCGAGCCGCCGCTCGGCCGCGCCGTGGCCGTACAGCGGCGCCGTGTCGAAGAAGCGCAGGCCGGCGGCCCACGCGGCCTCGACCAGCGCGGCGCCCTGCTCGTCGGTCACCGCCTGGTACATGCCGCCGAGCGGGGCCGTGCCCAGCCCGAGGCGCGTCACCTCCAGCCCGGTCCGGCCCAGCGGGACGCGCTCGGCCGGGTTCACGCGGAGCTGAGCCGCCAGGCCGGGCCGTCGGGGAACGCGTACGCGGCCAGCGACTCGGGCCGCATCTCGAT
>VBJR01000293.1:0-6740 GCA_005880175.1 Chloroflexota bacterium
ATGAACGAAGAGGAGGAATGTGCGTGAGAGCTGAGGCGCGGTATCAACTGTGGCGACCGTCCGATGGGCCAACGTGGGTGTGGGACCGGGCGGAAGGTGAGCCGGTCGCGGCGTTCGATCGCGAGGAGGACGCCGTCGAACTGCTGGACGAACTGAACGACAGGGAGGATTACGGGTGCTGCAGACCATGACTGTGTGTGGCTCGTGCGCGACGGGCGAGCACATGTGCGGCGGGAACTGCCAGTGCGACTGCGTGGCGTACTCGGATGAGGAGATCGCGGAGATGCACTGGCTCTACCTCAAGGGCGAGTACGGCGACAACTACGGCGATGAGGAGGAACTGAAGGTATGAGCAAGCGCGTGTACGTGTCGTCCAACGTCGAGCCGGACGATGAGCTGACCGTCCGGTACCACCCGGAACGGCCGTGGGACCTGGGCGGGGTGATTCCCGAAAGCGTCTACGTCGAGTTCGGCACTGTCAGCGTGTGGGGTTCGCCAGACCTGATGGCAACCATGCTCGATCGCGCGCTGACACAGGTGCAGTGGATCATCGACAACAAGGAGGAGAAGTAGGAATGAACACGATCATGCTGGCCGGCAACGTCGCATCCGACATCGTGGTGAAGCCGCTGCCGGGCGAGGGGAAGTACGTCGGGACCTTCAATCTCGCGGTCGATCGCGGCTTCAAGAAGGACTCGGGAACTGACTACTTCCGGATCACGGTCTGGAACGGTGCCGCTGTCAACTTCGAGAAGCACGTGCGCAAGGGGGACGCGGTGACGGTGCGGGGCCACGTCCGCTCGGGCAAGTACGACAAGGCGTTCGACTGCGGTCAGAAGCACACCGTCTACGCGACGGAGATTCACGCGGACGAGATCATGTACGGCGCGCGAGCGCAGCGCAACCGCGAGGATCGGGCGCCGGCCGGGGGTCGGCGGTAAATGGCACGGTGGCTGTCCGAGGAGGAGTGGGGGTCGGATGAGGCGCGGGAGGCGATGGGTGCCGGCGCTGACGACCTGCTGCTGCAGATGGAAGTGAGCAACCCGGGGTGGGAGCACCGCTTCGAGGCGGATGACGCCGGCCGGTGGTGGATCGTGTCGGAGCGCCGGTAGATGGACGTGGAGAAGGAGACGGAGCGTCTCATTCTGGTGCTGCGCGAGCTGAACCCGGGGTGGGAGACGTTCGGCAACGGCCTCGGTGACGGCTACGTCGTCTCGTGGAAGCCGGGCGCAGAACTGGGCGCCGGTTCACATTCGGATGAGGAGTGCCCGTTCTAGATGGCACAGAAGTCGAACGAGTCTCAGACGTATGGGATGCCGTGTGGGCTGCTGCTGTTCGCGCTCGGCGCCGTGCTGGTGATCGGACTCGTGAGCGCGCTGCACTGGATCGGCGTCGTGATCCTCGTGCAGCTCGCGCTGGCGGGCATCGTGGGCGGCGTGTGGTACTCGAGCTGGTTCCCGCGCCGCGCCACGGCCGAGTTCAACAAGGTGCTGCCCAGCGCGGTTCAGGGCAAGGCGCGGCTCGTGCGCCGCAAGTGTCGGCGCGAGGGCGATCAGTGGCTGGTCGCCTGGAAGGTGCCGACCGGGGTGACGGTGGCCAATCTCAAGCGGATCACGGGCGTGTTCGAGGTCGCGCTCGACTGCTCCTGTGACTTCTGGTTCGACCGGGGCATCATGTGGATGCGCGCGGGTACCTCGCAGCTTCCGGAGCTGCTGACGTTCGAGGGCTTCTACGCGCGTCCGCGGACGGCCGGTGAGCTGGTGATCGGAGTCGGCATCGGGCGCATGGGGCCGCTGTGGGTCGATCTCGCGGAGCTGCCGCACATGTTGGTGGGTGGCACGCCGGGATCGGGCAAGAGCGTGAACCTGCGACAGATGCTCGTGGGTCTGGCCACGACCTATGGCCCGGAGCACTTCCGTGCGGTGCTGGTCGATCTCAAGGGCGGCATGGAGTTCTGGATGTTCCGCGAGCTGCCGCACCTGTGGGCGCCGGTCGTCTCAGACATGCCGGAGCTGATGCCGGCGCTGGAGCGCCTGATCGCGGAGATGGAGCGCCGCCAAGCCATGTTCCGTGAGGCGGGCGTCGTCTCGCTCAAGCACTGGAACGACAGTCGCCCGGCTGACCGACTGCCGTACATCGTCGCATTCATCGATGAGTTCGGTGAGCTGAGCAGGCCGGTCGCTGAGTCGTCGGGCGGCAACGGCCGTGGGCCATCGGCGAAGACACAGGCACACGGGGCCGTGAGTCGTCTCGCTCGTCTCGGGCGCGCGGTCGGCATCCATCTCATCTGTGCGACTCAGCGACCGGATGCCGACGTGATGCCCGGTCAGATCAAGGATCAGATTCCGGCGACGATGGCGTTCAAGACGCGAAGCGAGACGAACAGTCACATCCTGCTCGGAGACAAGAACGGTGCGGCAGCGAACCTGCCGCCGATCAAGGGCCGTGCCATCTTCCAGTTCGAGGACGAAGTCGAGGTCCAGGCGCCGTTCATCGAACCTGCGGCAGCGGTGGCTCTGCTGCGGGAGAAGTGCGCGCAGCCAGTAGGGCACGTCCGCGTAACACAGTGCCCTACGTGTCCAATCGAGAATGAGGACGGCGAGTCCGAGGTGGCGGCGTGAGCGTGATCGATGGCGTGGCCGGTTGGTGGCGTGCTCGTGCCGATGAGCGGCGGGAGCGGATTGCAAACGGGTTGCCGGTATACCCCCTGGGTGGGCTTGATCCCGTTGTGACGTGGTGCCGCGATCTGGACGGCGTCGATGATGACAGCGGCGACGTCTTCGGCGACGTGGAGGACTGCCAGGAGTGAACGCCCATGTCGTCAGGTTCGGCCAGGAGATCGAGGAAGCGCGGGCGCGGCTGCTGTACCGCGTGCGGCGGGGCCAGTGCCCGGAGGTGCAGGCGTACCTGGCCATGTACGGCGGGATCGCGCTCATGCGGGATGGCATGGAAGCGATGGACTCCGAGGACTCGACTGACAAGGGGCAGGTGGCGTGAAGCTGCTGAGGGATGTGTTCTGGACGGTGGTCTTCTCGTTCGACCATGAGGCGGACCGGCCGTCCGGCTGCGGCTTCCTGGTCGCGCTGCTGCTCGTGCTCGGTCTGGTCGTCTGCATGCTGCTGGCGATGCCGGTCATGCGCGGGTGGTCGCAGTGATCCTCGCCGTGCTCGCGTCCGGTGTGGACTCGCTCTACATGTCCGCGAAGGGCACGGTCCGGCCGGGGCTCTGGCCGACGCTGGAGGTGGTCAAGAAGCTCGCTCACGACGCGGGCGAGGCTGAGATGTTCGAGTGGCCGGTGGCGGGCCGCACGATGGCTCTCAAGCCGCACGGGGTGCGCACGTACGGGTACTGGTTCACCTCGCCGGACTTCGAACTGATGCTCTGCCAGAACGATCGGTTCCCGGCCGCGATGGTGCAGCTTCACTCGGCGTTCCTGCACTCGGTCGGGGTCGATGCCGCGATCGATGCGGCGGCGTCCGTGCTCAACGAGGACGTGTTCGCGTTCCCGTGCGAGTTCAACGTCTCGCGCATCGATCTCTATGCGGACGTGCAGGGATGGACCCTGGAGCTGGGGCACCTGCCGCGCTTCGTGTCGCTCGGGCGGGCGCGACGCGGCTTCGGTCAGGTCGAAGAGTTCACAACCGGGCATCGCCTGACCGGCTTCCGGTTCGGCGCTGGCGGCGGGCTCATGGTCCGCATCTACGACAAGACGATCGAGATTGGCCGGCGCGGGCTCGCCTGGTTGCCCGACCTGTGGGGTGAGCGCCAGTCCGATGCGCCGGTCTGGCGGATCGAGGCGCAGTTTAAACGCGATGCGCTGATGGACTTCAACCCGCCGCTGCGCACGGTCGATGAGGTGCTGGCGCGGATGCAGGCGCTGTGGCGGTACGTGACCGGCGAGTGGCTGACGTATCGGGAGCCGACATCGGACGCGAGGGAGCGGCGCTGGCCGATCGATCCTGTCTGGCGCGAGGTCCAGGCGATCGAGCTGGCGCCGTCCAGCGTCGATGTGGTGCGGGGCCGCATTGCTCAGGCTGAGGAGCTTCGGCTTGTTCAAGGCGGGCTCGGGTACCTCACGTCATGGGCGGCGCTCCGGAATCATCGCGAGCTGGACGGCGCACTCGAAGCCATCCGGCCGGTGCTCGCGCGGTACCTGGAGTCGAAGGAGAGCACCTTCCGTGACGTGGTGAAGCGGAAGCAGGCTCGCCGTCTGGAGGTGTCCGGGCCGGGTGAGGAGTCCGCAGCGTGACATTGGATGATGATGCGCTGCTGCTGCGGACTGAGGATGTAGTCCGGGTGCTCAGGATCGGTCGAACGAAGGTCGTGGCGATGATCGGTAGTGGTGAGCTGCCGGTGGTACGCATCGGTCGTAATGTCCGCGTGCCGCGTGCCGCTCTGGAGCGGTGGATCGCGGCGCACACTCAGGAGTCATGGTCTGACGGAGAGGCGGCGTGACTCGGCGTGGACGCGGCGAAGGGACGATTTCGCTACGGTCGGATGGCCGCTGGCAGGGCAGGATCGATCTCGGGTGGATCGAAGGAAAGCGGCGCCGGAAGGTCGTGTACGGTTCGACACGAGCTGAGGTCGCCAAGAAGCTCACGCAGCTTCTTCGGGAGCGGGATCAGGGGTTGCTGTCGTCGTCGCCATCGCAAACGTTGAGCGCGTATCTGGAATCGTGGCTCGCTTCTATCGAGCATACCGTGCGGCCAAAGACCTTGATCACCGACCGTATGTACGTGAACAGGCATATCGTGCCCACGCTCGGGAAGGTGCGGCTCGATGGTCTGACGGCACAGCAAGTGCAGGCGCTTCTGGACGCGAAGCTGCGTGAGGGCTTGGCGCCACAGTCGGTGATCCACATTCGCGGCATTCTGAGGCGAGCGTTGAGGCGTGCGATGCGCTATGGCTGGGTGGCTCGCAATGCTGCGGCGCTGGCAGACCCGCCGAAGCTGGAGCGCAAAGAGATTCGGCCGTTCAACCGGCGCGAGGCGTGGGCGTTCCTCCGTGCCGTGGAGGGTGAGCCGCTGGAGGCGCTATACAACCTTGCGCTGGCGACTGGTCTGCGGCAAGGTGAGCTGCTGGGTCTTCGCTGGGAAGACGTTGACATAGCGCAAGCGACGGTGCGTGTCAACTACGCACTCCAGCGGTACGGTGGCGAGTTGCACATGGTTCCGCCGAAGACAGCGCGCAGTCGGCGCGTCGTGTCCGTGCCGGATGTCGCGGTTCGGGCGCTTCAGGCGCATCGGTTCCGCCAGATGCAGGACAGGCGGGCGGCCGGTGATCGGTGGCAGGAGCGCGGGCTCGTGTTCTGCACGCGATGGGGTACGCCTATCGAGCCGCGCAACGCAACGAGATCGTTTAAGCGGGTCCTGGCCGAAGCGGGGCTGCCCGAGATCAGGTTCCACGATCTTCGGCACTCTTGCGCCACGCTGTTGCTCACCCAAGGCGTTTCGCCCCGGGTCGTAATGGAGATTCTTGGTCACTCGCAGATCAGCTTGACCATGAACACCTACAGCCACGTTGCGCTGGAGCTTCAGCGGGAGGCGGCGTCGCGTATGGACGCGGTGCTGGCCCCGCCGGCTGCTCCCTCGGGCGAGTTGGTCAAGGGGGAGCTGGGCGGCCGAGAGGCGGGGGAGGGGTAAGCTGTGGTCGCCCGGCCTGGGGCTGGGGTGTCGGATAGGGTGTCAGGGGCACCGCCGGCGCCGTGGCGGACCCGGCGTCGGGTGGCGTCTGAACTCAAGATCGGGCTTCGCCGGTGTAGCTCAGCCTGGCAGAGCAGCGGCCTTTTAAGCCGAGGGTCCGGGGTTCGAATCCCCGCGCCGGCACTCTGAATACGAATTAGAGCTTCGGCCTTGAGCTTCGCGGGCGATTGGGCGCCCGTCCATTCCATGGCGATCGGCTACACCGCTGCAGAGCTTCGTCCTGAAATAGGTCCAACCAACGAACTGTGGCGCGCTGGTCTGTCGTGTATCCCTGGTTACACTTGATCTGATGCCGGCCTCGAGGCTTTGGCCAGTCCCGGCCTTCCTTGCGTTGCTGGGCCTCATGGGTGGCGCCGCGTGCGCTGCGCCNNNNGGACGTGCCGCTGCCCGGCGACACCTCACGCTGGGACTACCAGACGTACGCCGCCGCCGCCCATCGCCTCTACGTCGCGCACCTGGGAGCGAGCGAGATCGTCGTCTTCGACACCCAGCACGATCGCGTCGCCGGGGTCGTGCGCGGCGTCGACCAGGTGCACGGCCTGGTGCTGGCGCCCGACCTGGGGCGGCTGTACGCGTCGGCCACAGGCCGGAACGAGGTGGATGTCGTCGACACGTCCACGCTGAGAGTCGGGCCCGCGGTCGCGGCGGGCAACTACCCGGACGGACTCGCGTACGTGCCCGGAGCCGGCAAAGTCTACGTGTCCAACGAGGGGGACACTGCGGACACGGTCATCGACGCGCGGAGCGCCAGACGCCTCGGCTCCGTGCAGATCGGCGGCGACATCGGCAACAGCCAGTTCGACCCCGCGACCGGGCGGGTGTACGTGGCGTCGGGACGCGACAACCAGCTGGTGGTACTGGACCCGAGCCGCGACGCGGTCGTGGAGCGGGACCCCCTGCCGGGCTGCGAGGGCGCGCATGGCGTCCAGGTGGATGTGCCCGAGCACCGGCGGGCGTTCGTCGCCTGTGAGGGCAACGCCAGGCTGGTCGTCCTGGATCTCCGGAGCAGGCGGGTCACGGACGCGATGGCCGTCGGGA
>VBJR01000293.1:6771-10701 GCA_005880175.1 Chloroflexota bacterium
TCTTCGACGTCGGCGGGCAGGTACGCATGCTGAGCCAGGGGGACGCCGGGCCCAACGCACACAGCGTGTCGGTGGATCCGGCCACGCACGTCGTCTACATGCCCCTGACCGACGTCGGCGGACGCCCGGTGCTCCGGGAACTGGTCCCAGCCTGATCGACGCGTGGCCCTTGACTCGCTCGACCGCGACGGCAGGATGCTGCTGCTGTGCCGGGCCCTGCGCACATTCGGCTACGGCTACCTGGCCGTGGCCCTCGGGCTCTCCCTGCCGCAGCTCGGCCTGACCGGCTTCCAGGTCGGAGTCGTGCTCACCGCCGCGGTCGCCGGCTCGGCGCTGATGAACGTGCTCTGGTCGATCGCGGCCGACCGGTTCGGCCGGAGATGGACGGTTGCCACTATGGCGGCCCTCATGACGGCCGGCGGCCTCTTGTTCGCGGTCGCCGACCAGCTCTGGCTGCTGGTCCTGGGCGCCTTCACCGGCACCATCAGCGCCGGCAGCGCGGAGGTGGGGCCGTTCATCACGGTCGAGCAGGCGATCCTGCCCCAGACCGCGCCGGCCGAGCGCCGCACCTGGCTGTTCTCCATCTACGACACGCTGGGCAACCTGGCCGGTGCCGCCGGCGCCCTCGCGGGCGTCGTGGCACTCTTCGCTGGGGCCGGCCTCACCGGGCGAACTCCTACCGGCCGCTGTTCGTCCTGTACGCCGTGATACGCAGTGAGGAGGCGGAGAGCATGCGCTGTACACTGGTGGGCACGCGGCTGGTCCGGCTCGACCTCAGCACCGGCGCGCAGCAGGCCTGGCTGACCGGCACCATGTCGCTGCAGCTCGCCGGTGCGGATGGCCTCGGCCACCCGCTGGTCGAACTGACCTCCGACTCCGCCGGCCGGCCAGTGGACAAGCCAAAGCTGTGGCTGGTGACCGGGCCGGCGCAGCCCGTGGAGCTACGGCCGCCGGGCGGCCTCGGTCCTCCGGAGATCGGGCCGGCCGGATCTGTGCTGGAGGACGGCGTTCGACGACGGCATCACCCGCGACATCGCCGGCAGCTGCGCCTGATCCGCCCCGCTACAGGCCGCGGACCACCAGCCTGACCACGGCGACCGCGAACACCGGGGCCGGCTCCTTGAGCCGGAGGTTGAGGCGCCAGAGGTAGACGAGGCTGAGCACTCCGATGACGGACGTTGGCAGATCTACGATGGCTTGCCGCCCGAGCACGAACGTCGCGCCGGCGGTGCCGGGCTGACCCCGAGCCCAACCGCAGCCCCAGGCGCATCCGCGGCGCGGGCAGGGCACAGATGCAACCAGCGATACCAGGTTGGGCATTGCCAGGCGACGCTCCGCTTGGAAGAATGGCGGCATGGCTACAGCGGGGACGCCCGATCGGCCGGCGGCCCTTGCAGCACATCGTTGGGCTGCGTGGAGGTGGAGATGCGCAAGAACCCACCGGACTTCGGATTGTGGCGATCGCTCTCTCTTACGATGAACGGCGCGGATGCCCTTTTGCCCGGCGCTGCGCACCGCGATGTGCTTGACGGACATGTCTGATCCCGGCGCGCGTCACAGCGTCATCGTCATCGGCTCCGGATTCGGCGGCACCATCACCGCCCTGGCGATCGCTGCGCACTTCAAGGGCAGTGACAAGCGCGTGCTGATGCTGGAGCGCGGCACCTGGTGGACGACGCCGCTGGCGACGGTTCAGGACCGGGAGGTCGAGACCAACGACTTCCTCAAGAGCAAGAACCAGCCCGTGCAGTACTGGGCATCGGCGGACGACTTCAGTGGCGTGATCGACCTCGTCACTCGCTGCCTCAGGCGGAAGAAGAACGAGGACGGGCTCTACGAGCTGTCCGTCTTCGGGCGCCGGGGCCTGTTCGGCCTGCAGACGAATGACGGCGTCTCGATCCTGAGAGCGTGCGGCGTCGGAGGCGGTTCGCTCGTCTACTCCAACATCACGATCCAGCCGCCGGACCTCATCTTCGACGATCCGCGCTGGGCCGCCCGGACTCGATGGGACAAGGCGAGCCGTGACCAGTACTTCGACTTGGCGCGCGACGCCATCGGCTACGATGTCCTCTTCGCGCTGGCCAGACGGGCCGCAGGCGCCAATCCACAGGCCGCCCCGGATCCCACGACGGCGGTCAACACTGGCTTGAGCAAGATCCTGGACCGCTCCACGTCGCTGCCCGAGCCCGAGTGGCGCCAGCCCAGCACGGTGCCCGGCCTGAAGCAGCTCGATCCCGCCCGCTACCCCAAGCTCGGACGGCCAGGCGACCTGCTGATCGATCGCGGCCGCATCTTCCAGGTGCTGATGAGCCAGCTGACGGCCGACTACGGCACGGTCGACCTCGCCATCGGCGACAAGGCGACTGTCGGAACCGGTGTCAGGAACTACTGCGAGCGCCAGGGCCGATGCAACGTCGGCTGCCTGCCGGGCGCCCGCAACACGCTGAACAAGCAGCTGATGAAGGCGATCCACGGCACGTTCGCTGGCCGCGCTCCGCTGCTCGCAGACGTCCTGCAACTCGAGCCGCTGGCCGAGGCGCAGCTCATCCGCTCGCTGCCCGGCGGCGGCTACGAGGTCGAGTACCTGCAGCGGGATCCCGACAAGCCGTGGGTCGCGCGGTCGACGACCGTGTCCGCCGACCGAGTGATCGTCGCCGCCGGGTGCGTGGGTACCACCGAGCTGATGCTTCGGTGCAAGGAGCGCGGCACGTTGCCCAACCTGAGCGACCAGGTGGGATTCGGCTTCTCGACGAATGGCGACTACCTGGCCTTCCTCCGCGAGACCGACTACCACGTCAACCTGAACCGGGGCCCGGTCACGACGTCATTCGCCCACTTCAACACGCCTGAATCCGGCCCCAACGCTGATCCCCTCAAGTTCCACACGATCGAGGACCAGGGGATACCCCGGGCGCTCGCGTCGCTGGTCGGCACCGGCGTCCCGTTCATGCAGTCACTCTCGAAGGGCCGGCATCTGAGCAACCGGTTCTTCATCGCGCTGACATTGGTCCGCTACGGCTTGACTCGTCTGGCAGACTACGTCACGGCGCTGTTCCGGAACTCCTCGGTCCGCCAGGGCCAGTTCGGCTCCGAGGACGAGCGGACGGTCCGCATGATGTGCTGTGTCGCGATGGGCCGTGACGCCTCGGTGGGCCGCTTCCGACTGGGAAGGGGATGGGGGGACACCGCGCTCCGGGTCCGTCGGGACGACGGGAAGCAGTTCCACGAGGATCCGATCTACCGGGAGATCGACGGGACCCTGACCCGGTTCGCGGCGACGCTGACGAGCCAGAAGGACATCTCGTTCGAGAACCCGTTCCTGTCACCCACGTCCGCTCCCCTGGGAGGCAAATCGATCGCGTTGAGCCACCCGCTGGGCGGCTGCGTCATGGGCACCAGCGCGACCGACGGCGTCGTCGACGAGCTCGGTCGCGTGTTCGACGCATCGAAGGACGGCGGCCGCGGAGTCCATCCCGGCCTCTACATCACCGATGCCGCCGCCATCCCCACAGCCCTGGGCGTCAACCCCTCACTCACGATCAGCGCTCTCGCCCTGCGCGCCGCTGACACCATCATCGAGGAGGTGAGCTGAACGTCGGTCCAGCAGGCGGAGGCGCCGCAGATTATCCACGTCGGCGTACTGCAGGGGGCGGCACCAGTGCGGGATCGCTACGGCCGCGCCGGGCTGACCGGTCCGAGGCAAAGCACTCCTCCGCACGCGGCCGAGCACGGCCGCGACGGCGGCGGCGCGCTCGCCATCAGGGTGCGTCAGCGTGGCGGCCTCGCCGATCGACGAGACGCCGCCGTCGGCCGCTGATCGCCGCTGGCTGTGGGGACGGCCGGCGTCTGCCGCGGCGAGTGACACGATGGCGGCGCGGGTACCGAGATCATCTGGCTCACGAGACCGATCACTGACCAGCCTCGCGCACG
>VBJR01000331.1 GCA_005880175.1 Chloroflexota bacterium
ACCAGCGCGGACGTGCCCCTGAAGGGACTCGCCCCGATGCTGCGCGCCTTCGCCGTGCTGCGGGCCCGGCGCCCGGCCGAGCTGGTGATCGTGGGCCAGCCCCGGACGGACGGGCCGATCCCCGGGCTGCTCGACGAGCTGGCCCTGAACGGCTCGGTGCGGTTCACCGGCCCGATCCGCGACCAGGAGCTGGTGCGGCTGTACGCGGAGGCGGAGGCCGCCGTCGTGCCGTCGCTGTACGAGGGCTTCTCGCTGCCCGCGGTCGAGGCGATGGCGTGCGGCCTGCCCCTCGTCGCCACCACCGGCGGCGCGCTGCCCGAGGTGGTCGGCGACGGCGGCTTGCTGGTCCCGCCCGGCGACCCGCAGGCCCTGGCCGACCAGCTGACCGCGCTGCTGGCCGACGCGGGCCTCCGGCGCGCCCTGGGCGAGCGCGGCCGCCAGCGCGTGCTCGGCCGGTTCACCTGGGAGGCAACCGCCCGGGCCACGGTGGAGCGCTACCGCGAGGTCATGGGGTGCTGACCGTGGACTTCGACCGGCTCGGTGTGCGCCCCGGCGCGCGCCTGCTCGACCTCGGCTCGGGCCCCGGCCGCCACGCGTTCGAGGCGTACCGGCGCGGCGCCAACCCCGTCTGCGCCGACCTGCTCCACGACGACCTCCGCCGCGCCGTCGGCACGCTCACGGCGATGGGCGACGCCGGCGAGGCGCCGCGGGACGCGTGGTTCGGGGCGGCTCAGGCCGACGCGCTGGCGCTGCCGTTCCCCGACGCCAGCTTCGACCACGTGATCGCCTCGGAGGTGCTCGAGCACATCCCCGACGACCAGCTGGCGATGCGCGAGATCGCCCGCGTACTCCGGCCCGGCGGCACGGCCGCGGTCACCGTGCCCCGCTGGCTGCCCGAACGCGTCTGCTGGGCGCTCTCCGACCGCTACCACGACCGCCCCGGCGGCCACGTCCGCATCTATCGGGGCCACGAGCTCCGGGCCCGGCTGTGCGCGGCCGGCCTGCGCGTGACCGGCTCGGTCCACGTGCACGCGCTCCACGCCCCGTACTGGTGGCTGCGCTGCGCCGTCGGCCCCGACGACGACCAGGCGTGGGCCGTTCGCCAGTACCACCGCTTCCTCGTCTGGGACATCGCCCGCCGGCCCCGCGCCGTCCGCCTGACGGAGCGCGCCCTGGACCCGCTGATCGGCAAGAGCCTCGTGGTCTACTGTGCCGCCTGAGGTCGCGGGCGTCCTCACCGCCGGGCAGGCTCTGCAGACCGCCGAGGCGATCGCGTCCGTCCAGCTGCCCGACGGCTGCATCCCGTGGGAGGACGGCCGTCACGCGGACCCGTGGAACCACGTCGAGGCCGCGATGGCGCTCGACGTCGCCGGCCTGCACGCGGCGGCCGAGCGCGCGTACCGGTGGCTCGCCCGTCACCAGCGGGCGGACGGCTCCTGGGCGGCCGGCTACCGGGACGGCGGGATCCACGAAGCGCACACGGACGCCAACTTCTGCGCGTACGGGGCCACCGGCGTGTGGCACCACTTCCTGGCCACCGGCGACTGCGACTTCCTGCGCGGCGCCTGGCCGCTCGTCGAGCGGGCGATCGAGTTCGTGCTCACGCTCCAGCGGCCGGGCGGCGAGGTGTGGTGGGCGCGCGACGGCGATGGCGAGCCGTCGCGGCTGGCGCTGGTCAGCTCGTCCAGCTCGATCTGCAAGAGCCTCGAGTGCGCCGCCGCCGTCGCGACCGCGCTGGGCCGGCCGTGCGGGCGCTGGCGCGAGGCGCGCGCGGCGCTTGTCACGGCGCTCCGCGAGCGGCCCCGGGCCTTCGAGGACAAGAGCCGCTGGGCGATGGACTGGTACTACCCGATGCTGGGCGGCGCGCTCCGCGGCGCCGAGGCGCAGGCGCGGCTGGTGGAGCGCTGGACCACGTTCGTCGTGGACGGCGTCGGCGTCCGCTGCGTCGCCGACCGGCCCTGGGTCACCGTCGCCGAGTCCTGCGAGCTCGTGCTGGCGCTGGACGCGGTCGGCCGGCGGCCGGAGGCGCGGCGGGTGCTGTCCTGGATGGCGCCGCTGCGGGGGCCGGACGGCCGCTACTGGACCGGCGTCGCGCTCCCGGAGGCGGCGGTGTGGCCCGAGGAGCGGCCGACCTGGACGTCAGCCGCCGTGCTGCTGGCCGCGGACGCCCTCTGGGGCCGGAGCTGCACCGCCGGTCTTTTCAAGCACGCGGAGGGAGCCGACGTGCGCGGTCTCGTGGAACTGCCGCGAGGCCAGCGCCCGCCGGAAGACGTGGTACGGCGCCTGACCGCCATCGGCCGGGTTGGGGAAGACGTCGTGGATGACGAGGAGGCCGCCAGCGCGTAGGAACGCGTTCCAGCCGGCGTAGTCCGCCTGGGCTGCCTCCTCGGAGTGGCCGCCGTCGATGAAGACCAGGCCGAGGCGGGTGGCCCAGTGCGCCGCGATGGTCGCCGAGTCGCCCACCACCGGGATCACGACCGACTCCAGGCCGCTGGCGGCCAGCGTGCGCCGGAACGTCGGCAGCGTGTCGATGCGGCCGTCCGGGCCCAGCAGGCGCGGCTCGAAGTACTCCTGGCCCGGCTGCTGCTCCTCGGAGCCGCGGTGGTGGTCGACCGAGAACAGCACGGTGCCGCAGGCCCGGGCCGCCGCGCCCAGGTAGATCGCGGACTTCCCGCAGTACGACCCGATCTCCAGCAGCGGCCCCAGCCTGGCCGCGCGCAGCCCCGCCTCGTGGAGCGCGATCCCCTCCGCCTCCGGCATGAAGCCGATCGCCTGGTGGGCGGCCCGGCGCAGGTGCTCGTCCATCACCGCGGCAGCGTGAGCAGGTCGGCGACCGCGAGGTCGGTGGCCAGCGACAGGCACAGGGCGACCAGGACCGCGGCCAGCACCACGTCGGCCCCGAGCCGGAGCGCGGGCTCCTCGGAGAGCGCGTCCATGCCCCGCCGGGCCACCGGGACCAGCGCGCGGGCCGCGCGCACGCCTGACACGGCGCAGATGACCGCCAGGCCCACCCCGCTCACCGCGTGCAGCGGCACCGCGATCAGCGCGTGTCCGGTGCGCCCGGCGAGCAGGACCACCGCCAGCCCGCCCAGGAAGATGGCGTTCGCCGGCACACCCCGCCGCCGGCCCCCGGGGCGGTCGAGGACCGCCGGCAGCGCGCGGGCCCGCAGCCGCCAGAGCGCTCCGTGCAGCATCAGCGCCAGCCCGCACAGCAGCTCGCAGAGGACGGCGACGGCGATCAGCAGGAACCCGGCACCGCGCGGCCCCTCGAACGGGTCCAGGGACAGGCCCGCGCTGAACACGCGCGCGACCCGGCCCCGCCAGACGAACAGCAGGGCCTGCGAGTCGGACGGGGCCGGCCCGAGCGGGGCGGTGTTGGCCCAGCCGTAGTACACGGTCTGCCGGCCGTCGGCCACGATCGTGACCGCGTGGACGTCGAGGGGCAGCGGGCGGTCGTCGAGCATCGTGCCCGACGTCATCGCCCGGCAGTCCGGCCCCGCGGTGGCGCCGCAGGCCACGCTGCGGTCGAAGGCGGAGAGCGTCAGCGCGTTGGCGGCGTGGCCGAGCAGCGCGGCGCTGCCGATCAGCCCGGCCGCGATCGCGACCAGCAGCACGGCGTAGCGCAGGCCCGGCCGGCCGGCGATCCCGGCCAGCGCGGCCGGCTGAGCCAGCGGTCCACTGCTCCCCATGACGGACTGATTGTCCGCCATCGGGCCGGACGATCAGGTCAGACCAGGCTGCTGCAGACCCACTGTCCGGGGCCGGACCGCTGGTACAGCCAGGCCGCGGCGTGGGCGTTGGCGCTCGGGTCGAAGACCGACTGCGCGTGGTACGGCGACCCCGCCCACGTCGAGGGCAGGAACTGGAAGAGGCCCGACGCGCCGCTGGAGCGGTTGACCGCGTACGGGTTGTAGTTCGACTCGCACTTGGCGACGCGAAGCGCCCAGCTCTGGGCCGCGGCGCCGAGGGGCGCGAACGCGTCCAGGATGATCGCCTGGATGGCCCCGACGCTGCCCGGGTCGAGGCTCATCGGCACCTGGGCGGGGGCCGGCGATTGGAGGCGCTGGGCCACCACCTGCGCGACCAGCTTGCCGTACTGGTCCTGGAGCTGGCGCACCAGCTGGGCCATCCGGTCGTGGTCCGCCTGCATCAGGGTGCGCTGCTGCGCGAGCCGGGCCAGGTCCTTGTCCAGCGCGTGCTTGGTGGCGGCCGCGCGGTCGCTGGCGGACGTCAGGTCCGAGATCCTGGTCACCGCCTCGGAGATCGAGGGCGCCGAGAACAGGATCCCGACGATCGAGTCCGGCTGCGCGTACAGCGCGCGGGCGAGCATCTTGATCTCGACGCGCTCGCGGTCCACCTGCTGCTGCGTGGTCGTCGCGTCCTGGGCCATGGCGGACATGCGCAGGTTGAGCTGCGTGATCTGGGCCGAGGCGTCCGCGAGCTGCTGCTTGACGTCCTGCTGCTTGTTGGCCAGGTCGTCGGCGAACACCGGCCGCTGGACGAACGCAGCGACGACGACAAGAAGTACCGCGAGTCGACGCATATCCGTGCTACCCCCCTGGCGGCCGGTGGAACGCCGAGGCGCCCGGCTACCGGAACGGCGGACACGATAGCAGGTCGCGGGCGCCGCGGCCAAGGGGCCGTGCGGAGTCAGGCGCGGCGCAGGGCCCGGCGGCGGCGCCCGCAGAGCGCGTAGACGGCGCCGTTCAGGA
>VBJR01000332.1 GCA_005880175.1 Chloroflexota bacterium
CGCGCGGCCTCGATGGCGGGCGCGGCGTGGCTCGCCAGCAGCGCGAGGAGCCGCAGGTCGCGCACGCCGAGACGGCGGTCGCGCGCCGAGCACGCCACCAGCACGCCGGCCGGCGGGGCGTCCGAGCCCAGCGGCACGCTGGCGACGCTCCTCGAGCCCATCGCCATCAGGACCGGCCGGCCCGCCTGGAGCGTCTGGCCGACCGGGCCGCCGTCCGCGAGCGCCAGGCCGCAGGGCGGGCTCCCGTGGTGGGCGACCACGGTCAGGCCGCCGTCCGCGGGTCGGCGCCTGACCAGCAGCGTCTCGACGCCGCCGAGCAGCTCGCTGGCCCGCCGGCACAGGACGCGGTCCAGCGTGTCCGGCTCCAGGACGCCGCTGATCGCGCTCACGGCCTCGTTGAGCAGCTCCAGGGTCCGGGTCTGCTGCTCCGCCTCGGCCGCGACCGCGCTCGCCAGCTCACGCCGGTGGGCGCTCTCCTGCCGCGAGGCGGCGAGCGCCTGGAGGAGCGGCGCCCGATCCTCCCGGCGGTCCAGCCCGCTCGTCCCCGGCGATGCGTCGCCGGCGCCGATCCACCACCTGCGGAGCACCAGCAGGCTCTCGATCAGCGCGCCCGCGGCCGCCACGGCCGCCGCCACCAGGATCGTCGGCCGGTCGGGGTGGTCGATGACGAGCAGCGCCGACAGACCGGCGATCACCGCGACCAGCGCCAGCACCAGCAGCGCGGCCTCGGCGGAACGCCGTCGCGCGGGCTGCCGGGGCCCGTGGTCCCTCCCCATGGCCGCGGACCTGAGGTCCGCGGCCGCCCACAGCCTGTGGGATCCCTTGCCGCTTTGCATGACCTACCGCAACATCGAGTCGAACCGCAGTCACCTCACAGTGCCTACGCGCGGTCCGAAAACGCAAGCTGAGAAGTTGGAGCGGGCCCAATTCTGTTGGCGCGACACTTGACGCGGCTGGACGCGGCCGGGCCGGGGCGGAAGCCGCCGTCAGGGGCCGCCCGGCGGCAGGAACGGCGCCGGGTCCACCGGCTGGCCGTCCACGCGGACCTCGAAGTGGCAGTGCGGGCCGGTGGAGTTGCCCGTCGAGCCCTCCAGCCCGATCGGCTGGCCCTGCGCGACGGTCTGCCCGACGGCCACCAGGCCGGTCTCCAGGTGTCCGTAGAGGGTCGCCAGCCCCGAGGCGTGGGCGACCACCACGTAGTTGCCGTAGCCGGTCGTCCCGCCGATCGCCGCCACCACGATCCCGGCCGCCGCGCTCAGCACCGGGGTGCCGGCGGGCGCGGCGAGGTCGATGCCGGTGTGGAAGTGCGCGTAGCCGCCGAAGGCCGGCTCCAGCGCGAAGTCCGTCGGCCCGAACCGCTGCGTGATCGCGGCGTGGGGCAGCGGCCAGGTCAGCGGCGTCTGGGCCCCGGTGCCGCCGCTGCTCGTCAGCGCCACCGCCGCCGGGTTCGCCTGCAGCCCCAGCGCCGCCTGGCTCCACGCCTCCCGCTCCGCCGCCGCGCTGGCCTGCGTCGCCTCCGCCTGGAGCTCCTTCGCCACGCGCTCGCTGACGCCGCTCGCCGACCCGCCGGCGGCAGCCAGCAGGGACCGCATCCGCTGGACCGCCGCGTTCAGCGTCGCCGAGGCCTGCTGCTCCTGCTGGGCGAGCTGGGCCAGCGAGCTCGCCAGCCGCTGCTGGTTCGCCACGAGGTCCGCCTGGCGCTGGCGCTCGGTCCGCTCCTGGTCCTGCGCCGCCTGGAGCTCGTCCAGGTCGTGCTGCAGGGCGGCCTCGACCTGGCCGCCCTGCCTGCCGGCCGCCTCCAGGTCAGCGGTGGACGTCAGCGCCCCCTCCAGGCTGCCAGCTCCGACGACGCGTTCGAGCATGCTGCGCGGCTGCCGGTAGAGGGCGCGGGCCAGGGCCGCCAGCTCGGCCCGCTCGGTGGCGATCCGCGCGCCGGTCTCGTCGATCTGGGCCTGGCGGGCGGCGATCGAGCGGTCCAGCACGGCCTGCCGGGCGACGGTCACCTGCAGGAGCTGCCGCACCGAGTCCTGCTGCTGCCCGTTCTGATCGAGCGTCCGGCCGAGCTGGAGCTGGGCCGTCAGCGCCGCCGCCAGGCCGGCGCCCAGCTCGCTCCGGACGTCGTTCACCAGCTTCGCCTGCTGGGCCGCCGCCGAGCTGGGCCGCGCCGGGGACGGAGACGGGGAGGGCGAGGGCGAGGGGGGAGCCGCGGCGAGGCCCAGGAGCGCGAGCGGGACCAGCAGGACCAGCGCGCTCCCTCCCGACCTCACTCCCGCACGCCCCAGAGGCCGGCCACGGAGGCGGCGGCCCCGAGCAGCCCGCCCAACACCACGAGGCCCGCGGCGCAGAACGCGCACGTGGCCCAGTCCACGCCGGGCAGGAGGGCGGTGAACAGCTGCGTGCTCGCGTTCCTGGCCGCCGCGAAGAGCGCCAGCAGCGTTCCCGCCCCGAGCGCCCCGGCCACCTCGCCCGTGATCCATCCCTCGACCAGGAACGGGGCCCACACGAGCCAGCCGCTCGCCCCGAGCAGGCGCATGATCGCCACCTCGTCCTGGCGCGCCAGCACCGCGGCCCGCATCGCGTTCCCCGCGATGACGGCGGCGACCGCCGCGATCCCGAGGACGACCGCCGCGGCGATCGCGCCGGCCACCTGGACGAAGCGCTTCATCGACTGGTAAGCCCCCGCGTCGTACGAGGTCGGGCCGGCGGGGTCGAGCACCGGCTGCGCCGCCACGCTCGACGCGATCCGGCCCACGTCGGCCAGGGTGACGGCCTCCACGTCCAGGCTCGCCGGGAAGGGGTTGGTGGCAGAGTCGTCGATGAGCTGCGCGAGGCCGGGCCGCCGGCGCGCGTCCCGCAGCGCCTCGGCGCTGGACACGTAGGTGACGGCGGCGACCCGGGGATCGGCCTGCAGCCGGTGGATCAGGGCGTCCACGTCCTCGTCGGACGCGCCGGAGCGGAGGTAGAGGTGGACGACCGACGCCTCGCTCGCCGCGGTGTGCAGCACCTCGCTCACCGAGAGCCAGGCCAGCGCCAGCGTGCCGGTGAGCAGGAGCAGCAGGCTCATGGAGCCGATCGCCGGCGTGGCGGTCCGGACGTTGCGGATCCAGTTCCGGACGCCGCCGCCGATCACCAGCGCGGCGATCCCGGCCCCGGTCCAGCCCGCCCGCGTCAGGACACGATGGACAGCCACGGGAGCGCATCCGGGCTCTGGTCGTCGATCGTGCCCTCCCGGAGGTGGAGGATGCGGCCCGGGCGGCGCGCGAGGCCCGAATGGACCGTGGCGATCAGCACGGCCGTCCCCTCGTCCGCGACGTGCTCCAGGAGGCCCAGGACGCGGGTCGCGACGCCGCGGTCGAGGTTGGCGACCGGTTCGTCGGCCAGCAGGGCCCGGGGCCGGGACGCGAGGGCCCTCGCGAGCGCCACGCGCTGCCGCTGCCCGCCGGACAGCTCGCGCGGGTACGCGCCGAGCCGGCCGCCGAGGCCCACCGAGGCGAGCGCGGCGGCCGCACACCGCCGCGCCGCCCCTGGTGGAAGGGAGAGGTCCGCGATCCTGAGCGCGTAGACCACGTTCTCCAGCGCGGTCAGCCGGCTGACGAGCCGGTAGTCCTCGAACACGACCGAGACGCGGCGGCGAAGCGTCCGGATCGCCCGTCGCCGGGCGCGATGGACCCGGACGCCGCACACCACCACGGAGCCCGACGCAGGGCGCAGCTGGCCATGGGCCAGCTTGAGCAGCGTCGTCTTGCCGGCGCCGCTCGGGCCCACCAGGTAGGCCAGCTCGCCAGGCTGGAGGACGAGGCTGACGTCCCGCAGGGCGGCGGTCTTGCCGTACGAGAACGCCACGCGGTCGAGCTCGATGGCGGGCCGCGAGGTCATCGCCCCGTCAGGCCGCTGTCAGGTTGTTCTTGATGGCGTCGAAGACGGTGTTGAGCTGTCCGCTGAGCGCCGTCAGCGCGACCACCACCACTATCGAGACGAGGACCAGGATCAGGCCGTACTCGACGAGTCCCTGTCCCCGCTGGCCGTCGCCATGGCGCTGCCGCTCGGCGACGGAACACGCGATCCGATTCATGAGCTCCAACATCCGAAGACTCCCTTTCACACTGGATACCGGGGTGGTCGCCCCCCTTTGACCCCACCGTAGGGAGCGCCGGCGGTCTCCCGGCATCGCGCCGCCCGCTGATCGCTGTCGCGTCTCCGTTGACGCGGCGTCATGCCCGACCGCCGGCCGCGCCGGAGATCAGTACCCCTGCCGGCGCCGCGCGTCGGGGTAGAGCTCGCGGATCTCGTCCGGGATGTCGAGCACGTGGTCGTGCAGGCGGTCCATGATCCGCGGCCGGAGGCCCGTCGGCTCCATGGTCGAGGCGATCGCGCCGCGCTCGTCCAGGCCCGCGACGCGGAACTGGAACACGTCCTGCATCGTGATGACGTCCTCCTCCGTGCCGGTCAGCTCGACCACGTGCGTGATCCGCCGCGACCCGTCCCGGAGCCGGCTCATCTGGACGACGATGTC
>VBJR01000333.1 GCA_005880175.1 Chloroflexota bacterium
GACGAACTGCTGGCGTTTCACCGCGAAGTGTTCGGCGAGCCGAAGCCAACGCCGGATGTGGGCGCGGACGCGGAGCCGATCAGCCTGCAGGTGCCCGACGACGAGCTCCTCGAACGCGCACGGGCAGCCAGGAACGGAGCCGACTTCGCCGCGCTGTTCGACCATGGCGACCTGGGCCGCCACGAGGGGGATCACTCGCGCGCCGACCTGGCACTCTGCTGCTCGCTCTCCTTCTGGACGAACGGGGATGGGGCCGCCATCGATCGCCTCTTTCGGCGCTCAGCGCTCATGCGCCCCAAGTGGGACGAGCGCCACTTCGGCGACGGCCGAACCTACGGACAGGCGACGGTCGCCAAGGCGCAGGAGCTGGTGCGCGAGGGCTGGCGACCCAGCGGCTCCGCGGGCAGTGGGCCGCCAGCGGGCGGCGAGGACCCGGACGGACCGCCGCTGGCGGCGGATGGCTTCGCCTGCACCGATGTCGGCAATGCCGAGCGGCTGATCGCTGTCCACGGTGACGATCTGCGCCACGTGCCTGCGTGGGGCTGGCTGGTCTGGGACAGTCGGCGCTGGGCGCGCGATGACGCCCGCGCCACACAGCTCGCCGTCCGAACGATCAGGCGCATGTACCGGGTGGCCAGGCGGGCACCAACGGTCGAGCAGAACACCGAGCTGCAGAAGTGGGGCAGGCACAGCGAGGCGCGCGGCCGCCTCGAAGCCATGCTCTCCATCGCTGCCAGGCTGGAGCCACTGGCCAGCACCGCCGACATGTTCGACCGCGACCCCTGGCTGTTCAACTGCCGCAACGGCACCATCGACCTGCGCACCGGCGAACTGCGCCCCCATCTCCAGGACGACGGCATCACCAGGCTGGCCCCGATCGACTACCGGCCGGACGCCCGCCATGAGGCCTGGGAGCGCTTCCTGGAAGAGGCGACGGCGGGCCAGCCCGGCATGGCCGAGTTCCTACGGCGGGCGGCGGGGTACACGCTCACCGGCGACACCAGCGAGGAGTACGTCTTCATCGCCCATGGCGGAGCTGGGCGGGGCAAGACCACCTTCCTGGAGGCGCTGGCCGCGGCCATGGGCGACTACGCCGGCAGCGTGCGCATCGAGGTCCTCACCGACAGCGGCCGAACCACCGGCGGCCACAACGAGGACATCGCGCGGCTCACCGGCAAGCGCCTGGTGACCGCGGTCGAGGCGAGCGAGAGCGAGCGGCTGCGCGAGGGCCTGTTCAAGAGCCTGACCGGCGGCGACACCATCCCCGCCAGCCTCAAGAACAAGCCGGTGTTCGACTTCACGCCGGCCTTCAAGCTCTGGATGGCGACCAACCATGTGCCGCGCATGCGCGCCGACGACGAGGGCCTGCGCCGGCGCGTCATCAAGCTGCCCTTCGACAACCCGCCCGCACACAAGGACAAGGCGCTCAAGCGTCGGCTCCGCCGCGAGGCTCGGGAGGCGGTGCTGGCCTGGGCAGTGCGCGGCTGCCTGGAATGGCAGCGCTCTGGCCTGGAGCCGCCCGCGTCCATCACCACAGCCACCGACCGCCTGTGGGAGGCCATGGACCAGGTCGGCCAGTTCCTCGACGAATGCCTGGTCTTCGGTAACGACCACCGAATTTCCTCCCGCGAGCTCCAGGCCGCCTTTGACGGATGGGCCGAGGAACAGGGCGTCCCGCCGCGGTTCCGCACAGGGTTCAAGCGGCTGACCGAGCGGCTCCGCGGCCATGGCTGCGACGACTGGAAGGATGGGCACGGGACTCGATTCTGGTTGGGTGTGGGACTGGCTGACGGGCCCTTTACGGCAGGTACGGCAGGTACGGCAGCAAATCCGACTTCCTCCCCAAAAGAGAATCGAAATTCCCAGCGACCTGAAAATGGTGCCGTACGTGCCGTACCTGCCGTAAACGACTTGATTTCGTATTCAGAACTGCCGCCCCAAGCGGTCGGTTCGGGCGTCAACTCGGAAAACGCTCCTCGCGCGGCGGCGCGCCAGCGTGATGCGCGCGCTCGCGAGGCGCACGCGCGCGACGAACTGGACGGCTCGGTTGCGGTCTGCCAGCACCTCCGGCTGAGCAACGCTGGAGAGGCTCCCCGCTGCCTTGACTGCGGCGCCGAGCGGCGGCCAGACGGGACCTGGTGGGAGGTCTGGACGGTATGACAGCGCGCGACCTCCTCACCCTCCTCCGTGGTAAGGGCGTCGAGCTCGTATCGGTCGGAGGCGACCTCCGAGTAGGCTGCCCGGCTGGCGTGCTCACGGCCGAGTTGCGCGAGCTGATCGCGGCCAGGAAGGCCGAGTTGCTCTCTCTCGTCGTTGCGGAGCACACGGCCTTGATCGTGTCAGACGGCCGGGACGTCGGCTGCCAGCACCCGCACGTGATCGTCAGCAACGGCGTGCTGGAGTGCCAGCGGTGCGACATGCGTCGCCCAGTCCGCCCGGCCGGCGAGGCCGATGCGCCTCCATCCGAGGGTGGATCCGGCAGCCACGTGGCGTTCGAGCACGAGGCGGCCGCGGCGCATCTCGTGGCGGACGGCCGCGACATCCTGGCCGCGCTGCGCGACCGCGGCATCACCGTCCGGCTGGACGAGGCAGGGCGCCCGTGGGCGGCGCCGGCGGAGCTGGTCGACGAGGCCGACCGGGCGCTGCTCGCTGCCCATCGTGACGCGGTGCTGGCGGCGCTCGGCTCCGGCGTGCGGGAGCTGCAGGTGTCCACGGACGATGCCCGCCTGGAAGGTGCCGGCAACGCCGCGACAAGAAATCCGGGTCTCGATGGCCGCCCAAGTGCGAGTACTTGGTATGGAGCTGTCCACATCGACGTGCCAGGCGAGGACCCGAAGGCCGTCGATCGGATCGCGCACGTGCTGGCCCGGCATCCCGGGTCGGACGAGGTGCAGCTGCACATCGTCAGCGGCGACCGCGTGGTGACCATGCAGGTCGGCGAGCGCTTCCGCGTGGCGGCGGGCCCGGCCGTGAAGGCCGAGCTCGACGCCTGCCTCGGACGTGAGGTGGCGCGGCTCGAGCTGGCCGCACCGCTGCTGGCGGCCGTGGACGACGATGCCGGGATGCCCGGGGTGGGGCCCGCGGACGGCATCGTGCCCGAGGCCGGCGACCTCGTCGCGGAACACCGGGCTCTGACCGCAGCCGGCATCGATCCCGCTGCGGAGGAACCCATCGACGATGCCAGCGCCTCGCAGCCGAGACTCGTGCTGCAGGCGCCGACCATGGCCACCGGGGGCCTCGTACCCGGCCAGGAAGGGCGGCCCGCTTCGACGGGAGCCGAACCCACCGGGGGGTCACAGCCCGGAATCGGTACACCGCTGGCGCTGTTCGATGGCTCCGACGCGCAGAGGCGTGATCCTGGGCCCATCGGCGACGCGAGCGGGGATGGGGAGCGGATCGAGGCTGGCGCGCAGGCCTGGGAAGCGGAGCCGGTCCTGGTGACGACCGCCGCCGAGTTGGGGCGGGCGCTGCCGGAGATCCTGGCCGCGCCGGCCCTCGGCTTCGACACCGAGGGCACGGGGCTCGACCCGCTCACCGCGAGGATGCGCCTGGTCCAGCTGGCGACCGGGCGGCGAACGTACCTGGTCGATGTCTTCCGGCTCGACGTGCGAGCGCTCCAGCCGGTCCTCGACCAGGCGCAGCGGCTGGTCGGGCACAACCTGAAGTTCGACCTCCGCATGCTCATGGCCGCCGGCATCCGGCTGCCCGCCGACATCGGCCGGCGCATCAGCGACACCATGCTGGCTGGCCGGCTGCTCGGGGCCGGGCTGGATGGTCAGCGCTACCGGTTGGCTGATCTGGCGGATCGTTACCTCGGCGTCGAGCTGGACAAGACCGAGCAGACCTCGGACTGGTCCGGGGAGCTGACCGCGGACCAGCTGACCTACGCGGCGAGGGACGCGGCGGTGCTGCTGCCGCTCCGCGACCGCCTGCGGGTCGAGCTCGAGCGGGCCGGACTGAGCGAGGTGGCGGGCATCGAGCACCGCGCCTTGCCGGCGATGGTCTGGCTGGAGCAGACCGGAGCACCATTCGACCCGGCGGCATGGCTCAGGCTGGCTGAGAGCGCCGAGGAGCGGCGTTCTGGGCTGGAGGGGAAGCTGGACGCCATGGCGCCGTCCAACGCGCTCCTGCTGCCTCTCAGCGGCGTGGAGGAAGCCTCGACGCGCTGGAGCAGCCCTGCGCAGGTACGGAGGCTGCTGGCCAGCCGCGGCCTGGTGGTGGCCGACACGCGCGATGAGACGCTGCACGAGCACCATGACGACGACCCGCTGATCCCGCTGCTGCTGCAGCATCGGGAGGCGGCCAAGCAGTCCGGCTCGTTCGGGCGCGAGTTCCTGCGCTTCGTGCATCCCGTGACCGGGCGCATCCATGCGGACTTCTTCCAGCTCGGCTCCGAGGCGGGACGAGCTTCCTGCCGGAGCCCGAACCTCCAGCAGATCCCGCACACCGCGGAGTACCGCGCCTGCTTCCGGGCGCCAGAGGGCCGGGTCCTGGTCGGTGCGGACTATTCGCAGATCGAGCCCCGCATCGCGGCCGAGATCAGCGGCGAGGAGCGCCTGCTCGCTGCCTATCGGGAGCGGCGCGACGTCTACCGGCAGGTGGCGTCCGAGCTGGCCGTGGAGCGCGGCGTGGCCAAGACGATCGTGCTGGGCGCGCTCTACGGGCTCGGCGCCCGCGGCCTGGTGCGCAGGCTGAAGGCGGACGCCGGCATCGCGATGGCCGAGGA
>VBJR01000334.1 GCA_005880175.1 Chloroflexota bacterium
TCGGGGTTGCCGGCCACCGGCTCCGGCGGGCTGGTCGCCGTGCGGCCGCTGGCGGCGACGTCGCCGCACCGGGCGCTGTGGATCGAGGGCGGCAGCCCGGACCTGCTCCGGGCCGCTGCCGGCGCGCTCGGCCGGCCCGACCTGCGGGGCAGCGCGGCGAAGGTGTCGGCCACCGGGCAGGTCACCGCGCTCGCCCCGGCGCCGCTGCCGGGTCCCATGCCCGCGCTGCTCGCGGCAGCGTGGGCGCTGGTGGCGGTGGTCGCCGCGGCGCTCGCGTTCACGCTCGGCTGGCAGGTGGTGCGGCCGCGGCCGCGGGAGCCCGCGGCGTGACCGGGCTCCCGGCGTTCGCCCGCCTGATGGCGATGCTGGCGTGGACGTCCGTCGCCGCCGTGCTGACCTGCTTGCTGCTGCCGGCGCCGGGCGGGGTGCTCGGCACGCTGCTGATCGGGGCGGTCGCGCTGGTCGGGCTCCGCGCGGCGGCTCCGGCCGCCCGCTCGGCGGGCATCCTCGCGGCGGCGCTGCTGGCGGGCACCGGCATCGCGCTGGCGGTCGTGCGGATGGATCCGGTCGCCGCGCTCGACAGCCCCTCGGCCGTCCTGCTGAGCCCGGCGCTGCGGGACCCGGGCACCTGGCTGCCGCCCCTCGCGGGCGCCGCCCTGGTGCTGACCACCGCGCTGGTCGCCGGGTGGACGGCGGGCGGCCTGGCGCTCGGCCGGCCGGCCCTGGCGGCCGCGCCGCCGGCGCTCGAGGACCTGCCCGGGACGTCACCCTCACGGCTCGAGCCGCGGCGGATCGGCCTGTCCCAGGTGGAGGCGGAGCGGGCGCGGGCGGCGGTGGAGGCGCGCGAGCTGTCGCTCGCGCTGCTCGGGATCGACCGCGGCGGCGACGAGGGGTGGGCGATGGCGCTGCTGGACGAGGCCCTGGCGGGCGGCCTCGGCGGGTCCGACGCGGTCTGCGCCTGCGGGCCGGCGGAGCGCCTGGTGGTGCTGCCCGGCGTCCCGCCCTCCGTGCTGCGCGCGGGCGCGGCGCAGCTGTGCGTGGCGGGCGCGGATCTGGCGGGCCGCCCGGTCCGCGCGGCGGTCGCGACGTTCTCGGCGGACGGCTCGACGCTGCGCGTCCTCCTCGACCGCCTGGGCCGCGACCTGGCCGCCTGCCGGGCCGCCGGCGCCATCGTCGGGCCGGCGCCGGCCGACGTCGCCGTCACCAGCTGACGCGCGCGCCGGCCGGGGCGGCGGCTGCGCCGCCCCCGGTCCTTCGTTCAGGCCGCGGCCGCGGGGCGGAGGCCGAGCCGCTGGGCCAGCAGGCCGCCGGCCATGCCGCAGGCGGCGCCGATCGCCGCCACCACCGGCATCACGGTGATGAGGCCCAGGAAGTTGCCCTGGTTGACGTAGTCCCGCGCGCTGGTCATGCCGCTGCGCGCGAAGCCGGCCGCCTTGTCGGGCTGCGTCATCACGATGTCCAGGAACAGGTTGTCGACGATGACGAACGTCGCCAGCGTGATGCCGACGCTGATCACCGCGGTGACGAGGCCGGTCAGCGCCGCGCCGCCGATCGAGGCGCCGCCCCGCCTGGCCAGGAACCCCGACACCCCGAAGTAGGCGAACAGCCCGAGGTAGAACGCGAGGTACCACCCGGTGTACTCGTCGTCCGACTCGTGGCTGGGCACGATCACGTTCGACCAGACGACGGCGACCGCCATCGCGACCGCGAGGGTCGCGCCGAACAGGCTGAGCCGGAGCGCGGCCGGCAGCGAACGCCAGAAACGGGACACGGTGCTCCTCCTCGTGCTGCAGACGACCGAGAGACCGCCCAGCGCCCAGAGCAGCCGGGCGGGCGCGCCCTCGACGAGCTCGAGCTCGCCGCGCAGGGCATCGATCCAGGGGCCGCGGGCCGGGTCGGCGTGGCGCGCGGCCCAGGCCAGGACGCGGCCGGCCGCGCTTTCGAACAGCCGGTCGAGGCGCGTCATCCCCCCGAGACCTCGCGCGACGGACGGGCCCGGGCCGGCTCGGCCGCGGCGAGGCGCGACCGGGCGAGGGCCCGGCCGTCCGCGGTCAGCCGGTAGGTGTGGCGCGGCGGCCGCCCGGGGCGCTCGGCCTCGACCCACCGCGTCTCCAGGCATCCGCGCTCGGCCAGGCGGACCAGGATCGGGTAGAGGGTCCCGGAGCGGAGTCCGAGCCGGCGGCTGAGGTCGTAGCCGTAGTGCCAGGCATCGGGCGCCTCGAGCAGGGCGGCGAGGACCAGCAGGGTCTGCGGCGAAGCGTCCGGCGATCGCGGCATGCCTGAAAGTCTACATATTCGGTTATTGCTCGGGAGTGCGGACCGGCAGTGCGGCGGGAACCCTCCGTTCGGCGAGCTGTGGGAGTAGCCTTAGCGTCTCGAGGGGATGTTCGGGGGCTGGTGCCTCTCGCGGTCTTCAAAACCGTCCGTGGGGCGGTGCTGAGCCGTCCCAGGTGGGTTCGATTCCCATCCATCCCCGCCACTTGCGTGGGCTGCGTGCGCCGGCCCGGCGCGTGCGGTCAGGCGATGGTCACCGGGTCGGTCCACGCCGAGTTCGGCGACAGCGCCAGCGTGGTCTGCCACAGCTTGCCGTCGACGCCCGTGCCGCGGAAGAACGCCTCCCCCTGGAAGATGCCCACCCTCTCGATCGAGAGCCACGAGCCGGGCAGTGGCGCGCGTGCCAGGATGTCGAAGTTGTTCGGGTCGGTCTGCGTGTAGCGCACCGTGGCATCGCGCAGCAGCTCCCACGTGGCGAGCGTCCCATCGGGCAGCCTCAGTTCGGTCGTCACAGGCATGACCTCCTCTACGACGGTCGGCGTCGGCGTGGGCGCCGGTGTGGGGAGACTGACCGCGAACTCCGAGAAGTTGACGTCCATCACGACGCCCCCGAACACCCCCTGGTCGCACTGGACGGCGCGCCTGTGGGCGAAGAACGCGGGATCGAGCCCGGGTCCGGCGGGGTCGCACTCGCCCGGCACCGCCCGCCAGATGTGGTCGGCGTGGTTGCCGCAGGCCGCCACCGTGCGGTCGACGCCGTACACGCCGGGAGAGAGCTGTGCCGCACGCATCTCGTCGCACCAGCGATCGGCGGCGGCGGCCCAGCCGCTCGGGTCCTGGTCGAACTCCATCGGCTCGATGTCCAGCCAGTGCAGCGAGCCGCGCGGGACGCCGTACGTCGAGATCGCGCCCTGCGCATCCGCGGCGCCGTTCACGGAACCGAGCAGCGGGACGAAGATGCCCATCTGTGGCCAGTTGCGAGCACGGATGTCGGCGACGATCCGTGGGTCCTCCACACGCAGCGCGAAGTCGCCGCCGAGATAGTGACAGACTGCCTCGAACGCGCCGGCCCGAAGCGCCGCGTCGAGCTGGTCCGCGGTGACGACCTGGGAATAATCGGCGAACTTCAAGATGGTGTGGCCCACGTCCCAGGCTACAGAGCCGGCACCACCTCTGTCTCGGCGGGCTGCATGCCCTAGCCGGCCAGGTGGCCACGGGTGCTCACCAGGTCGATGCGGAGCGGGACCGAGAAGTGGCGGGCCCACTCCTCGCTTCCCATCGCCATGAGGTGCCGGTACTTCGCGAGAAAGGCAGGAGCCTGATGGGCAGGCACCTGGTCGGTGGGCAAAGCGGCCCGCCCGGCCATGACGACGGTGCTGCTGCCGGCGTGGTCGAAGTGCAGGGCCACCGTCGGACGGCTGCGGACGTGGCGGAGCCGGCGAGCGCCGGCCGTGCTGTAGACGAGGCACGTCTCGCCCTCCCAGAGGAACCACACCGGATTTGGGTACGGCGTCCCGTCGTCCGCCACCGTGGTGAGCTAGATCAGCGGGTCGTCGCGCAGGCGCGCTCGGACACGGTCTCCGAACGGCGTGGTCGGGTCGGGCAGCGGGCTCCTGGCGGTCATCGCACGACACTGACAGACCCGGCAGCGGCACGCAACCGCGCCTGCGGTCCTTGTCCAGGCCTCCAGCCAACCAGGTCTCGGGTTTTCATCTCAGGAGCTGCCGCTCGCCGGCACATGCCGTACGCACGGTTCACTAATTCGCGCTAGTGCATACTGTCAACGAATCCGTCTTGCCAGTGTGAGAACCGCGGTTCTCACAGACACGAACGGTTGCATTCGCTCAACGGCCTGTGCCTACTGCGGCGGGCTGTCCACAGGGCCCAGGGCCTCAGCCCAGCACCACCGCCATGTCACCGAACGTGCTGTAGGCCGCCTCGAACTCGCTCCGCGGGTGCCAGCGCTGGCCGTACCACGGGTCGTTCAGCAGCACCTGCGAAGGCGTCACCCCGATCACCGTCACCGCGTGCTCCCGCAGCGAGTACGACACCGCCGCGCCGTCCCACGCTCGCCACGTCGCCAGCGGCTCTGCCCGGTACGTGTTCGTCACCCACGCCACCGCGGGGTGTCCGGTCATCACCGCCGCGTAGACCGCCGCCGGCGCGATGCCCGGCCCCGCCGCGCTCACCACGGCGCCCGACCCCTTCGCCGCCCGCGCGATCGGGGTCGCGTACACGCCGTACCCGGTGTGGTCCACCGGGTTGCCGTTCGGATCGCCGACGAACGCCGCGTTCGGGTCGCCCCAGCGTGCGATGCCGCCGCTGGCGTCCGCCACCGGTGCCCGCCCGTCCACGCCCGTCAGCGCCAGCAGCGCCCGCTCGTTCGTGCTGATGCCAACGCCGGCCAGCGCCATCTGCAGGGCGGCTACCTCGCACGTCGCCCGCTGCTCCTGCAGGTGCAGCGGGATGGTCAGCAGCCCCGCCGTCGGGCTCGGGACGTTCGCCGGCGGCGTCCACTCCGCCAGGCGGAACCAGTCCCCGGACCACGCGTCGAAGACCTCCGCCCGGCCGTCCAGGTCCACGTCCAGCCCCGGCATGTCCGCGGCGGGCCCGAAGCGGACCAGCGTGCCCGGCTGGGCGGTCACCGTGCCGGAGAAGTCCACTGGCGCCGGCGCCGGTACCGGGGTCGGGGAAGCGCTCGGCGACGCCGAAGGCGCGGGCGGCGACGCCGGAGACGCGCCCACACGAGCGGACGCGGCGGCCGCCGCCGGACCGCACCCGGTGACCGCGAGCCCGAGCAACAAGAAGAGCACCGCCGGCAGGCCCCAGCCCTGGCCATTCCGCATCCCACTCTTCATACTGCCGAACGGGGACCCGATCAGGCTCGTAGCGAAGGAGCATCAGCATGGAGGGGAGCGGAGACAACGTCCGCGGCCAGGCGTTTCTCGATGCGTTCCTGGGCGGCCGCGCGGGCAGGACCCGGATCGCGTACCAGATCGACATCGAGGACTTCGCCCGCTACATCGAGGAGTCGCCCGCGACCGCCGTCGCCAAGCTCCTGCTCGGCGGCGACCCCGTCGCCGGCAGGCGCCTGGCCCTCGACTACGCCGTCGAGCTCGTCCGGGCGGGCCGCGCCCCCGCGACCGTCGGCCGCCGGCTCGGCACCCTCCGCACCCTGGCCCGGGAGGCGCGCCGCGTGGGCCTGGTGGCCGAGGCGCCCGACATCCCGACCGAGGAGGAGGCGGCGTCCGCCGCCGCCGACCGGGGCACCGCCGCCCACTACCTGTTCCCCCGCCACCCGGCCGAGATCGACCGCCTCGACGTGCAGCACTACGCCCTGCGCGAGGCGCTGGACGGCAACTACCGGGCCCCGATCGAGTCGCCACGCCGCATCCTCGACGTCGGCTGCGGCACGGGCCAGTGGGGCTTCGATCTCTGTGCCGAGTTCCCCGAGACCCACGTCGTCGGCCTCGACCTCGTGCCCGGCAAGATCGACCGCCCGACCCGCTACTCGTACGTCAAGGGCAACATCCTGAGCGGCCTGCCCTTCCGTGATGGCCTGTTCGACTTCGTGCACCAGCGGTTCCTGGTCGTGGGCATACCGCTGGAGTACTGGCCTGTGGAGGTCGCCGACCTGGCGCGGACGGCCCGTCCCGGCGGCTGGGTCGAGCTCGTCGAGGTCCGGATCCAGCTGGAGCCGGCCGGCCCCGCGATCGGCCGCCTCCTCGACCTGGCGAAGGGCATGGCGCAGGCGCTGGGCCTGGACACGACCCGGGTCGTCGCCGACTCGATCGACCGCTACCTGCGCGAGGCCGGCTTACGAAGCGTCGAGCGGCGCGACTTCGACATGCCCGTCGGCCTGTGGGCCGGCCGCGTCGGCGAGCTGATGGCGACCGACCTCCGCGCCGGGTTCACCCGCACGTGCGAGGTGCTCCACGCGCACTCGCGCCTCCCGATCGAGGAGGGCATCGAGCTGATCCAGGAGGCCTCCGCCGAGTTCGAGCGCCACCACACGCTGGTGCGCTGCGCCTATGCGTTCGGGAGGAAACCCCTCTGAGACAGGTATGAGGCAGATAGTCTGACTGCTTCGTTGTTCCAAGGGGTACGCTGTTTCAAATCATGGCACGGGGGCAAGGCATGACACCGCGGACGAAGGCCACGCATCGGGTGGCGCTCGAGCTCGAGGTCGTCGACGATCCCGACGCGGCCGAGCCCGAGGACTGGGACCTCGAGCATCTGCTGCTGGCCGTGCGGGCGGGGAAGGCGAGGGCGCTGCGCACGATTCGGGGCCTGGTCATCGACAGCGAGCACGACCGGCTGTCGCGCACGCTCGACGCGGTCGCGGACGACCTCGAAGAGAACCTGCAGCTGCACTGGCTGGCCAGCGCGAAGCCGTGGCCGTCGATCGCGTGGACGCTGCACCCGCGACCCACGATCGAGGCGCTGGTCGAGCTGGAGCAGCTGGCCGTGGCCATCCGGCACCTGGCCGCCCGGCTCCACGGCGAGGGTCTCTAGGCCCGAACCGCGACCCGCACCAGATGCTCACGCACCGGCATGGGCTCCCAGCTCCGGCCGTAGCGGAAGCGCAGCGTGCCCTCGCCGGGCGTGACGGCACGGAAGTGGAACACCTGCGACGCCCGCCCGCCGACGATCGGCGCCCCGGGCGCCCCCGGCGGCCGGGTCTCCCTGCCCAGCAGCTCGACGGCCGAGCCCAGGTCGCCGAGCTCCACCTCCCAGACGTAGCCAGAGGTGGGGACGCCCTCGAGAGCGATATCGAAGGCGTCACCCACGGATGCGACCACCCGCTCCTCGGCGTCGCGCTCGCTCAGGTCCAGAACTCCGTGCGCGAGACGCCCCAGAACGGATAGGTGGTGTCGATCTCGCACTGGCCGTAGGCGATCCGGAAGAAGCCTCCGTCGCCCCAGCCGCCGCCCCAGCTGTTCTTGCAGATCCAGCACCGCTCGAAGTCGTCGTACCCGACGACCTCGACGCAGTGCAGCCCCTCGAACCCGCCGGACACGTGCGAGTACACGCCGCCGGTGTAGCCGTAGAAGTCGGCGTACACCGCGAAGACGCACATCGTCGGCCCGATCCACGCCAGGTAGTCCTTGCGCTGGCCCACGTCGAACAGAACGGTACTGGCCCTGACCTTGATCGCCTCGCCGTCGCGACGGCCGCACGGCGCGCAGGGCATGTCCCACGGCTGGTACGGGAAGCAGCCCTCCTGACCGACGCCGCGGGCTCGCAGGTACGTCACCGCGGCGTCGGGCCACCAGCCGCCGCAGCCGCCCCCGCCGCAGAACAGCAGCTCCGCCTCCGAGAGGTCGAGGCCCAGGCTGCGCTCGATCAGGAGCATCGACTCCAGCGTCGCGATCGTGCCGAAGGACACGCACGATCCGCACCCGCCCTGGTCCTTCACCGACGTCACGGCGTCGAGGCCGAACCTGCTGCGCCAGTCCACGAGCAGGAACCACCAGAACGGCAGCCCCGCGACGGACACCAGCTCCTCGGCCCGGCGGCGCAGCGCCATCGAGTCGCGCACGGTCGCGGCGGCGCGCTCGACCTCGGCCTCGCGGTTCCGCACCTCGGGCCCGACGGCCGACTCGGCCACGACCAGGGCCAGGTCGGGCTCCGGCCGCTGCCGGTGCTCGGCCAGCCGGGTCTCGTCGAGGTCGACGCCCAGCCGGCGCTGGCGTTCCGCGGGCGGGATCCGGGTCATGGAGGTCTCGCCGGCGCTCCACCGGCCGCCGCGCTCCGCCAGCGATCTCCGCAGCTGCTCGATGTCGATGTCCGCCATGGCCGCAGGTTCCTCTTGTCGGGCGCCCGTGGCACCCGGAGAAGTACCCGTTTTGGCCTACGCTCGGCTCGTGGCCCGTGTGGATCCGCGGAACGCGACCCGGTACTGGCTGGACCCGCGCACGCGCGGCCTCAGCCTGCTCCGGGCCGACCTCACGACGCACGAGTTCCCGGCCCACACGCACCACGCGCTGCTGGTCGCCGTCACGGAGGACGGCGGGTCGGAGGTCGCCGCGGCCGGCGTCCCCGACGAGGTGCACCGGTCGGCGCTCCTGGTGGTCGGTCCCGAGGAGGCGCAC